>NZ_JBPCKQ010000241.1:0-17110 GCF_051004135.1 Ornithinimicrobium sp.
GGCACTCCCGTGGCAAGAGGCGAAACGTGGTTCGCCCTGGTCAGCACCCTGTCGCCGGCCGCGTCACCCACGATGACCATGACCCGTCCTCATCGTCGATGACGCCAAGGCCCTTCCTGGTACCCACCCACCCTGTCGCTCAACACAGCGGATCATCGGACACCTAACAACTGTCTCACCAGTCACACCAGTATCAACCCGCCACGCCGAACACCTGAGTAGTTACACGTGCGTTGCCTATTGGTATGTGCCGGGGTCGCTGCGTTTGGTGGGCGCTGCCGCCGACGGGCTACCGGTTCTCTTCGACTCCGGCATCCGCAGCGGCGTGGAAAAAGATGAGTCTCCGAGTACATGAGCATCCTGAAGGTTCGCCGAGGGGACCCGTGCCGCGTTTGGCAGGGCGAACACGCCTTGGTCGAACAGGTCATCGCCGAGCTGAAGGCAGGTCTCCTCGCGAGGTTGCCCTCGGGGTCAGATGCAGCCAACGCGGCGTGGTTGGCGTACGCATTGATCACGTTTACCCTGGCCCGCGTGATCGGTGCCGCGACCCCCGGAGTTTATGGGTCGTCCGAGTCGACCGAGGGGGCCCGAAGCGGGTCTGACCCCAATTGGTGCAACAACCCAACAAAGTCATCGTTGCGCCACCACTCCACGATCATGCCGTCGTCGAGCCGGTAGACGTCGATGCCGCCCCATCGCACTGCCCGGCCAGTCGCCGGGATCCCGGCCAGGTCTCCTCGATGAGTGCCGGTGGCCGTCCACCTCGCAGCGACGCGGTCGCCTGCTGCGATCACATCGTCTAAAGCGATGTGCAAGTCAGGAAACGCGGCGTGAAATCGCCCGAACGCTACTCTGAGTTCCTCGAGGCCTTCGGTGTCGGGGGCAGCACCAGGCGTCCCGGGATGGACGCGAACATCCCGTGCAACCACCGATTCCAGCATCTCGGGTTGGTTGGCGTTGACGCCCTCCTGGACCAGACGGCGCACCAGTTTCTCGTTCTCACCGACCACCACGTAACCTCCCAAAGTCGTAAGGGAGCAAGCATCCTCCCGCCGTAGCGGTTCGGCAAGGGGCAGCGCCCGGGGCCAACTCAGATCTCTGGACGTGGACGGCCACAACCGGCCACACCAGGCGTTGAGGTTGGGTGTCGCCGCGACCGTGGGGATCGGATCTCAGTCCTGGCGATGAGTCGCCTCGGTCGGCGCGGACCTCCCGGCTGCGGGTCGTGCTGGAGTCCAGCCGGGCACCGCTGGCTTGCCGTACGTGGCTGCTAGGTCTGAGCCTGGCATCGTCCGGCATGCCGACGATGAGGCCCGCTCGAGTCGTCGCTGACCGGGCAGCGGGCTTGTCAAGGGCCGCCGACACGGGCTTTGCTCACCCGCGACCGGGGCTGCGCGCCGAGCCCTGCGCGGGGGTGTGCCTAACGCCCAGAAGGACTGGGCCGCACCGGCTCTTTGCGCGTGGAAGCGCAGCACGTGTCGGCGTGTGGACCCAAGCACTGAGTCGTCGGAGGGATCGCACAGCACCAGTAGTGGCTGGACTTCGCCGGGACTGATCGAAGTGTTGGCCCTGCTGCCTTAGGTCTCCTCCAGCCGATGGACACCTCGTGTCTTGCGCGCGCTCTTATGGCATGCGATCCCTCTCTGTCCCCCAGCCGGGCGCATACCGCCTCCCACTTGGTCGAGCATGACGTCGCCGAGCGCCCTACGGGCTTCGCCTGGGCTCCTCGCTCACCACGCCGGTCTCGTAGGCGTAGATGACGGCCTGGACTCGGTCGCGCAGGGCGAGCTTTGTCAGAACCCTGGCGACGTGTGTCTTTGCGGTGGTTTCGGAGACGAACAAGTCGCCGGCGATCTCCGCGTTGGTGAGCCCACGCGCCAGCAGTTGCAGGGTCTCTCGTTCCCGGGGGGTCAGCGACGCCAGCCGTTTGCGGGCACCCTGGTCCACCGTCCGTGGCCGGTCGACGAACGTTTCGATCATCCGTCGGGTCACCGTGGGCGAGAGCAGCGGCTCGCCAGCGTGCACTGCCCGGATGCCGGCCACCAAGAGCTCCGGCTGCACGTCCTTGAGCAGGAACCCGCTCGCCCCGGCCTTCAGGGCCTCATAGACGTACTCGTCGATGTCGAAGGTCGTCAGCATCACCACCCGTGTACGGCACGAGGCGTCGGTCATGATCCGCCGCGTAGCCGCGATGCCGTCAACCCCCGGCATCCGCACGTCCATGAGCACGACATCGGGCTTCAACGCGGCCACTTGGGCCACAGCCTGATCTCCGTCAGCCGCTTCGCCCACCACGTGCAGGTCCGGCTCGATCTCGAGGATCATCCGGAAACCGGCCCGCACCAAAGCTTGGTCGTCCACGATCAGCGTTCCGATCGATGTGGACGACCCGGCATCGACGAGACTCATGTCGGCTCCATGGGCAAGGTAGCCACCAACTCAAACCCACCCTCGGGCCTCACCCCGGCAACGAGCGAACCGCCGTACACCGTCACGCGTTCCCGCATCCCCAACAGGCCGCTGCCCTTCTCCGTCGCAGGCGAGCCCGAAGACCGCTGACCGTCGTCGCGTATCGCCAGCTCGATCCGGTCCGCCCCGTAGGCGACCGCCACCTCGACCCGCTGCGGGTCCCGAGCATGCCGCAGGGTGTTCGTGAGCCCCTCCTGAACGAGCCGGTATGCCGTGAGATCCAGGCCCGGCGCCAGGTCCCGCGCCACTCCGGTGACCGAGAACGACACGGGCAACCCGGCCGTGCGGAACTTCTCCGCCAACCGATCCACCTGGTCCAGACCCGGCACCGGCTCGAGCTCATGATCCTCACCGACGCCTCGTAGCGCACCGACCATGCGCCGCATCTCTGCGAGGGCCTCCCGTCCGACGCTCTCCACGGACTCGAGTGCCTGCCGCTCCACCGCCTGATCTGCCGTGAGCCGCCGACGGACGGCCGACGCCTGCACCGTCATGACACTGACGCTGTGCCCGATCACGTCATGCAACTCTCGGGCGATCCGATTCCGCTCCTCGGCCACAGCACGCGACGCCCGCTGCTCACGGTTGACGGCTCGCTGCTCGGCGTTGAGCCGGCCGGCCCGGACGAGCGCGCCCAGCAGCCACGCGACAAGCGCCGGCGTCAACCAGACCAACGACGACACGCGCTCAGCGAGATCTCGGTTCACCGGGTCCAACGCCGCCCACAGCACCCAGAGCACAACAGACAGCACCAGCCCGAGGCAGGACCGTGGCCACTGCAACCGGTTGCCGACGGTGTAGGTCGCGATGAGCGGCGCAACGCTCACCGCGAATCCCTCCGGCGAGCCGACCGCAACGAACTCGGCGACACTGACCACGACGATGGCGGACAGGCACGCGAGCGGCCGCACGCGACGGCCCACCAGCAACAGCGCCGTGACGGCATACAGCAGCGATTGTGCCCACAACGGCCCTTGGCGGTGCGTCGACCCGATGCCCAACCACGCCTCGAGTTGTCCCAACAAACCCACCGCCAACACCACGGCGATGTCGAAGGCCCAACTCCTGCGGCTCACCCTCGCACGGTACCCCCAGAGGGGCGAACAGACGTCCTCCTTACGGAGGACGCCGCTCTCCTGCTGCGGTCCCACATGATCCGTCCCGGCGCAGGACGACCCGCGGTCGCAGCCTTCATACCCTCGAAACGTGGCCGATCGCTCGACGGCCAAACCGAGGGCCCAACAAGGAGCCACCAATGGAGATCACCCCAGTCACCGCCCGGCGGATCAGCCGGTTCGCCTGGATCATGGCCACTGTCGGCACGGTGGTCGGGCAGGTCCACGCCCTCGCCCGCGCCCAGTCCCACCCGCAGGACTTCGAGGAGGCCCCCCTTGCTGGAGCCTGGGGCGAGCCCGCCATCCGCGCGCTTGGACCGCTGCTGGACTGGAGCGACCCATGGACCGTGTACGTCACCTACGGGAAGATCTGGACCCCGGTGTGTGTGGCGTTCTTGGCTGCGGCCTACCTCGTCTACCGGCGGCGGCGGCCTCAGGGGGCCGAGCGACGCCTGTTTCAGACCGCGCTCGTCGCCTACGCGGTCATGACCCTGTCAGTGTTCGGGGACTACTTCACCCCATGGATGGATCAGATGTTCATCCTCGGCATCGGCGCCTTCCTGGTCATCGGTTTCGGCGGAATACCGCTCGGCATCATGCTGCTGCGCAACCACTTCCGCCCGCGCATCACCCCCATCCTGCTGATCGGCTTCATCCCGTTCATGTTCGCCGTGACGACGGTGACCTCACTCGGCAGCGCGCTGCTCCCGCTCATGTGGGGCTGGGCCATCGCCGCCCAAGCCGTCGTCTCTGGCGAGCAGAAAGAAACAGCCACCGTCCTGGCCAACCATCAGTGACCGGATCACCGACAACCTCAACATCCAGCCCACTCGCCCCCCGTCTGTCCCAGTCGTGGATCGACCTCTGGACGCACGACCCGGCTGACGCCTCGCACGGAGCACGCAACGGGTCGTGCCCCGAACTTCGGCGTGACCACCTGACCCGCCCGGACAACAGCGCAGAGGTTTCCCAGGTGCGTGCCTTCCGCTCAGCAGTCGGCTGCCTCCAGGCAACCACCAAGTGCGCACAGGCCGTTGCCCATGCGTCTTAACTCCGCGGACAGGGCACGCGTGAGGTGGTGTCCGGCCAAGCCGATGAGCAGGCTGCCCTGTGCACTCGCCCGGGGCCCGAACGCGTTCAGCTTGCGACATTAGGGGTGACGACAACTTTGCCCAGAGCGCGCCCCTCGCCAACATGAGCAAGAACTGTGGGAACCTCGTCGAGCGTGAACGTACGGTCGATGTGGATCCTGACCTCCGCGGCAACGCAGAGATCGGCGAGTGGCTCGAAGTGGGCCGGTCCCTCCTTGACGGTAAGCACCCCGATGGAACGCCCGGCCAGCCGCCCCACCACCGAGCCGACGGTGAGCACGCGCAGCAACGCAGGCACCGACCCACCTACGCACCGATACCTACCACCAGATGCCAGCGCACGACGGTAGGCGAACACCGAGCGGTGAGCGACCAGGTCCAACACCAGGTTGTACGGCCGGGTCGTTCGTGTGAAGTCGTCCCGGCGGTAGTCGATCACGTCGTCGGCGCCCATCGATCGCATGAAGTCTTGTTTGGCGGCGTTGTTGACACCCGTCACGTGAGCACCGAGTCGCTTGGCGAGCTGTATGGCGAAGGATCCCGACCCCCCGCCAGCGCCGTTGATCAGCACCCGGCTACCCGATGATGCCCTTTCCGTGCCCTGCAGGGCGATCGCGCCCGCTTGTGGGATGGTTGACGCCTCAGCGAACGTGAGCTGGGCCGGCTTATGGACCAGTGCGGATTCCGGCGCGAGCGCGTACTCCGCGAAGCCACCCATCAGCGCCAGGTTGTCTCCATACACCTCGTCTCCGGGCCGGAACCCGGTCACCGCCTCGCCGACAACGCCCGCGCTGTCTGAACCAAGCGTCCGGCGAGCCGGGTAACGCAGCCCGCCGAGACGGGCGTAAGCAGGCGATCCGCGTAAGCCCTCCCAGTCGCTGAGGTTGACCGAAGTCGCAGCGACTTTGACCCGCACCTGACCGGTAGCGGGGAGAGGCATCGGGAGGCCCGTACCGCTCGTACAGGACCGCCTTCACGCCCGCCCTCCGGCACCCCAAGTCATAAACGCAACGTAGCAAGCCGAGGGCCGGTCGAACGACAGCAGTGGCCCTATGAGCGGACCCGCGGTCTCGCTCGCGCCGCGTCGGCGTGACAAACCTCCGCTTGCCGCGATCCCCAGGGTGCGTCCTACCGCCGCTTATGCACGTGATCTCTCAGGAGGTTCGGACCACCCGCGGTGGCTTCCTGTCGATGGTGCTGCGGGTCTCGCCATGTCGGTAGCGTCGGTCGACCCCGGCGCCTGTGGTACTACCGCGTAGTACACTGGCGTCGTCGCCGAGACGATCCACTGGGATGATGTCCGCGTCTACGTCCGGTCTCGCAGCGAGCGGTACCCCGGTGGACTCAATCTCGAGCCTTCCTGGGCGAAGGAAGTGCTGGACGATCCTGACCTCGTGCAGTTTGAGCCGGACCCGAAGTCCCGGATCGGAGCTGCCAGGTTCATCGGTGAGTCCGTCAGCATCGGACGGGTCCTCGTCGTGATCGCCTACCGCGATCTGGACGGCGACCTGCACGGCGTCAACGCCTGGCCAGCCACCGGCCATGATCTACGCATCTATCAGGGAGGAAGCGACAATGGCCAAGACGATCGATCCTGACCTGACTGCCGCACTGCGCGAAGAGTCCGAACGGAGCAAGGACCTTCCCTACCCGCCAGGTGCTCGGTTCACCCACCCGAATCGAGATCGGTCCCGCGTTTACTCGATCCGACTCAGCCCCCAGGAGTACGACAGCCTGCAGGCCCTGGCCGACCGTCAGCACCTCCCGGCCTCCACCCTCGTGCGCTCATGGATCCTTGAACGGCTCGAGCAAGATCAGTCCGCATAACCACACTCCCCTGCCGCGACCCGCCCGCGGCGACTGAACGCGCGTGACCGCGGCAGGCGCAACGCACCCGGTGCCGACGCCGGCACGACCGGGGAGCGCGGGCGCACCGGGGCCACCGGCCGGTAGGCCTCGCCCGGCGTCGGCCGCGGGTCCGTCTCGCCATTGTTGGGCCACAGCGCCGCCGCCCGCTCGGCCTGCGCGGTGATCGTCAGCGACGGGTTGACCCCCAGGTTGGCCGAGACAGCCGATCCGTCGACGATGCTCAGGTTCGGATAGCCGTGCACCCGGTGGTAGGGGTCGATCACCCCGCGCTCGGCGTCCGCCCCGATCACGCACCCGCCCAGGAAGTGCGCGGTCAGCGGGACGTCGGCCACGTCGCCCCAGCTGCCCGCCGCGATCCCGCCGATCCGCCGGGCGATCCGCCGCGCGACGTCGTTGGCCTGCGGGATCCAGGTGGGATTCGGTATGCCGTGCCCCTGCCGGCTGGTCATCCGCCGCCACCCGAACGGCCCACGAGCCAGTGACGTCGTGATCGAGTTATCCAGGTCCTGCATGACCAGGGCGATGATGCTGCGCTCACTCCAGCGGTGCACGATCGCGGTCCGCACCAGGTCAGCGGGGGAGCGCAGCGCGGCCCCGAGGAAGCGCAGCCAGCGCGGCCCCCGCCCGGTGCCGTCGGTCATCAGCGTCTGCAGCAGGCCCATCGCGTTGGAGCCCTTGCCGTAGCGCACCGGCTCCACATGCGTGTCCGGACTCGGGTGGAACGAGGAGGTGATCGCCACCCCACGGGTCAGGTCGGTGCCGGGCTCGACGCGGGGCCGGATCGCCCCGACGATCGACTCGGAGTTGGTCCGGGTCAGCTCGCCCAGCCGCGGTGAGAGCCGGGGCAGCGCGCCGGTGTCGGCCAGCCGGTGCAGCAGCCGCTGGGTGCCCCACGTGCCCGCGGCGAGCACGACATACCGCGCGGTGTATGTCGTGCCGCCCCGCCGCGACCACCCGCCGGTATGCCCGGTGCTCACCTGCCAGCCGCCGTCCTGCTCGACCAGTCCGGTCACCGTGGTCATCGGGACGACCTGCGCCCCGGCCCGCTCGGCGAGGGCCAGGTAGTTCTTGACCAGGGTGTTCTTGGCGCCGTGCCGGCAGCCGGTCATGCACTCACCGCACTGCAGGCACCCGCTGCGCTCCGGGCCGGCCCCACCGAAGAACGGGTCGGGCACCCGGCGCCCCGGCTCGCCGAAGAAGACCCCCACCGGGGCCAGGGTGAACGTGTCGCCGACCCTCATCTCCTGCGCCACCGAGCGCATCACCTCATCGGCCGGCGTCAGCTCGGGGTTGGGCACCACGCCGAGCATCCGCGCCGCCTGGTCGTAGTAGGGCGCCAGCTCGCGCTCCCAGTCGGTGATCCCCGCCCACTGCGGGGAGGCGAAGAACGCGGGCCCGGGACGATAGAGCGTGTTGGCGTAGTTGAGCGACCCGCCGCCCACCCCGACGCCGGCCAGCACCATGCAGTCGCGCAGCAGGTGGATGCGCTGGATGCCGTAGCAGCCCAGCGCGGGTGCCCACAGGAACCGGCGCAGGTCCCAGCTGGTGCGGGCGAAGTCGTCACCTGCCGTGCTGCCCGCCGCCCCGTCCATGAGCGCAGGCTACGCTGACGCGCCATGGCACCGACGAACTACGCGACCTCCGACCGCGTCTCCCGCACCGAGCTCGACGACTTCGTCCGCACCCGGCACCACGCCACCCTGGTGACGCGCAAGAGCAGCGGTGGGCTGCAGATGTCGCCGGTCTCCTGCGGCCTGGACGAGCAGGGTCGCGTGGTCATCTCCACCTACCCGCAGCGGGCCAAGGCCGCCAACATCCGGCGCACGCCGCAGGTGTCGCTGGTGATCCACTCCGAGGACTGGGACGGTCCCTACGTCCAGCTCGACGGCACCGCGGAGGTGCTCGACCTGCCCGAGGCCCTCGAGCCGCTGGCCGACTACTTCCGAAGCATCTCCGGGGAGCATCCCGACTGGGCGGAGTACCGCGAGGCGATGACCCGCCAGGGCAAGTCGCTGATCCGGGTGACGATCCAGCACTGGGGGCCGATCGCGACCGGGGGCTTCCCGCCCAAGCAGGACGCGGACTGAGCGGGCTCAGCGCTCGCGGATGACCTCGACGGCCTCGTCGGCCAGCTGAGTGCCAGCGCCGCTGTAGAGCTGCAGCACCGAGTGAGCGCCCCTGGTGCGCATCTCCCTCGCCTCGTCATCCCACTGGGACACGGCAGCGACCGTGCCCGTGAAGCCGCTCTCCCGCAGCTTCTGCAGAGCCAGGACATTGGAGCCGTGGAAGGGCATGGCCAGCACCACCAGGCGCACCTCGCCGGTGTGCGAGACCCGGTCCCAGAAGGCCGAGTCGGTGGCGTCGGCCTCCTGCACCTCCAGCCCCTCGGCGCGCAGCTGCTCGATGCGGGTCAGGTCGGTCTCGATCCCGATCACCTCCAGGTCGTACTCCCGCTCCAGCTGCAGGTATGCCGACCGCCCGATCCGGCCCATCCCCAGCACGACGGCGTCGCCGTGGCTCAGGTCGATCGGCCGGTCCTCCGGGTGCAGCCGGTCGGGATCCTGCTCGGGCAGTCGCGCCGTCAGCTCCGACATCGCCCGGCTGTCGCTGCGGTTGAGCAGGCTCGACAGCACGAAACTGGCGGCGACAGCGACCGAGAGCACCGTGAGCCACTGTTCCTCGAGCATGGCCGCCTCCACGCCGACGGCGGCCACGATCAGCGCGAACTCGGAGTAGTTGGCCAGGGCCAGGCTGGTCAGCCGCGACGAGCGGTGACTCAGCCGCGACCACCACAGCAGCACGAAGAACCCGGCCGCCTTGAGCGGCACCAGCAGCATGAGCAGGCCGGCCAGCACCAACCCCTCAGCGGTGGGCAGCTCGCCGAGCCCGATGGAGACGAAGAAGCCGACCAGCAGCAGCTCCTTGAGGGTGAACAGGCTCTTGGACAGCTCACCGGCAGCGGGGTGACCCGCGAGCAGCGCGCCCAGCACCAGGGCGCCGAGATCACCCTTGAGCCCGACCAGCTCGAATGCGGCATACCCGGGCACGAGGGCGACCACGATGCCGAACAGCGCCTGCATCTCGCCGTGCGGCACGAGGTCCCACAGCCGGCGCAGCACCCAGGCCCCGGGCAGCACGAGCAGCAGCAGCAACGTCCACGGGCTCAGCGGCGCCCCCGCGGCACCGGTCAGGAAGACGACCGCGGCGACGTCCTGCATGATCAGCACCCCGATGGCCACCCGGCCGTAGTGCGACTGGGACTCGCTGCGGGCGGACAGGATCTTGACCACGAAGACGGTGCTGGAGAAGGACAGCGCGAAGCCCACGAGCAGCAGTCCGGTCCACCCGGAGCGGGCGACCAGCCCGGAGCCCACCATGCTGATCATGGTCAGGAACGCCGTCGCGACCAGGATCGTCGCCGCCAGATGCACGGCCGAGGTCAGCCACACCTCCCGACGCAGCAGGGTGCGGGCGTCCAGCTTGAGCCCGATGCCGAACAACAACAGCGTGACCCCCAGATCGGCGAAGGTCTCCAGCCCCGGCAGCTCGCCCACGCCCAGGAGGTTGAGGGCGAAGCCCGCGGCGAGGAAGCCCACCAGCGGCGGCAGCCGGATGAGCACCGCCAGGAGCGCCGCCAGGAACGTCACGCTCAGATAGATCGAGACGGTGGTGAGCACCGGGCCTCCTCTCCTCCTGCGACGTAGCGTGCGGTGGGCCAAGTCTGCCGTAGCGCGGGCGCCGGGTGTGACCGGTTGCCCTGTTCGCCGCCATGCGGTGGAGTGGGTGCTCACGACCCCGACGAACGGAGCGGCACCGATGAAGGTCACCGACACCAGCGACCTGTGGTGGAAGAACGCGGTCATCTACAGCCTGGACATCGAGACCTACGACGACTCCAACGCCGACGGGGTGGGTGACCTCGGCGGGCTGGCCCGGCGGATCGACTATCTCGCCGAGCTCGGCATCACCTGCCTGTGGCTGATGCCGTTCTATCCCAGCCCGGACCGCGACGACGGCTACGACATCAAGGACTTCTACGGCGTCGATGACCGGCTCGGCAACCACGGGCAGCTGGTCGAGGTGATCCGCACCGCCCACGACCGCGGGATCAGGGTGATCGCCGACCTCATCGTCAACCACACCTCCGACCAGCACCCGTGGTTCAAGTCTGCCCGGCGAAGTGTGGACAGCCCCTACCGCGACTTCTACGTGTGGCGCGACACCGAGCCCCCGGACACCTCCCACCAGGTCGTCTTCCCCGACCAGGAGGACTCGATCTGGGAGCTCGACGAGCGCACCGAGCAGTGGTACCTGCACCACTTCTACAAGCATCAGCCCGACCTCAACGTGGCCAACCCGAAGGTCCGCGACGAGCTGATGCGGGTCATCGGCTTCTGGATCGAGCTCGGGATCGACGGCTTCCGGGTCGATGCGGTCCCCTTCTTCCTCGACGACGTGGAGACCCAGGAGGCCGAGGGCCTGGCCGGCAACCCACACGACCTGCTGCGCCGGATCCGCGCGTTCCTCGGCCGGCGCAAGGGCAGCGCCATGATGTTGGGCGAGGTCAACGTCACGCACAAGAAGCAGCTGGCCTACTTCGGTGGGGATCATGGCGGCCAGCTGGACATGATGTTCGACTTCGTCACCATGCAGGCGACCTACCTGGCGATGGCCCGGGGCGACGCGCGGCCGCTCGCGCGGGCCCTGGCCGGTCGTCCGCAGATCCACCCCGCTTGTCAGTGGGCCACGTTCCTGCGCAACCACGACGAGCTGACCCTGGACAAGCTGAGCGACGCCGAGCGGGAGGAGGTGTTCGCCGCGTTCGGGCCACAGGAGGAGATGCAGATCTATGGCCGCGGGCTCAAGCGCCGGTTGCCGCCGATGCTGCAGGGGGATCCCCGGCGGATCCGGATGTCCTACAGCTTGTTGTTCTCCCTTCCCGGCACGCCGACCCTCTACTACGGCGAGGAGATCGGGATGGGGGAGGACCTGGCCCTGGAGGGCCGGATGGCGGTGCGCACACCCATGCAGTGGACGGCAGGCAAGAACGGCGGCTTCTCCGCCGCGCCGCCGAGCAAGCTCATGGCCCAGCCGGTGCCGGGCGGCTACGCCCCGGAGCACGTCAACGTCGCTGACCAGCAGGAGGACCCCGACTCGCTGTGGACCCACGTCCACTCGCTGATCACGGCATACCGGCGCTGTCCCGAGATCGGCTGGGGCGAGGCCCGGATCATCGAGCAGCCGCACCACGGGGTGCTGGCACACCGCTGTGACCTGGACGACTCGGCCCTGCTCGCGGTGCACAACCTCGCCGCGGAGCCGGTGACCCTGCAGCTGCCGGTGGAGGGGTCCGACTCCTCGAGCGTTGCGGAGGACGTGCTGGGCCGCGAGCCGGTGGCGCTCACCGGCGGCGGGGTCGAGCTCACCCTGGAGGGATACGGCTTCCGCTGGCTGCGGGTGCATCAAAGCCGCGGGGCCCTGATGGCCTGAGCCCGGTCACGATCTGGGCGAAGCGGCGACCGAACGGCTCCCATTCGCGGGCCAGCTCGGCGCCCCGGTCCTCGATCTCCTGGGCGACCGCCCGTATGTCGATGCCGTCCGGACGGGGCGCACCGGCCGACGGCTTGTCGGTCGTCCAGCTGCAGAAGATGGCGGGCGTGACCTCCGGGTGCGGCTGCACCCCCCAGGCGTGCTCGCCGTAGCGGACCGCCTGGACCGCACCGTCGGGGGAGCGGGCCAGCACCGTCGCGCCCGGAGGCAGCTCGACCACGATGTCGCCGTTCCACTGCACGCACGGCGCCCCGTCGCGGATGCCCCCCAGCAGCGGATCGGCCAGACCCGCCGGGGTCGGGAGCCACGGCGTGACGCCGCCGGCCTGGCCGGCGGGGTTGCGCTGCACCGTGCCGCCGAGGGCGGCCCCGCCCAGCTGGTGGCCAAGACAGATGCCGAGGAACGGCAGTCCGGCGCCGACGGTGCCGGCGATCAGCGAGCGGACTGCGGGCAGCCAGGGCGCGACGTCGTCGTCCAGGGCCCCCATCGCGCCGCCGAGGACGATCAGGCCGTCGTGCTCGGTCAGGGCCACGGGGATGTCCTGCCCGCGGTGGGAGAGCAGCACATCAAGGTCGACACCGGCCGCGTCGAACCATCGCCGCAGCAGTCCGGGCGGTGCGTCGTCCTCGTGCTGGATGACGAGCAGGCGGGGAGGGTCGGGGGTCACGCAGCGCAATCTACCGTCGTGCAGGAGTCCAGACCGGCCCGGGCCGGCCGGTCAGGATCAGGTGGCCTCGTCCACCGACTGAGCCCCGAACAGGCCCTGGTCGGCGTCGTGGTGATCCTCGCGCACCGGGGCATCGACGTCGGTCGGCGAGGTGTCGTGCCGCGTGACCTCACCGGAAGCGATCTGTTCCGCCCAGTGGCAGGCCACCCGGTGCCCGGCGGTGACCCCGTCGATGGTCACGTCCCGCAACACCGGCCGCTCGTCGTCACACCGGGTCTCCTGGCGCCAGGGGCACCGGGTGTGGAAGCGGCACCCCGAGGGCGGGTCGGCCGGGCTGGGCAGGTCACCCTGCAACAGGATCTGCTCGCGGGAGTCCTCGACCACCGGGTCCGGCACCGGCACCGCGGACATCAGGGCCCGGGTGTAGGGGTGCAGCGGGTGGGCGTAGATGTCGTCGGCGTCGCTCTCCTCGACCAGCGCGCCGAGATACATCACTCCGATCCGGTCGCTCACGTGCCGGACGACCGCCAGGTCGTGCGCGATGACCAGGTAGGTCAGCCCGAACTCCTCCTGCAGGTCCTGCAGCAGGTTGATCACCTGCGCCTGCACGGACACGTCGAGCGCGCTGACCGGCTCGTCGGCCACAATGAGCTGGGGGTCGACCGCCAGGGCACGGGCGATGCCGATGCGCTGGCGCTGACCACCGGAGAACTCGTGGGGGTACTTGCTCAGCGCGTTGCGGGGCAGCCCGACCGCCTTGAGCAGATCGATGAGCCGTTGGCGGGCGTCCTGGTTCTTGGTCAGCCCGTGCGCCTTCATCCCCTCCAGCAGCAGCTGCTCGACGGTCTGCCGGGGGTCCAGGCTGCCCAGCGGGTCCTGGAAGACCATCTGCATGTGCCGGCGCTGGGTGCGCAGCTTCTCGCCCTTCAGGCTCGCCAGCTCGACCCCGTCGAAGTAGACCTCGCCGGCGGTCGGCTCCTCCAGGTGGAGCAGCGCCCGGCCGAAGGTGGACTTGCCGCACCCGGACTCGCCGACGAGGCCGTAGGTCTCGCCGCGCTTGATCTGCAGGTCGATGCCGTCGACCGCGTAGACGTAGCCGATGGTGCGGTCGAAGACGATGCCGCGCTTGATCGGGAAGTGCATCTTCAGGCCGCGCACGTCGACCAGCAGCTCGTCCTCGGAGCCGGAGCGCTCCTGGGTATGCGGGGTGGTCGCGGTGCTCATCACGCCTCCTCGGTCTGGTGCTGAGTCGGCAACGGGTGGTGACACCGCAGCAGCCGGAGGTCGGAGACGTCGTCGTCCTGGACCAGGTCAGGGCTCCGTTCCCGGCAGGCGTCGACCTCCGAGCTGCACCGCGGCGCGAAGGCACAGCCGTGGTCCCACGGGATGTTGTCGGCGACCGAGCCGGGCACCGGATTCAGCCGGCTACCCCGCTTCTCGTCGAGCCGGGGGATCGACTCCAACAGACCGCCCGTGTAGGGGTGCCGCGGCGTGGCGAAGAGGGGGTGGCGGTCGCCACGCTCCACGATGCGCCCGGCGTAGAGCACATTGACCTCGTCGCACAGCCCGGCCACCACGCCGAGGTCGTGGGTGATCATCACCAGGGCGGTGCCGGATTCCTCGACCAGCTCCTTGAGCAATGCCAGGATCTGGGCCTGGATGGTGACGTCGAGGGCGGTCGTCGGCTCGTCGGCCACCAGCACGTCGGGATTGTTGGCCACGGCCATCGCGATCATGGCCCGCTGGCACATGCCGCCGGAGAACTGGTGGGGATAGTCGTTCGCCCGCCGGTCGGCCTGGGGGATGCCGACCAGCCGCAGCAGGTCGACCGCCCGCTTGAGGGCGTCCTTGCGACTCACCTCGGGATGGTGGATGCGGATCCCCTCGACGATCTGGTGCCCGATGGTGTGCACCGGGTTCAGCGAGGTGCGTGGGTCCTGGAAGATCATGGCGATCCCGGAACCGCGCACCTTACGCAGCTCGGACGGCGCCAGCTTCAGAAGCTCCCGGCCCTTGTACTTGACCGACCCCGCCACCTCGGCGCTCGCCGGCAGGAGCCCAAGGGTGGCGAGCATGGTCACCGTCTTGCCCGACCCGGACTCCCCCACGACGCCCAGGATCCGCCCAGGCTCGAGAGTGAGGCTGATACCGCGGACCGCCGAGACAAGACCTTCGGCCGTCCGGAAGGTCACCTCGAGATCGCGGACGTCCAGGACGGCGGTCATCGCTGTGGAAGCGTACCGGTGGCGTGCCGAGATCACACCGGTTGCTTCACCAACCGCGATTGGGCGTTTCCGACGCCTGCCGACGCCCGCGCCCTGCTCTGGTCTGATCGGTTTGCTACTAGTAGGTTTGGGGCGTACGGAGGCGGCGATCATGGTGAGCTGAGAGGGGAACACACATGCAAGGGGTTGGGGAACGGCAACGACAGGTCTCGACGGTGGGGGGGAGGCGACGCAGGGCACGGCTCCTGGTCGGCTTCCTGGCCCTGTCACTGGTCGCCACGGCCTGCGCCGACGAGGCACCGAACGTCACCGGCTCGGGACAGACGGGCGACGCGCCCGCCACGCCGACGGGCCCCCAGGAGCTCAAGGTCGGGTACTCAAAGGACCCTTGGGTCGACGCATCCCCGGGCGATAAGAAGCGCAAGCCCAACTACCCCCTCAACGCCGACACCTGTGACACGCTGGTCCAGCTGGCAGCCGACTTCTCAGTGGTGCCCATGGCCGCTGAAGGCCGCTTCGTAGGCAACAACACGTTCCGATTTACGCTTGTTCCAGGGGTGAAGTTTGCCGACGGCACGCCGGTCACCTCGGCCGACCTGAAGTCCTCGGTGGACTTCACCACCCAGGCGCCGCCGGTCGGGACCGGGTTCCTCGGACCGGACTCCACCAAGATCGTCGACGACCGGTCCATCGACGTGACCCCGAGATTGCCCAATCTCCGGTTACTCGAGCAGATCAACCACCCGTCGACGGTGGTGCTCAAGCCTGGCAGCGATCCTCAGAACACCGTCCAGAACAGCGTTTGCACCGGACCGTTCAAGGTAGAGCGCTACACGCCGGAGCAAGAGCTGGTGGTCGTGAAGAACCCGAATTACTGGGGCAAGCCAGCGATGCTCGACCGCATCACGTTCAAGTTCTACCCCGACGACACCACCCGGGCATTGGCGCTTCGCAACAGCGAGGTGGACATGATCACCGACATCCCGCTGAACATCTTGAACACCGTGTCGTCGCAGCCCGACGTCAAGATCGCCAAGGCCCCAGTCGGCTTCGTACACATGTTCTACATCGCCCGCCGCAAGCCCAGCGGTGAGCCCACCCTGTTGAGCGACCCTCTGCTGCGGAAGGCCGTCGCCCACTCGATCGACCGCAACGCCTATGTCAAGGGCGTGCTCGGCGGCAATGCCGAGGCCATCCCCCAGGTTGCGCCACCGGCCGTGCTCGGGCAGTTCGCCAACCTGGTCAAGGGCGTGCCGTTCGACCGCAACGAGGCCAACCGGCTGCTCGACCAGGCCGGTTGGAAGCGGCAGGGCGACGGCGTCCGGACCAAAGACGGCCAGCCGCTCAAGGTCAAGATCGTCTTCGGCCGGCTGGACCTGATCACCCCGGAGTTCGTCCAGGCCCAGCTGCGAGCGGTTGGCTTCGACGCCCAGATCGCCCAGCTCGACGAGGGGGCATACAGCGCCGCACTGAGTTCGGGTGATTTCGACATCGATATTTCCGCTCCGAACCAGAACGACGGCAACCCGGCCTTCCTCATCGCACTCCGGTGGTACTCCCAGGAAAGCGGCAGCGCGACCAACAAGATCATCTCTCCCGGACCGTAGACGAAGTTCAACAGCATGATCGACGCCATCCTCACCGAGACCGACCCGACGGAGCTGAAGCGCAAGGCCGCAGAGGCGATGCACGAGCTCATCGACAACGAGGTGGGAGGGGTCGTGCTTGCCGGCCTACAACGGACGTATGCCATGAAGAACAAGGTCAATGGCTTCGAGCCCCACCCGTCCAGCACCAACCAGCGGTGGCGCACCGTCTTCATGAGGAACTGACGCCAGCGCTCGCCACCCCCCAACCAGGCCGATGCTGACCTTCGCCGCACGCCGCCTCATCCTGCTCGTTCCCACGTGGCTCGGGCTGTCGCTGTTCGCGTTCGCGCTGGCGTCGATGTCGCCGGGTGACCCGGCTGAAGTGATCCTGAACCGTGAGCTCAGCGACCCGCCCAGCCAGGAGCAGATCGAGGAGTTCCGGGAGCAGAACGGCCTGAACGATCCTTTCGTGGTGCAGTACACCGGCTTCGTGGCCGACGCCCTGCGGGGCGACCTCGGCATCTCGTTCAGGAGC
>NZ_JBPCKQ010000242.1:0-8000 GCF_051004135.1 Ornithinimicrobium sp.
GGCCAGGGCCATGCCCAGGTTGTCGGCGCCGGGGCGGCCGATCAGGTCGTAGCTCAACACCGGAACCGTCGGCCGCTCGGGGCGGGCGATGAAGCTCGTGGCGCCGAACTCCCCCAGCGACACGGCGAAGGCGAAGCCCGCCGCGGCCAGCACCGGGCGCAGCACCACCGGCGCCTCGACGGTCCAGGCGGACCGGACCGGCGAGGCCCCCAAAGTCGCCGCAGCCTGCCGGAGCCGGGGGTCGATGCCGCGCAGCACCGGGGTCAGCGTGCGCACCACCAGCGGCAGCGCCACCAGCGCCTGGGCGATCGGCACCAGCACGGGTGAGGAGCGCAGGTCCAGCGGCGGCCGGTCCAGGGTGATCAGGAAGCCGAAGCCGATGGTCACCGCGGAGATGCCCAGCGGCAGCATGAACACCGCGTCCAGACCCGCCACCAGGCGTCGACCCTGCCGGCTGCGCGGGCGCCGGGAGACCAGGATCGACACGATCAGCCCCAGGGTCAGCGCCAGCACCGTGGCGTCGACGGCGGTGCGCAGTGAGATGTTCAGGGCCTGCCCGACACTGACCCGCAGGTCGCTGCCGGCCTCCGGCACCAGCAGCAGCCGGTAGTAGTCCAAGGTCCACCCCCCGGTGTCGCGCAGACTGCGCACCACCAGGGTCCCCACCGGCAGCAGCACGAACCCCACAGCGACGCCGGCGAGCGTGACCGCAGGCAGGTCGCCGCGCCCCGGGTGCCGCGCCCCCGACCTCGCAGAGCCGCGGCGCAGCGCCTGCTCGCGGCGGTTGCGGGCGCGGGCGGCCAGGCCCAGCATCGCCACCACCGCGACCAGCTGCAGCACCGAGAGCACCGCGGCCGCCCGCAGGTCCAGGAACTGGGTGGTCAGCAGATAGATCTCGGTCTCGATCGTGCCGTAGCGCAGCCCGCCGAGGGTCAGCACCACCCCGAAGGCCGTGGCGCAGAACAAGAACACCAGGGTGGCCGCCGAGATGATCGCCGGAGTCAGCGCGGGCAGGGTGATGGTGCGCCACACCTGCCACGGCGTCGCCCCCAGCGCCGCAGCGCTGTCCTCGGCGCGACGGTTCATCCCCTCCCAGGTGCTGCCGACGGTGCGCACCACGACGGCCAGGTTGAAGAAGACGTAGGCCATCAGGATCGCCGACCAGTGCCGGTCCAGGCCGAGGAAGCCCAGCGGCCCACCGGTGGACAGCAGCGAGCGGAACATCACCCCCACCACCACGGTGGGCAGCACGAACGGCATCACCACCACCGCACGCAGCAGCCCGCGCCCGGGGAAGGCGAGCCGGTAGAGCACGTAGGCCAGCGGCATACCGAGCGCAACGGTGAGCACCGTGCCCGCCGCGGCCATCACGACGGTGAACCACAGCACCTCCACCGTGCGCGAGCGACCCAGCACACCGCCGATCCCGGAGAAGTCCCAGCTGCCGTCGACGTAGAACCCGCGGGCCAGCATCCCGCCCAGCGGCAGCGCGAAGAAGACCGCCAGGAACGCCAGCGGGACGACGGCGAGCGCAGCGAGCGCCCAGCCGGGGCCGTGCCCCGACCCAGGCGCCGGCCGCAGGGTGCTCAGCCCGTCGCGATATCGGCCCACTCGCGGACCCATTCCTCGCGGTGCGCCTCGATGTCGGCCGGGTCGACCTCGATCGGGTCCTGCGCCAGCTGGGCGTACTCCGCCCAGGCCTCCGGCAACTCGACGGTATCGTCGACGGGGAAGACGTACATGGACTCCGGCAGCGCGGCCTGCACCGGCTCGCTGACCAGGTAGTCGACCAGGGCCTGCGCGCCCTCGGGGTTCGCCGCGCCCTCCAGCACCCCGGCATACTCCACACTGCGGAAGCAGGTGTTCATCAGCGCGCTGGTGGTCGGCTCGCCTCCCTCCTCGGGGATGGTGAAGGGGGGTGAGGAGGCGTAGGACAGCACGATCGGGCGGTCGCCGTCGCCGCCGCCGGCCGTGAAGTCGACGGTGTAGGCGTCCTCCCAGCCACTGGTGACGGCCACGTCGTTGGCGACCAGGTCGCGCCAGTAGTCGGCCCACCCGTCCTCGCCGAACTCACCGATGGTGGCCAGCAGGAACGCCAGGCCGGGGCTGGAGGTGCTGGCCGCGGGGGTGACGAACAGCCCCTCGTATGCCGGGTCGGTCAGGTCCGCCAGGGTCTGCGGGGGGTCGATGCCCTCCTCGGCGAACCAGGTGTCGTCGATGTTGACGCAGACGTCGCCGACGTCGACCGGGCTCAGGTATGCCGATCCGTCGCCGGGCAGAGCCGACTCGCTCGCGCTCTCCGGCAGGTCGGCGGGCGTGTACTCGGCGATCACCCCGGCCTCCAGCGCGCGGGAGGCGAAGGTGGTGTCGATGCCGAAGACCGCGTCGCCCAGCGGGCTGCCCTCGGTGAGCACGACCTGGTTGACCATCGCCCCGGCGTCGCCGGAGGGCAGCACGGTCAGGTCGTAGCCGCTCGCGTCGGTGAAGCCCGCGATGACGTCGTCGGGCAGGGTGAACGAGTCGTGCGTGACGAGCACGACCTCGCCGCTGCTCTGGGCGTTGCCGGCCGGGGCCGAGCCGGTGCTGTTGTCGTCGACCGCGGCACTGTCGTCCTTGTTCTCGGCGGGGCCGCTGTCGCTCTCACCGCCGCCGCCGGTCAGCGAGCAGCCGGCCAGCGCGGTGCTGACCACGAGCGCGAGGCAAGCGATCCGGGTCCGGCGAGCGGACGGCATACGGGATGGGTGGTGCATGAGGTTGACCTCCTGGGTGCAGGAGGGGTACCGGCGGTGACAGACCACCGGCGACGAGACTCGACTTCCTCCACCGGTGCTAACCGGATCAGGTTCGAGGGTCTGCGGCGTCGGTCTGCCGCACTCTCAGCGCGTGTGCGCTCCCCTGTCGTTACCGCCCAGGTTACCCCAAGCGTTGGGTTCTTCGTCGTCAGGTGGCATCGGTTGTGCCCTTCGGATCACCCAGCCCAGGCTGTCGCCTGCTTGCACGACGATGCCGGTCAAGTCGGGATGGCTCAAGGCCCTGGCCAGGGCGGGAAGGAGTCGGAGGCCGGGGTGAACAACGTGATCACCGACCCCATGGTCATGGTCGCGGGTGGGGAAGGAACCTTCAGCAGCGGCGGCTTGACACAGGGCAACTCATGCGTGCGCGTCCTGCTTGGTGTTCACGAGCTGGTGCACTCGTTGATGCGAGACACCGAGGACGACGCCGATGTCGCGCATGGAGTAGCCCTGCTCGACCAGCAGATGGGCGGTGGCTCGGCGGGCGGCAGTGGCCTGCTCGTGAGCGATCTCGGCCGCTGTCGTCTTGACCGCTGCGTCTGAGAGCAGATGCTTGATGGGGTCGGGCACGTCGAGGGCCAACTCGACGTCGACGTCGGCCATGGGTACATCCGTGACGAAGGCGATCGCTTCGCGCTGTCGTTCGATGAGTTGGTCCAAACGGCGGGCATCGGACAGAGCACCGGGTGCCTGGTCGCACTGGCCGATCCAGCCATGCGCGGTGCGCGTGGCTGTCGTGGTGTACGTGCTCACTTCCACCACCCCTCTCCGAGGACGGTCTCGAACTGCTTGTAGAACTTGCGGACGGTGATCTCGTCGACCTCGGTGTGCCGACCAAGCGTGGACCGGTGGTTGCCAACGACGATGCCGGTGTGATTGGTGAGTTCGACGATGTCGAAGTCCAACCCGGCTGATTTGGCGGCCACGTGCACCCGCTTGATCACTGCCTTCCTCTTCATAGAGTAAGTCTACTGAGGTAGACATTTCAAGTCAACGTAGATAGACACTTAATAACGCTCGGAGGTCCATGGTGGGCACCTTGAGCCCACAGCCGCATACCTGCCGCCCTCGGTCGGCGGGTGGTTCGATCCCGTGGGTCGCTCCCCTCATGCTCCGCTTTGCCCCGACATGCGGGGCGCCGACCCTTCAGGTCGAGACCGGGTGGGGCTGTCCCCAGCCGTCTCGGCCGTATCACGTATTGCTCTGTGCGTGACACAGTGCTCGCATGAAGAGCGTCCGCCTCGACCCTGAGCTCGAGCGTCGACTCCAGCGAGCAGCCGAGGTCCGAGGGGAGTCACTGTCGGAGTTCATCCGCCGGGCGGCCGCTGCGCGCGCCGACGCGACCCTGGAGGGAGTCGAGACCACAGACTTCGATGACGTGATCGGCGTCGTCCATGGTGGTGGCGGGCAAGCGCGACGCACCGGGGAGGCATTCGCGGAGGTCGTGGCGCAGCGCGCAGCGAGGCGGTGACGCTCACCGATGCTGGTCCCCTGGTCGCCCTCATCGACGCAGACGAAGCTGACCATGAGGTATGCCGGCTGGTCCTCGCCGGTCTGCGGCTCCCGCTGGTGACGACGTGGCCTGCGTTCACCGAGGCGATGTATCTGCTGTCTCGCGTCGGTGGCCAGACCGGACGGGATGCCCTGTGGACGCTGACCTTGAGCGGCCGACTCGAGGTCGCCGCCCTGTCCCGACCGGCCATCGAGCGCGGCTCCCGGCTGATGACGAACTACGCGGACCTGCCGATGGACCTTGCCGACGCCACCCTGGTCGCGTTAGCTGAGGAGAAGGGGGATCGGCGCATCTTCACTCTGAACTCCGCCTTCCAGATCTACCGCCTCCACGGGCACCGACGGTTCGAGGTCGTTCCCCGATGAGCCGGGACCGCCTACTTTCCAGTCACGGCAGGCCGGTCCGCTTCAGCTGCTCGTGAGCGGCGGCGGCTCGGCGGCGCAACACCGTCCAGGCGCCGGGCGGGACGCCGGGGTAGTGCCGGGCATCCACCTCGTCCAACGCCTCAACCAGCCGGGTGGTGACGTCCAGGGCAGCCGCAAGAGCAGGGCCGGCCCCCACTCCCCACCCCCGGATCTCCTCCAGCACGTCCAGGACAGACAACTCGGCGAAGTCCCGCTTCCCCGCGAGGTCCAGTGCGCTGAGGTGCTGACCGGGATGGTGCAAGTGAGCGGCGATGTCGTAGGCGGAAGCCAGCGACACGGTGCCGTCCATGTGGCGCAGGAACGAGGTGTTCTTCGCGTGGTGGTCGGTGTTGCCCACCAGGTAGGAGAAGGTCACCAGGCGGGCCAACGGCGCCAGCCTCCCCGCGGAGACCCGCAGTACGTCGGCCGCCCCGGCCCAGGAGGGCAAGGCGGCACCCCGCTGGAACTTGCGGGCCGGATCAGTGGTGTTCAGGCCGAGCGCCTGGGCCAGGTCCTCCTGGTGCAGGCGCCGGACCACTCCATCGGGGTCCAGCTGGCGGTCGTAGCGGGAGATGGCGATGGCCCGCACGTCCTCGAAAGTATGCAGCTGAGCCGTCACCGTGGTCAGGCCGAGACGCCGGGCCAGGTCAAGACAGGCCACTTCGGTGTCGACAACATCGGCGGCCGTACCGTCGGGGTCGTGCGCGACCTTCAGAATCCAGGTGGAGGCAGACCCACGCAGAGGCTCGAGCCAGGCGCCGTCCGCCGATCGCCCCACCCCGATCTTCGGGAGCAACCCGGCCAGCGACGTCGACTGAAGGCCGACGGGCCCGCTGGCGGAGGACACGTCGCGCAGCCGCTGGGCGATGGCTCCCCGGTCGATGGGGGCGTATTCGGCTGGCTCCGGGTCCGCATCGGGCTCGGCAGCGAAGACCAGGGCACCAGCGGTGTCGCGGCCATAGCGCGCCAGGAGGGCGTAGGTGTCCTCCGGGTCGATTCCTGCCGCGACCGCGTAATGCGTGCGGGCGTTGCCCTCGGGCAGCAGGCCGGTGCAGAGTGCGCTGACCACGGCGTCCGCCGGGCGTCGTGTGGGGCGGTCGACCGGCAACAGGTGCGACACGACCCGGGAGCCGAGGCCCCAGCGGCGGTGAGCCGCCTCGGCCCACGTCCAGCGCACTCTGCCCGGCAGTGGAGTCGAGCTCGAGCGCAGGGTCGCAATGCGCGTGCCGTAGAGCCAGACGGCCAGCTCGGACGGGCTCACCAGCCCAGATCCCACGGTGCTTCGGCCCGGTCGTCGGCCGTCGGCGTCGCACGGGCCTCGAGAGACACACCGAGCAAGCGCAGCGCTCCGAAGAGACGCTCGACATACTGGGTCGACTTGCCCCCCTCGAGCTCGTATACAGACCGGCGGGAGATGCCGAGCAGGCCGGCCAGCTCGGCCTGCGTCAGCCCCCGCTCCCGTCGGACCGCGGCGACGAACGAGCCCAGATCCGAAGCGGACCGGGGATGAGACCAGAGCGTTTCGTCCATCATCCGATGCCTTCCTGTGAGCGGATATTCTCTCCACGATAGGATGAGCGGATATTCTCTCATAACGGAGCCGAGCAAGGGTGGTGACCATTTCTACACCAGGCCCTGCTGGCCAGGCCCCCGCCGCGTGCCGCGATGGGCAAGACGCCGCCATCCAGACAACGACGATTCGGCCGACTGGCAGGCGGCATCCTCATCACTGCATGGGCCGTCGCGATGGGCTTCTTGGGTGCGTGGGTCTTCGAGAGCACGAACCTGGACATACCTGGCCAGCGAGACATGGGGGGAGCCGGCGACAAGCCCGTCGCAGGCACCGGAATCGACATCTCTCAGCGAGCCAGCGGCACCGTGATCGTCGGGGGCAGCCTTAGACCTCCGGAAGTGGGGCTTCGTGTAGTGGTCAAGGGAATGGTCATGGTTGTGCGACCTGGTAGGTGAGGGGTCGTCGGTCGCCTGGGATGTGGGCGGGCGTGGCGTTGAGTTCGTCGGTGAGCATCGCCAGCGCGCGGGCGATTTTGGGGCTGTCGGGCCGGTCCAGGGTGACGGTGATGTCCCTGGGCTGGTAGGTGATCTGCCCGCCGAGGTGGAGCAGGTTGCGTAGGACGGCCCGGTATTCGTCGGGGTCACTGAGGTAGGCGTTGAGGTGTTCGGCGAGCCAGGCCTCGGCGTTGGATGCCAGTAGCCGTAGGACCATTTGCAGGCCGCGGCGTTCGAGTCGGGGTCGGGCCCGTTTCGCGTTGGGGTCGAGTTCGTTCGCGGCGATTTTGGCCGGGATGGGCTTGAGTGCGGTCTTGGCTGCGGCGAGGTCGGCGGTGGCTGCCTCGATGGCACGGTGGAGCCGTGGCAGGGTGGCGTTCTTCTCACGCAGGGTGCCGGGGCTGTTCAGCATCTGGGGTAGGGCTCGTTCGGCGTCGACCAGCCGGGCTTCGGCTTCGGTGACCTTCTTGCGGGCCGCGACTCTGGCCGGGTTGGGGACCTTCGCGGTGTTCGTGCTGATGTCCATCTGATAGTCGGCCAGGGCGTTGATGCCGTGGTGTTCGGCTGCGTACTTGAACAGGTTCTCGATCCGCCAGCGGGCGCGTAGCCAGGCCAGCAGCGCCGCACCGCAGGCGGTGGTGTCGCTGGTGAGGACTTGGAGCACCGCGGTGTCGTGTTCGACCAGGGTGAGTTGGCGGGCGGGGCCGTAGCCGGGAACCTCCACGGTCTCCTCGGCGAGGTGGACATAGACCCGGCGGCCGTCACGGAGGGTCCAGGAACGGCGCACCGCCGCGGTGCTCGGTGCCAGTTTGCCGCGCCGGTAGGTGACCCAGTCCATCCCGGCCTTCCCGGCGGCGGTGAACGCACTCGGGTAGGCCCCGCCCCGGTCGAAGCCGAGCAGGATCGGGGCGTCGGGGCCGACCACGGCCCGCAGCTGGTCCAACACGGCGGGCATGGTGCGGGTCAGTCCTGAGGGCTCGCCGCAGGCGAACAGGACCGCCCGGCCGCGGGCATCGCAGACCACGGTGTCCGCACGGCCGGGCTCGGCCAGGCGGCGTCGGGTGTGGTAGCCCTTGGCGACCGGGCGCGCGCCAGCGTAGGCGACGAAGTGGTCATCGACGTAGTACACCGGGGAACCGGCAGGGTCGATGGCCAACATGGCTTTGGCGAACGCGCGTTGCAGCCTCAGCGGGTCGGCGCCGTCGGCCAGGGCGGCCAGCCGGGCACGCAGCGTACGCAGTTCGGGGATCGTGGACAGGCCGACCAGCGGGCCGGCCTCGCGAC
>NZ_JBPCKQ010000243.1:0-25556 GCF_051004135.1 Ornithinimicrobium sp.
GCCCCCAGCGGGTTGCCCGGCCCCAGCGGGGGCGGCAGTGCCGGTGGTGTGGGCGGGGGCGGCGGACGGCTCCCTCCTGGCCCCCCCGGCCCGGCCCGCCGCTCGGGCGGTGGCCGGCTGGGTCCCACCATCGGGATCGTCGTGCTCGTCCTGGCGGTCATCACCTGGCTGGCGCAGCTGTGGACGGAGTTCCTGTGGTTCGAGTCCGTCGGCTACCGCTCGGTGCTGACCACCCGGCTGGGCACCCAGGTCGCACTGTTCCTGCTGGCCGGTGTCGTCACGGGCGTCCTGGTCTGGTCCTCGTTGTGGCTGGCCCACAAGCACCGCCCGATCTATGCCCCCAGCAGCCCCGAGCAGGCCAACCTGGACCGCTACCGCGCGGCCCTTGAGCCGGTGCGTCGGATCGTCTTCATCGCCGTTCCGGTCGTGCTCGGCGGCTTCGCCGGGGCAGCGGCGATCGCCCAGTGGGAGACCGTGCTGCTGTGGTTCAACCGGCAGCCGTTCGAGGCCACCGACGAGCAGTTCGGCATGAACGTCGGCTTCTACGTCTTCACCCTGCCCTTCCTCAACGTGCTGGTCAGCTTTGCCACCCTCACCCTGGGAGTGGCGGTCGTGGGTGCGCTGCTGACCCACTACGTCTACGGCGGGGTGCAGCTGCAGAGTCCCGGTGATCGCACCACGCCTGCGGCCCGGATCCACCTCGCGCTGCTGTTCGCGGCGCTGGTGGCGGTGCGGGCGGTCGCCTACTGGCTGGAGCGCTACAACCTCACCACGGCCCGACACGAGCGCATCACCGGCATGACCTACACCGACGTCAACGCCGTGCTGCCCACCCGGGGTGTGCTGGCCATCGTGGCGGTCATCTGCGCGGCCTTCTTCATCAGCACCATCTGGACCAAGACCTGGCGGCTACCGGTCATCGGGCTGGTCGGCCTCGTGGTCATCGCGCTGCTGGTCGGGGGGGCCTACCCCGCCCTGATCCAGTCGCTGCGGGTCAACCCCTCGGAGGCGGTGCTCGAGCAGCCGTTCATCCAACGCAACATCGACGCCACCCTCGAGGCCTACGACATCGACGAGGCGGAGTTCATCGAGTATGCCGACGCCGAGGATGTCGTGCCCACGCAAGGCCAGCTGCGTGACGACGCGGCTGCCGTCCCCGGCATCCGCCTCGTCGACCCGTCGGTGGTCTCCCCGACCTTCCGGCAGCTGCAGGGTGTGCGCAGCTACTACCAGTTCCCCGAGGCCCTCGACGTCGACCGCTACGAGGTCGACGGCGAGCTGGTCGACACGGTGATCGCGCTGCGTGAGATCAGACTCAGCGGGGTGTCGGACACGCAGCGCAACTGGGTCAACGACCACACCGTCTACACCCACGGCTTCGGTGCGGTCGCCGCCTACGGCAACCGGCGCACCCCCGATGGCGAGCCGATCTTCTACGAGCGCAACATCCCCCCGGTGGGGGGCCTCGGTGACTACGAGCCACGGGTCTACTTCGGGGAGTACTCCCCGGACTACTCCATTGTCGGAGCCCCCGAGGACGCGCCCCCGCAGGAGCTGGACTTCCCTGACTCGAGCAATGACACGGGGGAGACCCGCAACACCTATCAAGGTGACGGAGGTGTGCCGATCGGGTCGCTGCCCAAGCAGCTGGCCTACGCGCTGAAGTACCGTCAGCTGGAGATCCTGCTGGCCGAAGGGGTCAACTCCGAATCCCGGATGCTGGACTACCGCAACCCCCGCGAGCGTGTGGAGCGGGTCGCGCCGTGGCTGCGGCTGGACGGCAACCCTTATCCGGCGGTCGTGGACGGGCGCATCCAGTGGATCGTCGACGGCTACACCACCTCGTCCAACTATCCCTACTCCCGGCTGCAGGCCCTGGAGACCGCGACCAGCGACACCCTGGTCACCACGGCCACCAACGTGCGCTCGATCGGCGGTGGCGAGGTCAACTACATCCGCAACTCGGTCAAGGCCACGGTCGACGCCTACGACGGCAAGATCCAGCTCTACGCGTGGGACGAGCAGGACCCGGTCCTGATGGCCTGGTCAGAGGCGTTCGACAACACAGTCAAGCCGATGTCCGACATCGACGGCGAGCTGATGGGCCACCTGCGCTACCCAGAGGACCTGTTCAAGGTGCAGCGCGAGGTGATGCAGCAGTACCACGTGGAGTCGGCCGAGGCGTTCTTCGGCGGCCAGGACTTCTGGAGTGTCTCCGAGGACCCCAGCGTCGACGGCGAGGCCAAGCCGGACCAGCCGCCCTACTACCTCAGCATCGCCATGCCGGGCCAGGACGACCCGACCTTCTCGCTGACCACCAACTTCATCCCGGCCGGTGAGGACCGACAGAACCTGGTCGGCTACATGGCGGCGGACGCGGACGCGGGCACCAAGGGAGGGCAGCCGCGAGAGGGATACGGCCAGCTCCGGGTCCTGGAGCTGCCGCGTGACTCCACGGTCAACGGGCCGGGCCAGTTCCAGAATGAGATCGAGAGCTCCAACCAGACGTCGGAGGCGTTCACCCAGACGCTGTCCCAGTTCCTCACCCTCAACCGGTCCGCAGGCTCCGATGTGCAGATCGGCAACCTGCTGACCCTGCCGATCGCCGAAGGGCTGCTCTACGTCGAGCCGATCTACGTGCGAGCCAGCGGTGGCTCGGCCTACCCGTTGCAGCGGCTCGTGGTGGTGTCCTTCGGGGACACCCTGGCCTGGTCGGACACCCTTGACGGGGCACTGGACGAGCTCTTCGGCGGCGACTCCGGAGCCGATGCACCCGACGAGGGCACCGGCAGTGGGAACCCCGACGAGCCGGCCGATCCTGGGACCGAGCCGAGCGCCCCGCCGTCGGACCCCGGCGACGGGGCGCCCACGACCGCCGAGCCGGGTGCCGAGGGTGGCGACCTAAGCCAGGCTGTTGCCGACGTGCAGCAGGCCTACGAGGACGGTCAGGCGGCGCTGCGGGCGAATGACCTGGCGGCCTACGCCGAGGCCCAGGATCGCCTCCAGGCGGCCATCCAGCGGTTGACGACCCTCGCGCCCGAAGGAGGCTCGGTCTCGGTCGACCCGCCGGGTGACGGTGCCGAGCAGACGCAGAGCCCCTGAGCACCGGCATACACCGGGTTGACCGGGAGTGATTTGGCGCGCCCGGCAGCCTGCCGTATGCTGAAATCACCGACGCGGGGTGGAGCAGTTCGGTAGCTCGCCGGGCTCATAACCCGGAGGTCGCAGGTTCAAATCCTGCCCCCGCTACGAGTGAGGGTCCCGGAAGCCGACAGGCTTCCGGGACCCTCGTCGTTCAGGTGCGTCATGCCTGGCCAGATGGGGCTCGGGGTGCGGGCGGTGACGCCCACCACGTATCGTCGGCACATGCCGACCACTCCTGCGACCAAGCCGCGCGTCATCATCGTCGGGTCCGGCTTCGGCGGGCTTTTCGCCGCACAGGCACTGGACGGGACCGACGTCGATATCACCCTGATCGGCCGGACCACCCATCACCTGTTCCAGCCGCTGCTCTACCAGGTCGCCACCGGCATCCTGTCGCCCGGCGAGATCGCGCCGTCGACCCGTGAGGTGCTGGCGCGGCAGCACAACGTCGAGGTGATCCTCGGCGACGTGACCCACATCGACGTCGAGCACCGCACCGTGCTGGCCAACACGCTGGAGGTGGAGCACCGCTACGCCTACGACTACCTGATCGTCGCGGCCGGTGCCGGCCAGTCCTACTTCGGCCACGACGAGTTCGCCCAGCACGCCCCGGGGATGAAGAGCATCGACGACGCACTGGAGCTGCGCGGACGCATCTACGGTGCCTTCGAGCTCGCCGAGGTCGCCGGTGCCCAGGGCGACCAGGAGGATCTTGAGCGGTTGACGACGTTCGTGGTTGTCGGAGCCGGTCCGACCGGCGTGGAGATGGCCGGTCAGCTGGTCGACCTGTCGGCCCGCACACTCAAGGGCGACTTCCGGCACATCGACCCCACCGCCGCGCGGGTGATCCTGCTCGACGCGGGTGACGCGGTGCTCACGTCGTTCGACCCCCATCTACAGCGCAAGACCAAGGAGCAGCTCGAGGAGCTCGGCGTCGACGTGCGGCTCGGCGCGATGGTCGTCGACGTCAACGCGCAGGGCCTGGAGTACCTCGACGGTGACAAGCAGCGGCACCGGATCGAGGCGGTGACCAAGGTCTGGGCCGCAGGCGTCAGCGCCAGCCCCCTCGGCGCGGACCTGGCCGAGCAGGTCGGCCTCGAGGTCGACCGGACGGGCCGCGTACCCGTGCAGGCCGACCTCACCCTGCCGGGGCACCCCGAGATCTTCGTCGTCGGCGACATGATCGCCCTGGACGACCTGCCGGGGGTTGCTCAGGTCGCCATCCAGACCTCCCGCTTCGCCGCGGAGCAGATCGAGCGGGAGATCGAGGGCAAGACCCGCGAGCCGGCGTTCGACTACTTCGACAAGGGCAACATGGCCACCATCTCGCGCTTCCGCGGGATCGCCGAGATCGGGCCGGTGAAGGTCACGGGCTTCCCTGCCTGGTTCATGTGGCTGGTGGTCCACCTGTTCTACCTGGTCGGCTTCAAGTCGCGGGTGAGCACCCTGTTGCACTGGACGATCACCTTCCTGGGCCGGGACCGCGCCGAGCGTGTCATCACCGAGCAGCAGGTCTTCGCTCGACTGGCCATGCAGGAGTCCGGTGAGCAGATCCTGGACCGCGCAGCGGGGGAGGTCGCGCCGCGCAGCGGCGCCTCGCCGGAGCAGACGCAGGGGTGAGGACACCGGAGCGGCCGGGTCCGCCCGGTGGCAGCCGGAGACCGGACTATCCGATCAGCACGCACACCCTGGACAACGGTATGCGGGTCGCGGTCAGCGAGGACCACCTTGTGCCCCAGGTCAGCATCAACCTGTGGGTCGACGTCGGGTCACGTCACGAGGTGGCGGGGAGCACCGGGCTGGCGCACCTGTTCGAGCACCTGATGTTCGAGGGTTCCGAGCACGTCGCGGAGGGTGAGCACTTCCGGGCGCTGATGGGGCACGGCGGACACTGCAACGCCACCACCTCCTTCGACCGCACCACCTATGCCGAGTCCCTGCCCGTGGGCGCCTTCGACCTGGCCCTCTGGCTGGAGGCCGACCGGCACCGCCGGCTGCTGCCGGCGCTGACCCAGGCCAACCTGGACAACCAGCGCGACGTCGTGGTGCAGGAGAAGCAGCAGCGCTACGACAACCAGCCCTACGGCGACGCCTTCCAGCGGATGTGCGGGGCCGTCTTCCCCGTCGACCATCCCTACCGGCACACGCCCATCGGGGAGATGGAGGACCTCCTGGGCGCCTCCCTGGAGGGTGTGCACGCCTTCTACCGTGCGCACTACGGTGCGCGCACCAGCACCTTGAGCGTGGTCGGCGCCGTGCGCCCGCCCGAGGTGGTCGAGCTCGCAGAGCGCTACTTCGGGGGTTCCGGCGACCACACGGTGGCGCGCCGTGCGCTGCGGCCGGCACTGGCTCCGCTGGAGGAGCCGACCTGGACCCACGTCGCCGGTCCGGTGCCCTCCGAGCGCAGCTACACCTGCTTCCGGCTGCCCGCCGTCACCGACCCGGAGTTCTTGAGCGCCGGGATGGCCCTGGACGTGCTGGCCGGGCTGAGCGTCTCGCCGCTGCACCAGCGCCTCGTGCGGCGGGACGAGACCGCGACGGCCTGCGGGGCCGCCGGTCTCGGTCTGGTCGAGGGCACGTCGCTGTCCTACGTCGCCGTCGACGTGCTGCCGGACAGCAGCGCCGAGGCGGTCGACACCGCCGTCTGCGAGGAGCTCGAGCGGCTCGCCGACCAGGGCCCCACACCCGTGCAGCACCGCGCCGCGGTGGCGGGTGCGCAGCGCAGCTATGCCGAAGCGCTGGCGGCCACCGACGAGCGCGCTGAGCTGCTGGCCAGATCCACGGTCGTGCACGGCGACCCGGACCATCTGAACAGCTACCCCGACCTGGTCGGGTCGCTCACCCCCGAGGACATCGCCCGGGCCGCCCGGACGTGGCTCGCACCGCAGTCCCGGGCGGTCCTGGTCTATCGCGATGCCGCTGCGGTCACGGCCCGACCGGGTCGGGAGGGTGCGGCGTGAGCGTGGAGCCGGTCCCGGCCCGGCCGGAGGTGAGCCCGCCGGCACCCTGGAGCTTCCCCCCGGTGACCGAGACGCGGCTGCCCACCGGTCTGGCTGTCCGCACCGTCGACCTGCCCGGTCAGCACGTCGTGGCGGTCCGGCTCGCAGTGCCCGGGACGCTGCAGGCCGAGCCGCGAGACCTCGAAGGGGTGGCGGCGATCATGGCACGCTGCCTGGACGAGGGGACCACACGACATACGGCCGAGCAGATGGCCGAGCGGATCGAGCAGGACGGCATCGCCCTGGCCGCCGGCGTGGGTGAGCGAGGTCTGGTCGTCCAGCTCGACGTCACCGGCGACCGCCTCGAGTCCGCCCTGCAGATCCTCGCCGAGTGCCTCAGCGAGGCCACCTTCCCCGAAGCCGAGGTCACCCGGGCCATCCGGGCCAGGCTCAGCGACATCGAGCACGAGCAAGCAGATGCCGGCAGCCGGGCGGCCACCCAGTTCCAGGCCACCTACCTGCGTGCCTCCGAGCGGACCAGTCGGCCCGCGGGCGGCACGGCCACGACCGTGCGTCGGGTCAGCGCCGCGGACGTGCGCGAGTTCTACGCCGCCACGGTGGTCCCCCACCAGGCCACTTTGGTGGTGGCGGGGGACCTGCGCGGTATGCCGCGGACTCCCGAGGCCCTGGCCGCACAGACACTCGCGGGCTGGGCGGGCAGCGGAGCCGACCCGGCCCGCAATCCGGGCTCGACGGGCCCGCGCCCCGACCCCCGGGCTCCCGATGCGGCCCGCATCGTCCTGGTGGACCGGCCGGGCTCCCCTCAGACCGAGCTCTACCTCGGTCGGCCCGGGCCGGACCGCCGTACCCCGCACGGCTGGGGGGCCTACCAGGTGCTGGCGTTCCTGCTCGGCGGTTCCCCGCAGGCCCGCGTCGATGCCGTGCTGCGCGAGGAGCGGGGCTGGACCTACGGCATGCGGGTCGGCTTCGCGCCCCGGCGCTCCGGCGGTGTCAGCGTGGTCAGCGGTGCGGTGCGGGCCGACGCCACCGTGCCCGCGTTGCGGGTCCTCGACGACGTGCTGTCGGTGACCGGCACGGAGCTCAGCGAGGCCGAGGTCCGGCACGCGGCCGACTTCGTGGCCCGGACGGCGCCAGGGCGCTACGCCACCGCGGACGCCGTGGCCGATCAGCTGGTCCGGCTGGCCCTGGACGAACTCGACGCCGACACCGTGGATGACACGCTGGCGCAGGTGCTCGCCCTGCGCCGGGACGAGGTCGCCGCCGCCTGGGAGGAGGTGCAGGCGGGTCCGCCCTGGACGGTCGTGCTGGTCGGCGAGGCAGAGCATGCCCCCGTCGCCGAGCTCGAGCAGCTGGGCTGGGGTCCCGTCGTCGTCCTGCCCGCCGACTAGGCGCACAGCACAGCCCAGCACAGCCGATGCCTAGCCGTCGGCGGGGTGCAGCAGCGTGTGCAGGGTCTCTGCGTGCAGGGTCGTGTTGGTCGACAGCGCGTTGAGCCCGAACGGTCCCTCGACGCCGTCCAGGTCGGTGAAGCACCCACCCGCCTCGGTGACGATGGGAGCCAGCGCCGCCATGTCGTGCACGGCCAGACTCGGGTCGACCCCGATGTCCACGGCCCCCTCGGCGACCAGCACGTGGGTCCAGAAGTCGCCGTAGGCGCGGGTGCGCCAGCAGCGCCGGGCCAGGGCGAGGAACCCGTCGCGCTGCGGGTGGTCCCACCACTTGTCCAGTGCTGCATGGGACAGCGACGCGTGCTCCAGCACCGAGGTGTCCGAGACCTGGATCCGCCGCGCGCTGCTCAACCGGCGCCCCGTCCACGCCCCGGAGCCCGAGGCGGCCCACCAGCGCCGAGCCAGCGCCGGCGCCGAGACCAGCCCGAGCACCGGCTGGTCGTCGACCACGAGACCGATCAAGGTGGCCCAGACCGGGACACCCCGGATGAAGTTGGCGGTGCCGTCGATCGGGTCAAGGACCCACCGGCGGTGGCCGTGCCCGGTCGTGGCCAGCTCCTCGCCCTGCACCACGTCGCGGGTGCGGGTGCGGCCCAGCTGGTGCCGCAGCAGCTCCTCGGTATGCCGATCGGCCTGGGTCACCAGTGTGCCGTCGTCCTTGACCGAGACGGCGAGCTCGGTGGAGCGGAACATCTCCTGGGTGTAGCCCTCGACCGCGTCCGCGAGGACATGGGCGAGACGGAGGTCGTCGGCGAAGCTGCTCACGCAGGTCACCGTAGCGTCCCGGCAAGGGCAGGTGTCGGGTGTCCAGCGCTCTACTCGGTGGTGCGGCTGCGCAGCAGCCGACGCAGGGAGTCCAACCGCGCCGGACCGTGCGGCCCCGCGTGGTCCGCCGCGACCCAGCCGTCCAGGGCGCACTCGGGCTCGTCGTGACCGCACCCCCGGGGGCACTCCAGCGACCCCGGGGCCAGGTCCGGGAAGTGGGAGACGAAGCTGGCGGGGTCGACGTGCCCGAGTCCGAAGGAGCGCACCCCGGGCGTGTCCACGACCCACCCGCCGCCGTCGAGTGGCAGCGCCACCGCAGAGGTGGAGGTGTGCCGGCCCCGGCCGGTGACCTCGTTGACCACACCGGTTGCCCGCTCCGCGGCCGGCACGAGGGCGTTGACCAGGGTCGACTTCCCGACCCCCGAGTGGCCGACGAGGACACTGACGCGACCGCGGAGTCGGCTGCGCAGGTCCTCCAGGCCCGGTGTCCCGGTCGTGCCGCCTCCGGGTTGCGGGGCAAGAGACAGCACGACGTGGGGCAGGTCCAGTGCGGAGTACTGACCGACGAGCTCCCCCGGGTCAGCCAGGTCAGCCTTGGTCAGCACCAGTAGCGCGCTCAGGCCGGCGTCGTAGGCGGCGACCAGGCACCGGTCGATCATCCTCGGGCGGGGCTCGGGGTCGGCCAGCGCGGTGACCATCACCAGCTGGTCGGCGTTGGCGACGATGACGCGCTCGACCCGGTCGGTGTCGTCGGCGCTGCGGCGCAGCACGGTGCGCCGGTCCTCGATCCGCACGATGCGGGCCAGGGCGTCGGGCTCGCCGGACAGGTCGCCCACCATGGACACGCGGTCGCCCACCACCACCCGCCCTCGGCCCAGCTCCCGTGCGCGCATGGCGATGACGTGCCGACCGTCGAGCTCGGTGGTGTAGCGGCCCCGGTCCACCGCGATCACCATGCCCACCTCGGCGTCCCGGTGCGCCGGACGGTCCTTGGTCCGCGGCCGTGAGCCGCGCCTGCTCGGGCGGACCCGGACCGAGTCCTCGTCGTAGTGGTCGTAGCGCCCCACCTGCTACCCGACCAGCTGCTGCCAGGCGGTGGCGAAGCCGGGGTAGGTCTTGGCGGTGGTGGCGACGTCCTCCACCCGGGTGCCGGGGATGATCGCGCCCAGCACCGCAGCGGCCATCGCCATCCGATGGTCGTGATAGGTCCGCAGCACCGCTGGGTGCAGGGGCGCTGGCCGGATCAGCAACCCGTCCTCGGTCTGCTGAACGTCGCCGCCGACCCGGGTCAGTTCGGTCTCGAGGGCGGCGAGCCGATCGGTCTCGTGGCCGCGCAGGTGGCCCACCCCGCGCAACCGGGTCGGTGTGTGGCACGCCGTCGCCATAGCAGCCACGACGGGCGTGAGCTCCCCGACGTCGTGCAGGTCGAGGTCCTGCCCGACCAGCCAGCCGTCGGCCGGTCCGGTGACGGTCAGCCCGTCGCCGTCCAGCTGCGCCTGGGCACCCATCCGGACCAGGATGTCGCGCATCTGCGCGCCCGCCTGCGTGGTCCGGGCCGGCCAGTCCGGGACGGTGACCCGGCCCCCGGTGAGGGCGGCGAGGGCCAGGAAGGGTGCGGCCGAGGACAGGTCGGGTTCGATGCTCACCTCGGAGCCCGTCACGCGCCCGGGCTCCACGCGCCAGGTGTGTGGCTCCGGCTCGCGCACCTGCACCCCGACCGCCTCCAGCGACTGCACGGTCATCTCGACGTGCGGTCGGCTCGGCAGGCTGGGGCCCGAGTGCACCAGTGTCAGACCGGTGTCGAACCTCGCTCCCGCGAGCAGCAGCGCCGAGACGAACTGCGAGCTTGCCGAGGCGTCGATCTCCACGCGCCCTCCCCGCACTGCCCCCGTGCCGTGCACGGTGAACGGCAGCGACCTCGTGGTGGTGTCGACCCGGACACCCAGATCCCGCAACGCCCCCAGCAGCGGCATGATCGGGCGCGACCGGGCGGCGTCGTCGCCGTCGACACGGACCGGTCCGGCGGCCAGGGCGGCGGCAGGCGGGACGAAGCGATGCACCGTGCGGGCCAGCCCACAGTCGATGCTGCTCCCGCCGCGTAGGGCCGTCGGCGGCTGCACGGTCCACACCGCGTCGTCGTCCTGGCGCCGCACCTGCACCCCGAGCGACTCCAGTGCCCCCACCATCAGCACGGCGTCCCGGGACACCAGCGGACGCTGCAGCGCGCTGGGCCCGTCGGCCAGCGCGGCCAGCAGCAGGTGCCGGTTGGTGAGGGACTTGCTGCCGGGGACCCGGACGGTGCCCTCCACCGGCCCGGTTGCCGCGGGCGCAGCCCAGGGCTCGGCGGGCGCGGTGCGGCTCTGCGGCATGCCGGGGTCTCCTCCTGCAGGGGGTGGGCAGCCCTACGGTAGCCCGTCCAGGAAGGCGGACACGGCGCGCACCAGCGCGGCCGGGTCGGACGTCGGGCCGTGGTCGCCGGGCATCTCGCACACCTCCACCCGTGCCGGCGCAGGCACAGCGGGCTCGGCCAGCGCCTCGAGCACCTGGGCCGGTCCCCCGAACCGGTCCCGAGCCCCTTGGGCGACCAGCAGGGGTATGCCGTGTCGCACCGGCTCCAGCAGCTCGGGGGCCCGGGACCTCGCCGGGCGGCTCGATCGACTCGGCGGCACCAGCGGGAAGGCCAACGCCAGCACCGCCGCCGCCCCGCTCTGGTGCGCAAGTCGGCAGGCGACCCGGGCTCCCGCGCTGCGCCCGCCCAGGACCCAGGGCCGCGGCAGCGCCCACCTGCCGGCGCCCAGCCGCTCCACCATGCCTTGGGTGGCCGCGTCGAGCGTGGGCGGCGCGGTGGCCACCCGTCGACCGGCCACCCGCCAGGGCTGCTCCAGCAGGGCCACGGTCCAGCCGGTCGAGGTCAGCGCGCTCAGCGCCTGCAGGTCCCGGGACTCCACCCCCGCGCCGGCACCGTGGCCCAGCAGCACGGTCCCGGCACTGCAGGCGGGGCGCTCCGGTCGGTGCAGGTGCGCCCGGGCCGTCCCTGCCGACGTGTCGATCTCCCGCACGCGCGCCCTCACCCGCCGAGGACCTCGCCCGTGTCCGGGTCGACCACGCCGACCAGGTCCTGCTCGGGCAGCGGCCGGAGGAGCTCGGCCCCGCTGTTGCGCGCGGAGTTGACCGCGGTGCTGACCGGCCAGGCCCGGAAGCGGCCCGGCGCATGAGGGGACAACAGCTGCGAGACATGCCGGGAGTCCGTCTGCGCGGGGTCGAGCCACGCCGCCCAGTCGGGTGGGTCCAGGACCACCGGCTGGCGGGGGTGGATGCGGTCCAGTCCCGGCTCGGCAGTGGTGGTCACGACGGCGAAGCTCACCAGCCACGCCTGCGGATCGTCCGAGGCCAGGTCCGGGTCCTTCCAGAACTCGTAGACCCCGGCCATCGCCAGCGGCTGCTCGTCGTCGCGGCACAGATAGAACGGCTGCTTGCGCGGTCGCCCTCGACCGTCCTTGGCGACCGGCGAGGGCTGCCACTCATACCACCCGTCGGCCGGCACCAGGCACCGCCGAGCTGCCGCCGCGCGCCGGTAGGCGGGCTTGTCCAGCAGGGTCTCGGCTCGTGCGTTGATCATCCGGACCCCGGTGCTGGGATCCTTGGACCACGAGGGCACCAGCCCCCAGGTGAGCAGCCGCAGCTGCCGCAGCGCCACGAGCTCGCGGGCCGCGTCGTCGGGGGCCTGCTCGTCGTTCGGGCGAGCGAGCACCACGGGCGCCGCCTTGGTGGGCGCCATGTTGTAGTCCGGTGAGCCCGGCGCAGGCTGCTGGGGTGACTTCAGCACGCTGCGGGTGGGCCGGTCCAGGGCCGCGACCTCCACCTCGAAGATCTCGACCAGATCGTCGGGATCCACGGCCGCGGCATACCGTCCGCACATCAGCGGGTCCCGGCGGAGACCGACACAGCGTCGCTGCTCACTGGCGGTAGCTCGCGAGGAAGTTGCCCATCCGCTCCAGAGCGGTGCGCAGTTCCCAGTCGCCCGGAAGGGTGACCAGCCGGAGATGGTCCGGCTCAGGCCAGTTGAAGCCGCTGCCGTGCACCACGAGGATGTGCTCCTGCTCGAGCAGGTCCAGGCACAGCCGCACGTCGTCGCGGATCTCGTGGACCTCCGGATCCAGCCGGGGGAAGACGTAGAGCGCCCCGGCGGGCTTGACGCAGCTGACCCCGGGCATCACGTTGAGCATCGACCAGGCCACCTCCCGTTGCTCGGCCAGCCGGCCGCCGGGGGCGACCAGCTCCTCGATGCTCTGACGGCCCGACACGGCAGCCTGGATGGCGTGCTGTCCCGGCACGTTGGGGCACAGCCGGGTGGAGGCGAGCAGCTCGATGCCCTCAAGGAAGCCGCTCGCGTGCGCGGTCGGCCCGGTGATGACCAACCAGCCGGCGCGGTAGCCGGCGACCCGGTAGGTCTTGGACAGCCCGTTGAGCGTCAGCACCAGCAGGTCCGGGGCCACCTGCGCGGTGCTCACGTGCTCGGCACCGTCGTAGAGCACCCGGTCGTAGATCTCGTCGGAGAGCAGCAGCAGCGAGTGCTCACGGGCCACCTGCGCGAGCTGGTCGAGAACGGCCCGCGAGTAGACCGCGCCCGTGGGGTTGTTGGGGTTGATCACGACCAAGGCCTTGGTGCGGGGGGTGATCCGTGCCGTGAGGTCCTCGATGCTGGGCTGCCAGCCGTCCTGCTCGTCGCACCGGTAGTGCACCGGCGTGCCTCCGGCCAGGCTGGTGGCCGCCGTCCACAGCGGGTAGTCCGGTGCCGGGATCAACACCTCGTCGCCCGTGTCCAGCAGGGCCGAGAGGACCATCATGATCAGCTCGGAGACCCCGTTGCCGAGGAAGACGGCGTCGACGTCGAAGCGTGGGAAGTCAGGGACGTCCTGGTAGCGCGACACGATCGCCCGCCGGGCCGAGAACAGGCCTCGTGAGTCGGAGTAGCCCGACGCCTCGGGCAGCGCGGCGAGCATGTCCCGAAGGATCGTCTGCGGTGCCTCGAAGCCGAACGGAGCGGGGTTGCCGATGTTGAGCTTGAGGATGTGGTGGCCCTCGGCCTCCAGCGCCGCGGCGCGCGCGGCCACCGGCCCCCGAATCTCGTAGAGCACGTCGCGCAGCTTGCCGGACTGGGGCAGCGGGCGCAGTCGGGGAGGCCGGGTAGGCATGTTCATCATACTGATGCTCTCACTGCGCCGGTGGGAATGGCGGCCCGGGATCGCCTGTTGCACCAGCAACCAGCGGTTCAGCCCGAAGTGGCAAGCGCCGCACGAGCCGCGTGAACACCAGCCGACCGGGAGCAGCGCATGATCTCAACCTTCGCGCCGTGGGAGGCGCCCCCTCGCGGAGCGCTCTGCGCGCGTGCAACCGGCTCCGGGCGCGTATCCTCGGTGGCGATGACCACTTTGCCGACCGACGACGACACTCAGCGCCAGGCCGATGCGTCGGTCGAGGTCTCCGAGGAGACCCAGCAGGAGCGTGCGGCCCGCTTCGAGCGCGAGGCGATGCCCTTGCTGGACCAGATGTACAGCGCAGCTCTACGCACCACGCGCAACCCCACGGATGCCGAGGACCTGGTGCAGGAGACCTACGCCAAGGCTTTCGCCGCGTTCCACCAGTACCGGCCGGGCACCAACCTCAAGGCGTGGATGTATCGCATTCTGACCAACACCTACATCAACACCTACCGCAAGAAGCAGCGGCAGCCCAAGGAGTCGGACGCAGCTCAGATCGAGGACTACCAGCTGGCCCGTGCCGCCCAGCACAGCTCGACCGGGCTGCGCTCGGCCGAGGCCGAGGCGCTGGACCATCTGCCGGACTCCGACGTCAAGCGGGCGCTGAGCTCGATCGGGGAGGACTTCCGGATGGCGGTCTACCTGGCCGATGTCGAAGGCTTCGCCTACAAGGAGATCGCCGAGATCATGGACACCCCGATCGGGACGGTGATGTCCCGGTTGCACCGTGGTCGACGCCAGCTGCGCGACCTGCTCACCGACTACGCGCAGGAGCGGGGATTCATCGAGCAGGACAAGGCCCAGCGGTGAGCCCCATCGATCCGGACCGCGACCTGAGCAGGACCGACTGCGCCGCCGTGGTGCTGCGCCTGTTCGAGTACGTCGACAACGAAGCCTGTGCCGACGACCGGGTCCAGATCAAGGCGCACCTCGACGAGTGCGGTGCCTGCCTGCGCGAGTACGAGCGGGACCTGCTGCTGAAGGCCCTGGTGCGCCGGGCCTGCGAGCCGGAGGCCGCCCCGCGCGCTCTGCGACTGCAGATCATGTCGCGGATCACCTCGGTGTCGTGGACGGGCGCGGACCGCACGGGTCAGCAGCGCTGAGCGCGGCGGCCGGCCGGCCGAAGGTGGCCGGCGCCTCGCTCGATCAGCCGACCGTGCCGGCAGCCGACAGTCCGTCGGTCGACCTCAGGCGTTGGGCTTCTTGCCGTGGTTGGCGCTCTTCTTCTTGCCGGCCCGGCGCTTGCGTGCTCGCTTGCTCATGCTGACCTCCCGTGGTGTCTGCGGTGCCGCGTCCGATGCGCGGCATAGAGGATTGGGGCTCGACCTATGCTCTCATCCGAGAACTGGTAAAATGTTCTTCAGAGGTCAGTTTACAGAGTTGCTGTGTCTGGGTAGAGCTCAATCGTTTATGCCACGATTCTGACGTGTCCTCGACGACGACCTGCAACCATCCCAGGTCTGGACGACATCGGGACCGACGAAAGGACGCCTCATGTTCCACGCGCTCTCTGACCTCACCGCCTCCAACTCCCTGCTGAAGGCCATCTACTCGCTCACGGTGTTCTCCTGGCGGGATTGAGCACCACAATGTCGAAGGGGCAGGGCCGCATCGGTCCTGCCCCTGGACGTGTGCTCGCGACGGCCTACGTGACCTGGGTGGCTGCTGCCGCACTGGTGCTGGGCTGGGCGGGGCTGGCTTGGGGCAAGGACCCGCAATGGTCGACGGTGGTGGTCCTGACCGGGCTGGGCATCGTCGGGGCATCGCTGCGTGAGCGGGAGATCCGGCAGCACGTCGATGTCTCGTTCACCACGGTGGTCATGGCGGCAGCTCTCGTGCTGGTCGGACCAGGGGGAGCCGCCATCGTGGGAGGTGTCAGCTACCTTGCCGACCTGCGCCGCCAGCGGTGGCGTACCCGAGCCTTCAATACCTCGATGACCGCATGCATGGGGGCGATCGGCGGCTTCGCCTACGAGTGGTGTGATGGTCTGAGCCCCCTGAACAGCGCGACCGCGCCGTGGGACATCGTGGCCTGGGTGGCGGTTCCCATGCTCGTCGGCTACGTGGCGATGGCGGTGCTCAACGCTCTGCTGATCGGCATCATGGGGCACCTGGTGCAAGGTGGTTCGGTGGTCTCCGGCACCCTGGACATCCTGCGGATCATGTGGCCCGGGTATCTCTTGCACGCGCTGCTCGGTCTGCTCCTGGTGGTCCTGTGGGAGCCGGCAGACGTCGGCGCCTTCAGCGCCATGCTGATCCTGGGTCCGCTGCTGCTCGCTCAGTGGGCGCTGAGCCGGGACGCGGCCGAGCGCCGGGCTCACTTCCGCACGGTGTCCACGCTGATGGGGGCCCTGGAGGTCGCCAACCCCTACGCGGTGGGCCACAGCAGCCGGGTGGCGGCGCTGTGCCGCCGGATGGCGCCAGACCTTGGTCTGACGGGCGAGGACGTCGATGTGGTCTACTACGCCGCGCAGCTGCACGACCTGGGCCTCGTGGCGACGGCGCCCCGACTGCCCCGAGGGCCCGGGCAGATCGAGCTGTCCTCTTTGGCCGCGATCGTCGAGCACCCCGAGGCCGGCCAGCGGATGCTGGAGGGCATCGACTTCCTCGGCCCGGCCCTACCCGGGATCCTGCACCACCACGAGCGGTGGGACGGCCGGGGCTATCCCGCGGGGTTGGCCGGTGAGGACATCCCGCTGCTCGCCCGGGTGATCGCGGTGGCCGACGCCTTCGACTCGCTGACCACAACACGTAGCTACCGCGCGGCACTCGAGGCCGACGAGGCCATGGTGCGGTTGTGGAGCCGGGCGGGGACCCACCTGGACCCCGCCGTCGTGCAGGCACTGGGCCTGTCGCTGCAGCGGGAGACCTGGGAGCCAACCGTGATCGACGACGAGGCCCTGGCCCGCGTCGGCGACGTCTATGACCACGACGACCCCGAGGTCAGCGACGACTACGCCGCGTGGCAGCCCGAGATCGACGAGGCACGCTCGTGACCTCCTCGCGCGGGGCTCACGCGCTGGGCTGGGGTGTGCTGCTGACCGGGATCACGGTTGGGGTCGCGCTGGTGACGATGCGGCCTCCGGAGCTGCTCACCTCGTCCCCTCAGGCCTATGCGGTGGTGCTCTTCGCCGCGGTGACCATCGCGCTCGCAGACAGCCGGCCGTTCGTGTCGACGGGCACGCGCGACCTGACCCCGGTCGGGTTGGCCGTCAGCATGGCGCTGGGGATGACCGCGGTCCTGCCGGGCGGGGAGTCGGTGCTGCTGACCGGCGGCTCGGTCATCCTGGTGGTCGCCCTGAGCGCCGCGGCGGGGGCGTGGCTCCGGCAGCGCGGCGGGGGGCGCACCTGGACGGCAGCCGAGTGGGGGATGCGGATGCTGACCGTCTCGCTCGTGGTGATGCTGATGCGAGCGCCGCTGCCTGGCGGGGGACCCCTGATCGAGCAGGAGGGCATCGACCGGGAGGGCTGGGTGCTGGCGCTGTGTCTGGTGGGGGTCGCCACCATCGCGGTCGGGGTGCAGGGCCTGCTGGGCGCCGCGCTGCGCTCGACCCGGGAGCGCATCCGGCTGCGGCATGCAGTCGTGGAGGAGGCCATCACAGTCGGGCCGTTGGCCGTCGGCGTGGTCAGCAGCGCGGTGATGGTGGCCCTGGCCACCGGGGTCCTCGGCGCCGTCGCCGTCCCGGTCTTCATCCTGCCCCTGGTGCTGCTGGTCCTGGCGGTGCAACGCCAGAGTGTGGTCCGCGCCGCGCAACACCAGACCGTGTATGCGGTCTCCCACCTGACCGACGAGGGCGGGTTCACCGCCCCCGGTCACGCGGCCCGGGTCGCGCAGCTGAGTGTGCAGGTGGGACGCGAGCTCGGGATGTCCGAGCGAGAGCTGCGCGAGCTGGAGTGGGCCGCGCTGCTGCACGACATCGGGCAGGTCTCCCTGGAGCGCCCCATCCCCCGGGGGGCTACGGTGCACATCTCGACCCTCGACCAGCGTCGACTGGCCAGCACCGGCGCCGCACTGCTGTCCCGCACTGCCGAGCTGTCCCGGCTGGCCACCATCGTCGCGCAGCAGGCCACGCCGTTCTGGTGGGTGGTGCAGATCGGGGGCATCCCGGTGGCCGGCCGGATCCTGCGGGTGGTCAACGCCTACGACGACCTGGCCGACGGGGCGCAGGACGACCAGCTGGTGGTTGCGGCGCTCGAGCGACTGCGTCGGGGCGCGGGCTACGACTACGACCCGGACGTGCTCGACCTGCTGTGCCGCATCCTGCACCGCGAGGGCCGTCTCTCACGTGAGGCATTGAGCCTGCTGAGCGGCTGAGCAGCACTCCACGGGCACCGCGTCACGGGTGGGACGGCTCGAGCCGTCCCGCCCATGAACGTCCGGTCCGGCTCAGGCCTTCTTGGTCTCGGCGAAGATGTCCGCGATCCGGTCGATCTTGGCGAGCAGGTCGTCGGCGTGCGACACCTCCCAGGATCCCTTGGTGCCCGAGGCGCCGGCGAGCTTGGTCGCCTCGTTGAACAGCATGTGCAGCTCGGGGTAGCTCTCGAAGTGCGGGGGCTTGAAGTAGTCGGTCCAGAGCACCCACAGGTGGTGCTTGACCAGCTCGGAGCGCTGCTCCTTGATGACTGTGCCGCGCATGCGCATGTCGGGGTCGGTGCTGTCGTTGACCTTCTCGATGATCTTCTTGACCGACTCAGCCTCGATCCGCGCCTGAGCGGGATCGTAGACGCCACACGGCAGGTCGCAGTGGGCGGAGACCTCGACAGTGCGGGCACCGAGGCTGGCGAACAGGCGGGAGATCATGGGTTGTCCTTCCGTAAGCGGTTGGGGCTCCCACGTTAGCCTGACGTGGTGCTGCTCGCGATCGACACCTCCACCTCGCTGATCGGCGCCGCCGTGCACGACGGGTCTGCGGTGCTCGCCGAGGTGACCGAGCTGGACCCGCGCCGGCACGCCGAGCTGCTCGGCCCAGGCGTGCACCGTTGCCTGGCGCAGGCGGGGGTCGCCCCGGGCGCGTTCACCGCAGTGGCGGTGGGAGTCGGTCCCGGGCCGTTCACCGGTCTGCGGGTGGGGGTGGTGACGGCGCTGGTGCTGGGGCAGGTGTGGGGTGTCCCGGTGCACGGGATCTGCTCGCTCGACGCGTTGGCCGCCGAGGTCGCGGCGAGCCTCGAACGCCGTGCGGCGGACCTGCTCGTGGCCACCGACGCCCGCCGCAAGGAGGTCTACTGGGCTCGGTATGCCGTGGCTCCCGGTGCCGCGCGACGCACCGAGGGGCCAGGGGTTGCGCGGGCCGCCGACCTGCCTCGAGCCGTGCGCGACCTGCCGGCGGTGGGCCGCGGTCCGCACCTCTACCCCGATGTGCTGCACGCGGCACCGGGGCCGCTCGACGTGCGACCCGGCGTGCTCGCCGGCGTCGCCGCCGCGGCCCTGGCCGCGGGCGACCCGGACGGTGTCCTGCTGCCGCCGGAGCCGCTCTATCTGCGTCGTCCGGACGCGGTGGCCCGCGCCGGAGCAGTGCCATGAGCATCCGGGAGATGCGCTGGCAGGACCTCGGTGCCGTCAGTGCGCTGGAGCGCGAGCTGCACCCCGACGACGCCTGGTCGACCGCCTCGTGGTGGGCAGAGCTGGCCCTGCGCCCACGTCGTGACTACCTCGTCGCGCAGCGCGCCGGGAGCCTGGTGGGGTACGCCGGCAGCGACGTCTCCGCGGACCGCGCAGACGTGATGACACTCGCCGTGGCGCCGCCGGCGCGTGGAGCGGGACTTGCCCATCTGCTGTTGAGCGAGCTGCACCGGCGGGCTGCCGACGCCGGAGCGCGCGAGATGCTGCTGGAGGTCCGGGAGGACAACGCGGGGGCACGGGCCCTCTACCGTCGGCACGGCTACCGTCAGGTGCACCGTCGCGCCGGGTACTACCGGAGCGAGCACGGCCCGGTCGACGCCCTGCTGCTCAGCGTGCCGCTGCCGGCGGCCCCGCTGGAGAGGTCTGCTCGTGCCTGAGACACCGCTGGTGCTGGGGTTGGAGACCAGCTGCGACGAGACCGGGGTCGGCATCGTGCGGGGGACCCGGCTGCTGGCCGACGCGGTGGCCAGCAGTGTGCCCGAGCACGTCCGCTTCGGCGGCGTGGTCCCCGAGATCGCCAGCCGAGCGCACCTGGAGGTCATGGTGCCGACCATCGAGCGGGCCTGCGCCGAGGCCGGCGTGCGCCTGAGCGACCTGGACGCCGTGGCTGTCACCGCAGGACCGGGGCTTGCCGGCGCGCTCATGGTCGGGGTCGCGGCTGCCAAGGCCCTGGCCATCGGCCTCGGTGTGCCGCTCTACGGGGTCAACCACCTGGGTGCGCACGTCGCCGTGGACGTCGTCGAGCACGGCCCGCTGCCCGAGCCCACCCTGGCCCTGCTGGTCAGCGGCGGGCACTCCAGCCTGCTGCTCGTGCCGGACGTGACCACCGATGTGCGCCTGCTGGGTGCCACGATCGACGATGCCGCAGGCGAGGCCTTCGACAAGGTGGCCCGGCTGCTCGGGCTCCCCTTCCCGGGCGGCCCGCACATCGACCGGGTCGCCCGCGACGGAGACGCCCAGGCGATCGACTTCCCGCGCGGGCTGACGTCGGGCCGCGACCTGCACCGACATTCCCTCGACTTCTCCTTCTCGGGGCTGAAGACCTCGGTCGCCCGGTGGGTCCAGGCTCGGGAGTCCGCTGGCTCACCGGTGCCCGTCGCCGACGTGGCGGCCAGCTTCCAGGAGGCGGTCGTCGACGTGCTGACCCGCAAGGCCGTGGCGGCCTGCCGGCGCGAGGGGGTGCCCGACCTGCTCATCGGGGGCGGGGTGGCCGCCAACTCCCGGCTGCGGGCGCTGGCCCAGCACCGGTGTGACGAGGCCGGCGTCCGGCTGCGAGTGCCCCGGCCGGGACTGTGCAACGACAACGGAGCCATGGTCGCGGCGCTGGGGTCGCTGATGGTGCAGGCCGGCCGGTCGCCCTCGGCCCTCGATCTGCCGGCGGACTCCTCGCAGCCGGTGCAGCAGGTGCAGGTATGACGGCGCACCGGCCGGGTGGACCGACCGGTGCGAGGGCGACCGTTCAGGGGGTGCAGGCGGCCGGGCTGACCCAGATCGCGACGGCGCGCGAGCCCGAGCCGTGCCGCTCGCGGGTCAGCACCAGGGTGGCCTGCTGCGTGCCCCGGGGGCGGACCTGTGCGCGCAGTGCCTCCGGGTCGACCCCCCCGCCGTGCTTCTTCAGTGTCAACGCCCCGACGTCGTGGCGGCGGGCCCACTCCCGCAGGGTCTTGGCCCGGGCGGGCAGCACCTCGCGCACCCGAAGGCAGCGGGCGAAGGGCGTGGTCACGGCCCGCTCAGCAGTGAGGTAGCCGCTGCCGGGCCACAGCTCCCGGCCTCCCACCTCCTGCTGCACGGCGTCCAGCCGACCGGCGGCCAGCACGGCGTGGTCGGGGTCGTACAGATACTCGGCGGCCGGCTCGCCGGCCTCGACAGCACGCTCCGGGTCGGCCTGCCCGAGCGAGGCAGGTGGGATCGTGTGCCACCGTGCCCCGTCGTGCACGGCCACCCCGATCCCCGGCCGGGTCACCGGGTCACCCCACCACAGGGTCGCCTCCAGCGCCTCGCCGCCGTAGGAGAGCCACTGCGCCTCGGCCCCGTCCGGCGCCTGCGCGCGGGGGAAGGAGGGGGACATCTTCGCGCCCACCGCAGGCACTCGCGGGTGCAGTGTGCGCACGAAGTCCCACGACGGGGAGATGCGGCCCAGCCCGCCCACCCGTCGGGTTCGCCCGCGGGAGTCCGCGACCCCGCTGACCCGCCGGGCCGGATCGAGCCAGCAGCCGTGTCCTTGCGCGGGAGGTTCGGGGAGCCCGACGTCCTGGGCCCGGGCACGGCATACCTCGGCGCGGGGCAGGCCCGAGAGGTTGGCCCGTGCGGTCTGGACCGTCACGGCGTCAGCGTCCACCGCGGTGACCGCCAGGCCCGCGGCAGCGAAGGCCATGGCGTCGGAGCCGATCCCGCAGCCCAGGTCCCACACGTGCTCGAGGCCCGCTGCGGCGAAGCGCTGCGCATGGTGCTGCGCCACCGCAGGGCGGGATGCCTGTTCCAGGCCGTCGGGGGTGAACAGCATGCTCGCCGCCCGGTCGCCGAACTTGGCTACTGCACGGGAGCGCAGCCGCGACTGCGTCAGCGCAGCCGCGACGAGCACCGGATCGTGACCGGCGCGGCGCAGGTCCTCGGACACGGCGAGCACCCGTGCCTCGTCGTAGGGCGGCAGCACGTCCAGCAGGGCTGCGCCCCGTGCAGTCCTCAGCGCGGCGACGACGTCGGCATCGGTCATGACGGTCCATCCTGCCTGATGCCGGCCCACCGCGGCTGATCTAATGAGGCATGGCTTCGAGTTTGCAGACCTGGGTGGCGGACCCCCTCCGGATGGCCTCCGGACTTGCCCTGCGGGCCGCGGCGGTGGCCGCCGCGGTGCCGGTCGCCGCCGCCGTCGTGGTCACCGGGGTGGACGCCCTGCGCAAGCGACGCACCACCGAGGTCCACGAGGCGCCACGCCACCCGCCTCGCACCACCGTGGTGGCCGGCAACGCGCTGACCACCTTCACCTACGGTGAGTACCTCTACGAGTCGATGCTCGAGGCCATCGAGCAGGCGCAGGAGCACGTCTACATCGCCAGCTACATCTGGAAGGGCGACGCGCTCGGACGACGTTTCCGGGACGCGCTGCTGCAGGCCACCGACCGGGGCGTGCGGGTGTGCGTGGTCTTCGACGGTTTCGCCAACCTGGTGGTCCCGAGCAGCTTCAAGTCCTTCCCCGCTCCGATCCATCTGCTGCGCTTCCCCACCCTGCGCGGCGGCCTACCGCTGATCGACATCCGCCGCTCCGGCCGGGACCACCGCAAGGTCCTGGTCGTGGACGACAAGGTCGGCTTCGTCGGGGGCTACAACATCGGTGCGCTCTACGCCACGCAGTGGCGGGACACCCACGTGCGGGTGGAGGGCGAGTCCGTCTGGGAGCTGTCCAACACCTTCGTCGACTTCTGGAACCGGCACGGGCGGTCCGCACTGCCGGTCCTGCCCGACAGTGGTGCGCCCGCCTGGGACGTCCCGATCCGGGCGGCGCGCAACGAGCCCAGTCGTGTGGTCTTCCCGGTGCGCTGGCTTTACCTCGAGGCCATCGACCGGGCCAGCGACCACATCTGGATCACCCAGGCCTACTTCATCCCGGACCGCGAGATCCTGCGTGGTCTGCTGGCCGCCGCCGACCGGGGTGTCGACGTGCGGGTGATCACCCCCCAGCGCTCCAACCACGTGGTCGCCGACGTGGTGGCCCGCAGCTACTTCGCCGAGCTGCTCGGGGGCGGGGTGCGCATCTTCCTCTACCAGGACGCGATGGTGCACGCCAAGACCGCGACCGTCGACGGGCAGTGGACCACCGTCGGCACGGCCAACATCGACCGGCTCTCCATGCGGGGCAACTACGAGATCAACCTGCAGATCGTGGACCCTGCTCAGGCTGCGGTGATGGAGGACGTCTTCCGCGCCGACCTGGCCAACTGCCTGGAGATCGACCTGCCGATGTGGCAGAGCCGCGATCTGGCGCACCGGGCGGTCGAGCGGATGATGCGGCCCCTGCAGCCGCTGCTGTGAGCATCTGCGGAGGCGCGGCTTAGCACTCGGTTTGACCGAGTGCTAATCGGTTGCCTAGATTCAGAACTAGCACTCGCGGTACGCAAGTGCCAGTTCTCGGTCGGACCGATCCCCGCGACGGCGGTCCTGCGAGACGAGTGACCACCACCAAGCGTTGACATGAAGCAGTCGACAGTGACGAAGGGAAGGCCCACCGTGTCGGTTTCCATCAAGCCGCTCGAAGACCGGATCGTTGTCCAGGCCGTCGAGGCCGAGCAGACCACGGCCTCCGGTCTGGTCATCCCGGACACCGCCAAGGAGAAGCCCCAGGAGGGCGAGGTCATGGCGGTTGGTCCGGGTCGGATCGACGACAACGGCAACCGGGTCCCGATGGACGTGTCCGTCGGTGACCGAGTGATCTACAGCAAGTACGGCGGCACCGAGATCAAGCACGGCGGTCAGGAGTACCTCATCCTGTCCGCCCGCGACATCCTCGCCGTCGTCGCCTGAGCGACCCGTGAGGACACGAGCTTGCGAGGCCCGGAGCGGGTCCGCAGGCGTCGGGTCGAATGAGTCGCCTGAGCGACCGCAACGCGCCCCGGTTACCCCGCGCATGATCGGGGAGCCGGGGCGTCGTCCGTGCACCTGAGCAGGAAGGAACTGGCTGACAATGGCCAAGCAACTCGAATTCAACGATGACGCCCGAAAGGCGCTGGAGCGCGGCGTCGACGCGCTGGCCAACGCCGTGAAGGTGACCCTGGGACCGCGCGGGCGCAACGTCGTGCTCGACAAGAAGTGGGGTGCCCCGACCATCACGAACGACGGGGTCACCATCGCCCGCGAGGTTGAGCTGGACGACCCCTTCGAGAACATGGGCGCCCAGCTGGCCAAGGAGGTCGCCACCAAGACCAACGACATCGCCGGCGACGGGACCACCACGGCCACCGTGCTCGCCCAGGCGATGGTCAAGGAGGGTCTGCGCAACGTCGCCGCCGGAGCGGCTCCCTCCGGCCTCAAGCGTGGCATCGACCAGGCGGTCCGGGTCATGTCCGACCGTTTGCTCGAGGGCGCCCGTGAGCTCGACGGCCGCGACGAAATCGCCCAGGTGGCGAGTCTGTCCGCGCAGGACGAGACGATCGGCGAGCTGATCGCCGATGCGTTCGACAAGGTCGGCAAGGACGGCGTCATCACGGTGGAGGAGTCCTCCACCACGGCGATGGAGCTGGACTTCACCGAGGGCATGCAGTTCGACAAGGGCTACCTCTCGCCCTACATGGTCACCGACGCCGACCGCATGGAGGCTGTCCTCGAGGACGCCTACGTGCTGCTGCACCAGGGCAAGATCTCCTCGTTCTCCGACCTGCTGCCGCTGCTGGAGAAGGTCGTCGCGGACAGCAAGCCGCTGATGATCATCGCCGAGGACGTCGAGGGTGAGGCCCTGTCGACCCTGGTGGTCAACAAGATCCGCGGCACGTTCAACGCCGTCGCGGTCAAGGCGCCCGGGTTCGGAGACCGCCGCAAGGCGATGCTGCAGGACATGGCCATCCTGACCGGCGGCCAGGTCGTTGCCGAGGAGGTCGGCCTCAAGCTGGACCAGGTCGGCCTGGAGGTGCTGGGCAAGGCCCGGCGCATCGTGGCCACCAAGGACGGCACGACCGTCGTCGACGGTGCAGGCGCCCCCGACGAGGTCAAGGCGCGGGTCGACCAGCTGCAGGCCGAGATCGAGTCCACCGACTCCGACTGGGACCGCGAGAAGCTGCAGGAGCGGGTGGCCAAGCTCTCCGGCGGGGTCTGCGTCATCAAGGTCGGAGCACACACCGAGGTGGAGCTGAAGGAGAAGAAGCACCGCATCGAGGACGCCGTCTCGGCGACTCGGGCGGCCATCGAGGAGGGCATCGTGGCCGGTGGTGGCTCCGCGCTCATCCACGCGAGCACGGCGGTCAACGACCTCGAGCTGACCGGCGATGAGGCCGTGGGTGCCGCGATCGTGCGCAAGGCCGCCCACGAGCCGCTGCGCTGGATCGCCGAGAACGCGGGCCTGCAAGGCTATGTGGCGACCGCCAAGGTGGCCGAACTGAAGCTCCGCCAGGGTCTCAACGCGGCCACCGGTGAGTCCGGCGACCTGATCGGCGCCGGGATCATCGCACCGGCCAAGGTGCCCCGGTCCGCGTTGGCCAACGCCGCCTCGATCGCGGCGATGGTGCTGACCACCGACGCGCTCGTGGTGGACAAGCCGGAGGAGCAGGACGACTCCGGCGCCGGTCACGGGCACAGCCACTGACGAATTCGCCGCACCACGCCCAGGGGCCCGGGGGGGGGAAACGGGACGGCACACGGACCCGTGGGTCGC
>NZ_JBPCKQ010000244.1:0-14942 GCF_051004135.1 Ornithinimicrobium sp.
CCCAGCTCAGCTGAGGAACAGGAGCGGGCCCGTCCGGTCCAGCGAGCCCTCCTCGCCGGCACCCCGCCGTTGTGCTCCGGAGGAAGCTCACCTATCCTTCCGCCACACCCGCGCCGCAACCTGCGGCGCCCGGGCACGAAGGGGTCGACGTGAGCAACAAGATCGATGGGGCACCGGCGGCGCCCGCGCAGGATGCAGGAGTCTCTGGCGTGCGAGCCGATGAGCTGCCGGTCCTGCAGGAGGAGGACCCGTGGACCCGGCAGGAGCTGGCCGCGGTCCAGGCCGAGTTGGAGCAGGAGCAGGACCGGCTGCGCGGCGAGGTCGCCGAGGCCGAGCACGACCTGGTCGTGCTGATGCGGGACAGCGGTGAGGGCTCGGGTGACGACCAGGCCGATGCGGGGGCCGCGACGTGGGAGCGCGAGCACGAGCTGAGCCTGGCCAACAATGCCCGGGGCCTGCTGGAGCAGACCCACCACGCGATTGAGCGCATCGATCAGGGTGGCTACGGCGTCTGCGAGTCGTGCGGCAACGCGATCGGCAAGATGCGGTTGCAGGCCTTCCCGCGTGCGACGCTGTGCATGCCGTGCAAGCAGAGACAGGAGCGCCGCTGACCCCCGACGATGCCGCCGGGGGTCCCAGCGCCGACTCACCGCGGGCGAGCGCTCGCGAACGTCGCCGCAACGCCGCGTTGATCGTGGCGATCGGGGCGGTCTGGTTACTGCTGGACCAGGCCAGCAAGGAGTGGGCCGAGGCCGAGCTGACCGGGCGGCCCCCGGTGCCGGTGCTGGGCGACCTGTTGCAGTTCCGCTTGCTCTACAACCCCGGCGCAGCGTTCTCGATGGGCACCGGCAGCACCTGGATCTTCACCGTGCTGGCCTCGGTGGTGGTGGTGGTCCTGGTCTGGCAGTCGCGGGACGTCGAGACCCCTGCGTGGCGGTGGGCCTTCGGGCTGCTGCTGGGCGGGGCCGGCGGCAACCTGACCGACCGGCTGCTGCGCGACCCGGGTCCCGGTCGCGGACACGTCGTGGACTTCATCGAGCTGCCGAACTTCCCGGTGTTCAACGTGGCCGACATCGGCATCACCAGCGCCGCCGTGCTCATCGCACTGCTCGCCCTGCGGGGCACCCCCCTGGCCGGCGCGCAGGCCACCGCGCAGACCGAGGAGGCGGCGTGAGTCAGCACCGCGCCCTGCAGGTGCCCGACGGGCTGGAGGGGGAGCGTGTGGACAGCGGGCTCGCCCGGATGCTGGGGGTCTCCCGCAGTCGGGCTGCCGAGCTGGCCGGCGCCGGGCACGTGCACGGTGACGGCACGGCCCTCGGCAAGTCTGACCGGCTCGTGGCCGGTGTGCTGCTCGAGGTCTGGCTGCCCGATCCGCGTCCGGCCCCGGAGCTGCAGGTGGTCGCCGAGCCCGTGCCCGGCATGCGGATCGTGCACGACGACACCGAGATGGTCGTGGTGGACAAGCCGGCGTATGTCGCAGCGCACCCCAGTGTCGGCTGGCACGGACCCACCGTGGTCGGCGGGCTGGCGGCCGCCGGCTACCGCATCTCGACCTCCGGTGCCCCCGAACGGCAGGGGATCGTGCAGCGACTCGACGTCGGCACGAGCGGACTGATGGTGGTGGCCAAGTCCGAGCGTGCCTACACGGCGCTCAAGCAGGCCTTCCGGGACCGGGTCGTCGACAAGGCCTATCACGCCCTGGTGCAGGGGCTGCCCGACCCGCACGAGGGCACGATCGACGCGCCGATCGGCCGGCATCCCGGTCACGACTACCGCTTCGCGGTGATGCGTACCGGTCGACCCAGCCTCACCCACTACGAGCTGTTGGAGGCGCACCGCTCGGCCAGCCTGCTGCAGGTGCACCTGGAGACCGGCCGCACCCATCAGATCCGGGTGCACTTCGCCGCGCTGCACCATCCCTGCTGCGGTGACCTCACCTACGGCGCCGACCCCTCGCTGGCCCGGCGACTGCGCCTGGAGCGGCAGTGGTTGCACGCGGTCCGACTGGGCTTCGCCCACCCCGGCAGCGGGGAGCCGGTGCAGTTCGAGAGCCCCTATCCCGACGATCTGGCGATGGCTCTGGATCTGCTGCGCGCGTGAGCGACGCCCTGTCGGTGCGGGCGCCTAGGATCATCCCGATGCCAGCACCTTCCAGCTCCAGGCCCCGTTCCGACGGCGATTTCGTCCACCTGCACAACCACACCGAGTACTCCATGCTCGACGGCGCGGCGCGCATCAAGGACATGTTCGCCCGGGCCGCCGAGCTGGAGATGCCGGCGATCGCCACCACCGACCACGGCTACGTCTTCGGCGCCCACGAGTTCTGGTCGACCGCCCAGGCCTATGACGTCAAGCCGATCATCGGGCTCGAGGCCTACGTCACGCCAGGCACCCACCGCACGGACAAGACGCGGGTCAAGTGGGGCGACGGTGGGCGCGACGACGTGTCCGGCAGCGGCGCCTACACGCACATGACGCTGCTGGCGCGCAACAACAACGGCATGCACAACCTGTTCCGGATGGCCTCGCTCGCCTCGCTGGAGGGCTACTACTTCAAGCCGCGGATGGACCGCGAGCTGCTGCAGACCTACGGTCAGGGGCTGATCGCGACCACCGGCTGCCCCAGCGGGGAGGTGCAGACCCGGCTGCGGCTGGGGCAGTACGACCAGGCGCGCGCAGCAGCGGCGGAGTTCCGCGACATCTTCGGCCCGGACAGCTACTACTGCGAGCTGATGGACCACGGCATACCGATCGAGCGCAAGGTGCGGGCCGACCTGCTCCGGCTGGCCGACGACCTGGGGCTGCCGCTGCTGGCCACCAACGACCTGCACTACACCCGCCAGGAGGACGCCCAGGCCCACTCGGCGCTGCTGTGCGTGCAGTCCGGGTCGACGATGCTGGACCCAGGGCGGTTCAAGTTCGACGGGGACAGCTTCTACCTCAAGAGCGCGCAGGAGATGCGCGAGACCTGGCGCGAGCTGCCGCAAGCCTGCGACAACACCCTGCTGGTCGCCGAGCGCTGCAACGTCTCCTTCACCGAGGGCGAGGGGCGCTACATGCCCCGCTTCCCGTGCCCCGAGGGTGAGGACGAGACCAGCTGGTTCGTCAAGGAGGTCGAGACCGGCCTGCACCGGCGCTACCCCGAGGGCATCCCCGACTACGCGCGCAAGCAGGCCGACTACGAGGCCACCGTCATCATCGACAAGGGCTACGCCGGCTACTTCCTGGTCGTCGCCGACTTCATCACCTGGGCCAAGGGCAACGGCATCCGGGTCGGTCCGGGGCGTGGGTCGGGTCCGGGGTCGATGTGCGCCTACGCCATGAGCATCACCGACCTGGACCCAGTGCAGCACGGGCTGATCTTCGAGCGCTTCCTCAACCCCGAGCGGATGTCGATGCCCGACTTCGACGTCGACTTCGACGACCGCCGGCGCGGCGAGGTGATCCGCTACGTCAGCGACAAGTACGGCGAAGACCGGGTGGCGATGATCGTCACCTACGGCACGCTGAAGGCCAAGGCCGCGCTCAAGGACTCCGCGCGGGTGATGGGGTTCCCGTTCTCGATGGGTGAGCAGCTCACCAAGGCGATGCCCCCATCGGTGATGGGCAAGGACATCACCCTCGGCGGGATCACCGACCCGGCCGACAAGCGGCATGGCGAGGCGGCCGACTTCAGGGCCCTGCTGGCCCAGGACCCGGAGGCGGCCAGGGTGTTCGAGACCGCCACCGGGCTGGAGGGCCTGAAGCGTCAGTGGGGGGTGCACGCCGCCGGGGTGATCATGTCCTCCGAGCCGCTGATCGATATCGTGCCGATCATGCGGCGCGACGCCGACGGCGCGATCATCACCCAGTTCGACTACCCCACCTGCGAGCGGCTGGGCCTGGTCAAGATGGACTTCCTCGGTCTGCGCAACCTGACCGTCCTGGACGACGCGATCGCCAACATCGCGCTCAACCGGGAGGTCGAGATCGACCTCGACGTGCTCTCCAAGGAGATGACCGATCCGGCGACCTACGCCCTGCTGGCCCGCGGCGACACCCTCGGGGTCTTCCAGCTCGACGGCGGGGGCATGCGGGCGCTGCTGCGGCTCATGCAACCGGACAACTTCGAGGACATCTCCGCTGCCCTCGCGCTCTACCGTCCTGGTCCGATGGGCGCCAATGCGCACACCAACTTCGCACTGCGCAAGAACGGCAGGCAGGAGCTGGACTACATCCACCCCGAGCTCGCCGAGGCGCTCGAGCCGATCCTGGGGATGACCTACGGCCTGATCATCTATCAGGAGCAGGTCATGGAGATCGCCCAGAAGCTGGCCGGGTACACCCTCGGCAAGGCTGACCTGCTGCGCCGGGCGATGGGCAAGAAGAAGCGCGAGGTCCTGGAGGCGGAGTTCGTCGGCTTCGAGCAGGGAATGCTCGATCGCGGATACTCGGCCGCCTCGGTCAAGACCCTGTGGGACGTGCTGCTGCCCTTCTCGGACTACGCCTTCAACAAGGCTCACACCGCGGCCTACGGGGTGGTCTCCTACTGGACGGCATACCTCAAGGCCAACTTTCCGGCCGAATACATGGCCGCGCTGCTGACCAGCGTGCGCGACGACAAGGACAAGACCGGGCTCTACCTCAACGAGTGCCGCCGGATGCACATCTCGGTGCTGCCGCCCGATGTCAACGAGTCGCTGTCCAACTTCGCCGCGGTCGGCGCCGACATCCGCTTCGGGCTGGCCGCGATCCGCAACGTCGGGCGCAACGTCGTCGAGGCCATCTGCAGCGCCCGCGAGGCCAAGGGGGCGTTCACCTCTTTCGAGGACTTCCTGCGCAAGTGCCCCGCCGTGGTCTGCAACAAGCGCACCATCGAGTCCCTGGTCAAGGCGGGCGCCTTTGACTCCCTCGGTCACCGGCGACAGGGCCTGGTCAGCATCCACGAGCGGTATGTCGATGCACTGGTCGAGGAGAAGCGGCACGAGGAGCGCGGGCAGGACTCGCTGTTCTCCTCGCTGGGCGACCTCGGTGGCGACGGTGACAGCGCTCCGATCCAGATCGTGTCGCTGCCGCCGATCCCCCAGATCGAGTGGGACAAGCAGGTGCTGCTCTCCTTCGAGCGGGAGATGCTCGGCCTCTACGTCTCGGACCACCCACTCAACGGGATCGAGCACATCCTGGCCCAGCACTGCCAGGGCGGCATCGCAGAGCTGGCCGACTCCGACTCGATCCGGGACGGTGACCAGGTCACCGTGGCCGGGCTGATCACCAGCCTCACCCTCAAGCGCACCAAGAAGGGCGATGCCTACGCCCGGGTGGTGATCGAGGACATGGTCAGCTCGGTCGACGTCGTCTTCTGGCCCTCGTCCTACTTGACCGTGTCGACGATGCTGGCGCAGGACACCGTGGCCATCGTGCGGGGCAAGCTCAAGAAGAGCGAGGAGGGCATCGAGCTGATCGCCGGCGAGCTGACCCTGCCCGACATCCGCGAGGGCCCGCGCGGCCCCCTGGTGGTGACGTTGCCGCTGGGACGGGCCACAGACGGGCTGGCCGGCAGCATCAAGGCGGTGTTGCAGGAGCACCCGGGCGCCACGGAGGTGCACGTCAAGCTCACCCAGCCCGGGCGCTCGGTGCTGCTGCGACTCGACGAGTCGCTGCGGGTGACGGCCTCGCCCGAGCTCTACGGGGACCTCAAGGCGCTGCTCGGCTCGTCCGCCGTGGCCAGCTGACCGGCCGGCGAACGGCATACCGTAGCGTGACGCCGATGAGCCAGACCCCGCCGATCGCTGCCCACCGCGAGCACGTCCGCGAGCACCACGGGGACCAGGTGAGCGACCCCTATGAGTGGCTGCGCGACAAGTCCGACCCCGCGGTGATTGCCCACCTCGAGGCCGAGAACGCGCACAGCGAGACGGTCACGGCGCACCTGCAGGCTCTGCGGGAGCAGGTCTTCACCGAGATGCGCGACCGCACGCAGCAGACCGACCTGTCGGTCCCGGTGCGCCGCGGCGACTGGTGGTACTACTCGCGTACGACGGAGGGTCAGCAGTATGCGGTCTTCGCGAGGGTGCCGCTCGGCTCGAGCCCGCAGCGCCCGGTCCTGGACCCGGCCAGCGTCCCGGCAGGCGAGCACGTGCTGCTCGACGGCAACGTCGAGGCGGCCGGCCAGGAGTTCTTCTCCCTCGGTGCCTGCGACCTGAGCCCCGCCGCCGACCGGCTCGCCTACGCCGTCGACGTCTCGGGCGACGAGCGCTTCGACCTGCGGGTCAAGGACCTGGCCAGCGGTGAGGTCGTGGACGACGCGGTGACCGGCATCGGCTACGGCGTGGCCTGGTCCCTGGACGGCAGCCACCTGTTCTACACCCGGGTCGACGACGCCTGGCGACCTCACCAGGTGTGGCGCCACCGGCTGGGCGACCCGGTGAGCGCGGACGTGCTGGTCTACACCGAGGACGACGAGCGCTACTGGATGGGTCTGGACACCTCGAGGGACGACCGGTTCGTGCTGATCGAGCTGGGCAGCAAGAACAGCTCGGAGGTGCGCATCCTGGACGCCGCGCAGCCGCTGGGCGACTTCCGGGTGGTGACCCCCCGGGAAGAGGGGGTCGAGTACGACGTCGAGGCCGCCGGCGACTCGCTGTGGATCCTGCACAACCGCACCGATTCCGACTTCGAGCTGGCCCGAGCCCCGCTCGAGTCCACCTCCACGCAGGACTGGAGCACCGTCATACCCGCTCGGGACGGTGTCCGGCTGACCGGGGTCGACGCCTTCTCCGGGCACCTGGCCGTGTCGCTGCGCGACGAGGGGCTGACGCACGTGCAGGTCGTGCCGCTCACGGGCGAGGGCCGCGCCGACCTGGACACTGCATACCGGGTGCCGGTGCAGGAGGAGCTGTGGACCATCGACGTCGGGACCAACCCGGAGCACGTCACCACCTTCTTGCAGGTCGTCGTGGAGTCCCTGGTCACCCCCCGGTCCGTCTACGACGTCGACCTGGCCACAGGCGAGCTCACGCTGGTCAAGCGGCAGCCTGTGCTCGGTGGCTACGACCCGGCCGGCTACCAGCAGCACCGGCTGTGGGCGAGCGCCGCCGACGGCACCCGGGTGCCGATCTCACTGGTCGCCCGGGCCGACGTGGCGCCCGACGGCACCGCCCCCGGCCTGCTCTACGGTTACGGCGCCTACGAGATCTCGATGGACCCGCACTTCTCGGTGTCCCGGCTGTCCTATCTGGATCGGGGTGTGGTGTATGCCGTCGCGCACGTGCGTGGAGGCGGCGAGATGGGCCGGGCGTGGTACGAGCAGGGCCGGATGCAGCACACGACCAACACGTTCACCGCCTTCGTGGCCTGCGCCTAACACCTGGTCGACGGCGGCTGGGTGGCCCCGGACCGTCTGGGCGCCGAGGGCCGCTCGGCCGGCGGTCTGCTGATGGGCGCGGTGCTCAACCTGGCACCGCAGCGGTTCCGGGTGGTGCACGCCGGGGTGCCGTTCGTCGACGCGCTGAGCACCATCCTCGATCCGAGCCTGCCGCTGACCGTGGTCGAGTGGGAGGAGTGGGGCAACCCGCTGCACGACCCGGAGGTCTACCGGGCGATGCGCGGCTACACGCCCTACGAGAACGTCCAGGCGCTGCCCTACCCGGCGATCCTGGCTACGACCGGACTCAACGACACCCGGGTCTACTACGTGGAGCCGGCCAAGTGGGTGGCCCGGCTGCGCGAGACCGTGACCAGCGACCCGCAGCAGCGGCCGATCCTGCTCAAGACCGAGATGGTCGCCGGGCACGGGGGCCGGACGGGGCGCTACGACGCTTGGCACGAGGCCGCCTTCGAGATCGCGTTCGTGCTGGACCAGCTCGGGGCGTCCTGACCAGCAGTTTACGTGGGGGCGTAGACCTGGAAAGGTAGGCCCATGGTTGCTGCGACTACGATCGTCCTGTTCGGTGCCACGGGTGACCTGGCCAAGCGCAAGCTGCTGCCGGGTCTGGTTCACCTGTTGCAGGCTTCGCTGCTGGATGGCCTGAGGGTGGTCGCCACCTCGCTGGACGACATGTCGGGAGATGAGTTCCGCGACGTCGCCAAGAAGGCGATCCTGGAGTTCAACACCCGCGAGGTGGACGACGAGGTGCTACAGGAGTTCCTCAAGCGGGTGGACTACGTGCCCGGTGATGCTGGCGCGAGCGCGCTGCGCGACGCCGTGCACCGGGCGGAGGAGGAGCTGGGCGAGGGCGCCCGGCGGCTGCACTACCTGTCGGTGCCGCCCAAGGCGGCCCTGAAGGTCGTGGAGATGCTCGGCGAGGCCGACCTGGTAGAGCACAGCCGGATCATCATGGAGAAGCCGTTCGGGATGGACCTGGCCTCTGCCAAGGAGCTCAACCGCCGGTTGCACCTGGTGTTCGACGAGGAGCAGATCTTCCGCATCGACCACTTCCTGGGCAAGGAGGCGGCCCAGAACATCCTGGCCTTCCGTTTTGCCAACGGTCTGTTCGAGCCGATCTGGCATCGCAACCACATCGACCACATCCAGATCGACGTCCCCGAGAAGCTCGGGCTGGAGCAGCGGGCCGACTTCTACGAGGGGACGGGCGCCTACCGCGACATGGTGGTCACCCACCTGTTCCAGATCCTGGCCTTCACCGCGATGGAGCCGCCGACGGCGCTGCTGCCCGAGGCGATCAGCGAGGAGAAGAACAAGGTCTTCCGCTCGATGCTGCCGATCCAGCCGGATGACGTCGTCCGCGGGCAGTACTCCGGATACCGCGAGCAGGACGGGGTGGATCCCGAGTCGGACACCGAGACCTTCGTGGCGCTGAAGTGCTACATCGACAACTGGCGCTGGGCCGGTATCCCGTTCTACCTGCGCACCGGTAAGAAGCTGGGGGACGGGGCCCGGATCATCTCCATCGCCTTCCGCGAGCCGCCCAAGTCGATGTTCCCGTCCGGCTCCGGCGTGGGGGATCGCGGTCCGGACCACCTGACCTTCGACCTGGCCGACCGCACCCGGATGTCGCTGTCGTTCTACGGCAAGAAGCCCGGTCCGGGCATGAAGCTGGACAAGCTGTCCATGCAGTTCGCGATGCAGGAGACCGACTGGGCTGGGGCGGTGTTGGAGGCCTACGAGCGGCTTATCTTCGACGCGGCCCGAGGCGACCGCACCTTGTTCACCAGCGCCCAGGGCATCGAGCGGCTGTGGGAGATCTCCGACGAGCTGCTGTCCGACCCACCCGTCGTGCGGCCCTACGAGGAAGGCTCCTGGGGACCCAACCAGGTGCACCAGCTGATCGCGCCGTTCACCTGGCGGTTGCCCTTCGAGCGCAAGTGGCGAGAGGGCAAGTCCAAGCAGAAGTGAACGAGCGACCCTGCGTGTTCTGCGCCGTGGTCGCGGGCGAGTCGGCCGGGGAAGTCGTGCTGGAGCGTCGCGGGGAGGTCGCGTTTCTCGACGCGCGGCCGGTGTTCAAGGGCCACGTGCTGGTCGTGACCCGTCAGCACGTCGAGACCCTCACCGACCTACCGGCCGGACAGCTGCCGGGCCTGTTCGAGGCAGTGCAGCAGGTGGCGGCCGCGGTCCGCCCGGCGTTGGGGGCGCAGGGCTCGTTCGTGGCGGTCAACAACACGGTGAGCCAGTCCGTGCCGCACCTGCACGTGCACGTCGTGCCGCGCACCAAGGGCGACGGTCTGCGCGGCTTCTTCTGGCCACGGCATCGCTACGACGACGGCGAGATGAGGGAGTATGCCGATCGGCTGCGCGCGGTGCTCATGGCCGGCCCGAGCGCAGCGCGCTGATCTCGTCCCGCAGGGCGCGCACCTCGACAGTCAGCGCCTCGATGTCCGTGTTGGTGGCGGTGCGCGACCCTTCCTCGATGTCGCTGATCTTCTCCAGCAACCACGAGGCGAGCGAGGCCGTGACGACCCCCAGCAGGGCGATGCCGCACAGCATCAGCCCGACGGCGAACAGTCGGCCCTCCCCGGTGACGGGGAAGTGGTCGCCGTAGCCCACCGTGGTGACGGTCACCGCGGCCCACCAGAACGAGTCCTGCCAGCTGGTGATGTTGGCCCCCGGGTCGCTCCGCTCGGCGTCCAGCACTGCCAGGGCGGAGATCGTGATCACCGTGCCCGTGGCGATCGCCACATAGGTCGCCACGTGACCCCGCAGCCGCTCGCCGGCCTGCTGCTGCAGCATGGCCAAAGCAGCCAGCAGTCGCAACGGCCGCAACGCAGGAAGCGCCACCGCGGCGAGGTCGATCAGGTTGTGCCGGACAAAGGCCAGCCTCCGCTCAGCGATGGCCAGTCGCGTGACGTAGTCGATGAGGAAGATCACCCAAATGGCGTCCTGGACGACCTCGGACCAGCGCCGCCAAGGATCGGTGAGACCTGGATACAGGATGGGCGCGGCATACGCCACAAGGAAGACCAGGGCCAGCACGGTCAGGGTGGTGCGGGTGCGTGACTCCCACGCTTCGAGACGACTCATCCGCCCATGATCTCAACGACGACCAGCACCGTCACAGCAGCGGCATGGCTGAGCCACAGCGAGGCAGGGCAGGATCGTGATCTGCAGTGGCCTGGACCTGCGTGTCCCGGCAGACGGTGTGATGGAGACGGGGCCGAGGTATCAGCGGGACCTCGACCCGCTCCTCGCGAACAGATCGGTGCAGTCGACAAGGGACGGAGGCAGGTATGGCGATCACGAGCGTGCAGTGGCCATATGCCAGGATCGTGATCTGGACCGACGGTGACCCCGCCGACGAAGCGCCCGCTCTGAGCTGAGCTGCGGTGGATTCGCGCGTTTGCGCTGGTCAGCGGGTATTTCGAGTGGTCGCGTCTACGTTGTTGGTGTGGAGTTGATCAGGCGGGATCCGAGCAGGCGGGATGGCCGGAGTCGGGATGAGATGTTGGCGCAGCTGCGCGCGGAGTTCGCGAGGTCAGCCACGTCAGCTCCGGTTGCTCCCGTCCCGGGGTCGTGCGCGGACGCGCAGGGGGTGCAGGGGGTCATTGACTGGGTGGGTCGGGCGATCGAGGGTGTGGACGACGCGGCGCGGGTGGACCTGATCGGGCGCCTGGAAGCAGTGAAGGGCGCTGCGGAGGCTACGCAGGCGCGGGTGAGCTGTGGCGCTGGCGGAGTCGGTCGAGACGGGCCGGGCTGCGGTGGGGGTGCCGGCCGCTAAGCGGTCGGTGAGCATCGGCGCGCAGGTCGCGTTGGCTCGCCGGGAGTCGCCGTGGCGGGGCTCGCGGCACCTGGGGTTGGCCAAGGCCCTGGTGGGGGAGATGCCGGCCACCCTGTCCGCGTTGCAGACCGGGACCATCAGCCCGTGGGCAGCGACGTTGGTGGTGCGGGCCACGGCGTGCCTGTCCGGTGAGCACCGGGGTCTGGTGGACGCCCTGATGGGCCCCCGGTTGGGGGAGCTGTCGGACAAGGCGGGTCAGTGTCCGTCCGGCGCCGGATGCGATGGCTTACCTGTCCGCCCTGCTGCCGATGGGTGAGGCCGTCGGGTGCTTCGCCGCGTTGAAACACTCCGCCGACGCGGCGCTGGCTGCGGGGACCGTGGTGCCCGGGGAAGGGGTACGGACCCGGGACCAGGTGATGGCCGATGAGCTGGTCACCCGGATCACGGGCATCGACCCGGCCCGGCAGGGGTTCCCGGTGGAGGTGCACGTCGTGATGGACGACGACAGCCTGTTCGACGGGGGCCCGGCCTCTGCGGTCGGGTGGGCGACGCCGGGCCGGTCCCCGTCCCGGCGACGTCCAGCACGGCGACCGGTGGATCGGTGAATCGATCGACTCCCCCTACCACCGGATCAGCTGGCGGCTGCACGCGTCCGGGCAGTTCCAGCAACACCAACTCGTCTACGCCCAGGACCCCCTCGAGAATCGCGACGGCACCGTGGGCGCTTGAGCTGGTCTCCGTGCCTCACAAAGCAATGAACCTGGCCTCCAACATGGCCAGCTCCCTGCCGGATGTCACCGCGCTGACCCGTCACCGGCTGCCCGTGCTGGTCGCGCTTGTCACACCCGAAGGTGTCGACGCGGTCCGACGGATCTGGGGTTTCGACGGGGTGTCGCCCGCCGCTACTTGCGCCGACGATGAGTTGTCATGCGGGCATGCATATGCGAGCATATGCGGGTGGTGCCTGATCATGGCGTCGGCGCCGACACTCCGATCAGCGTGGATACCGCTAAACGCGTCGCGCGGGTCATGTCGGCCTTGTCGACCGCAAGCAGGGTGCGGATCCTGACCCTGCTTCGTCAAGGGCCGTGCTCGGTCGGTGAGTTGACCACCCGGACAGACATGGCGCAGCCGTCCATCTCGCAACAGTTGCGGGTGCTGCGCGACGTGGGCCTGGTGGTTGGCCGTCGGCAGGGCCGCCACACCGTCTACGGCCTGTATGACGCGCACGTGCGCAGCCTGCTGGACGAGACGCTGCGACACGTGGATCATCGCGCCCTGGGCCAAGCAGACAGTTGGGATCCAGAGACCGGAGCAGGACATCAACTCAGAAGGAGCAGCATGACCGAGCAGCACACCCACGAGACCGCACAGTCACACGAGCTGGCCCATGAGCACGACGGCGAGACGCACGAGCATCCGCACACCACCCATGACCATGAGCACGTGGAGCACGAGCACGAGCACGAGGACGGCGACACGGTGCACGCTCACCCCCACGTCCACCAGGCCGGCCAGGAAGAGGACCATCTGCATCCCGCAGACCAGTGATGATCTTTGAGCCGGCGCGAGCACTAGGCCGTGTCCCGTGAAGCATGACGGACGGGGTCGCGGAGCCAGATTCTGATGGTCGCGACATCGATGGTGCCCTTGTAGACGAACTCGCGTTTGTCTACAAGGGTGGCCACAGTTCGGGGCGTTGCGGTCCTGTTGATCGCACGTTCCACGGTGTTGCGTTGCTTGTACATCTCGGGGTCCAGGCTCGGTGGTCGTCCGCCCTGACTGCCCTTGGCCAGGCGCCCCGCGACCTGGTTTGAGGGGACCGGGATGGTCGCCGCGATGCCCCGTCGCCGCAGGTGAGCACGGATCTTGGCGGTCGAGTACGCCTTGCTCGCCAACACCGCATCCGGTCGGGTCCGCGGCCGACCCGGGCCCGGACGCTCGATCCGATCCTGAGATCAGCCGATGAGCAGTTCGCGGTGTTGGACGCGGCGCAGCAGCTGTTCGAGGCCAACGGCGTCCAGGACGACCTGACCTCCGCCCTGGTGGCGGCCGAGCGGGGCGACCCGGTCGAAGCGTTGAGGCACGCCAAGCAGGAGTGGAAGCTGCGCCAGAACGTCGACGCCGCCGACGCGATGGCCTTGGGCCCTGCACAGCGCCGGCCGCGACGAGCGGGCCCTGCACAGCGCCGGCCGCGACGAGCGGGCCCTGGAGTATGCCGTCAAGGCCAACCGGCTGGAGGGGCTCAACGCGACGTTCCTCTACCACCGCGGCATCATCGAGGCCGAGCTGGGAATGGACACTGAGGCCCGGACCCCCCTGGAGACTGCGCTACAGACGAATCCATACGTCTGCCCGCTGCACGTGCCAAGGGCTCGCGAGGCGATCGACCGGCTGGGCGCGGGAGAGTAAACGGGGGGGCGACACCGGTCTGCGCAGGTATGCGGTCGCGCTCGTGCTGGTCCTGGGTGCGCTGTTGGGGTCGACCGGCACCGCCGCAGCGGGCACCACGGCCAACGCGTAGCCGCGACGGCAGTGCGAATCGCCGAGAGCGGGGCGCTTCCGGCGCACCCGTTGGGCAACTTCACCGTCAGTCACTACAACGGGCTCCCTCACCCCGGAGGGCATCGACTTGCTGAGCGTGGTGGACCTCGCCGAGCTCCCCACCCAGCAGGAGATCCCAACGATCGACACCGACGAGGACGGCGAAAGAAGGCGGTTCGCAATACGCAAGCGATCGACTCACCCGATCTGGGGTGGTGACACGTCGGGCCTTATTGCAATAGTATTGCAATAAGGCAGCCGACGAAGGGGCAGGTCAGTGACAACGCATGCGGGTCCAGGTCGATGACGCCTATCTCGCGATCGCACTTGCACCTGTGGTCGCTGCCGGACGGCACGGGTCTGCACGCACCCCATGGCGAGCTGGTCGCGGAGGAGGGGACGTCGCGGCTGTGCTGCCACCTGTGCGGCCGGTGGTACGTGTCGCTGGGCGCCCACGTCCGCGCGCACGGGCACACCGCCGACACCTACCGACTGGCGATGGGCCTGTGCACGACCCAACCGTTGACGTCGACCCCACTGTCGGCCACCATCGCGAAGCGACAGGCGGAGGGCTACCGCCGCGCTCGCTGAGGGTCGCAGGACGGTCGCCGCCCGACGCGAGCAAGAGCTGGCCCGACGGCTGGCCGAACGGGGCCAACCCAGCCTTCACGATTTCCTGCGCTGTGCTTACTCCGAGGGAGCGAGCCTGGATGACCTTGCTCATCAGACGGGCCTTGGCCGGGCACGGCTGCGTCAAGAAGTGCGGGCCGCCGGCATCGAGGCCCGGGCGGCGGGCAGCAACAGCGCCGCGGCCAGGCGCTCCCGCGCCGTGACCCACGAGGCTGCTGCGGCGCGCCGGGTGGGGGCTGCCGACATACACACCTGGCTGACCGAGCGCCGCGCTCAGGGCTGGTCGCTGAGCCGACTGGCCGCCGCCGTGGGGCACAGCTCCCCTTGGGTCCGGATTCGCCTGTCCGCGCCCCCGACGACCACTGCGTCCACGAAAACCCCCTCGGGGGTCGCCCGCTGATTTTGTTGTCCGGACCTGGTGCGCGCCGGTCGTGGCCGCCGACTCCCCCATCGAAGGAGCTCAACATGCGAACCACACCCCACTGGAGAACGACTGCGATGATCAGTTGCATGCCATCCCGGGTCGGGTCTGACTCTTGGAACGACCGGCTTTCGTGCCTTTAGGTTGATCTGTCGGCTCGTGCCTGGGGTGGCATCCCGGCCCCACCGGCCAGGCGA
>NZ_JBPCKQ010000245.1:0-8417 GCF_051004135.1 Ornithinimicrobium sp.
CTCACTGCCGGGTCTGCTTGGTCCCGCTGGGAGGTGACCAGGGCATGCACGGCTTCGACCAGCTCTGGCCAGGTGACCAACGCCCGCACGGTGCTCGCGTGGTCCCGGTCGATGGCGGCCCGCCGGACGAGCCGGTCAGCGTCGTGCAGCAACAGTTCGGTGCTGCTCATGTCGCCTGGCAATCGCGCAGCAACCCACACACGTCAGCCACCAGACCGGCCAGTCCCGGCACCAACGTGTAGGCACGCCCGGGCAGCTGGTCCAACACCGCCTCGGCTGCCCGAACCAGCTCGACCGGGTCCTGGGCCACGGGCGTCGGCCCAGCCGAAGGGTCACTGCCGCCCGGGAGCAGCCAGAGGGCATGCTCACTGGCCAGCAACGCCCCCGAGGCCAGGAAGGCACCGGTCAGGTCACTGCGGGTCTGGTGGTAGCGCAGGCTGGCGCGGTCCAGCAGCCGCGCAACGATCGCGACGCTCTCAATCGCCTCCTCGTGTTCGGGGCTCACCTGGTCCTCCTGTGCTCGCTGACAATTGGTCTGTGCCTCGATCAGCTCACGGTTGGCCACGCCTGCGCCAGAGCGAGACCGACTTCTGTGGATGACGCCGAGGCTCATGCACGTGATAGGCGAGACACAGAGCGTGTGGTGCGCACAACACGCCCAGGCTGAAGGGTCGGCGCTACTGCATCTAACGCACTGTGTCGGTGGGTGAGTTCACACTGGGCAGCACGGCGGCTTCAACTTGGGGCCACGTCGGACGTCGAGGAGTTGACCGGTCATGGCAAATGCGGCGATGACACATGCCGCGATGAAGGGGGCGGCCACGGCGCCGCAGGTGCTGGGCTCGGTCGCGATCCTGCTCGTGGTCGGCCCGCTGGTGCCGGCCTGGGCCGGGCTCGGGCTGGGCCTGGGCATGGTGGCGGTGCTGGTCGTGGCCACCGGCCTGTGCGAGTCGACCGCTGCCCGCCTACTCCGAGGCGCCCACAAGACGACCCCAGAGCAGGACCGACTACTGGCGCCGGTGGTCACTGACCTTTCCGCATCCGGGAACTGGCCGGCAGGCATCCAGGTCCGCGTCCTGCCGGCCGCATCTGGCTTGGACGTCGGCGCCACCGGGCGAAACACCCTCCTGGTCACCGGCGGACTGCTGCGTGCCCTGGACAGCGGGACCGTATCCTGTGAAGAGGCAGCGGCGCTGCTGGCGCACGGCCTGGGCCGGTTAGCTGCCGGCACCACCCGGTCCGACCTGACCATCCAGGCCGCAACCCTGCCGGTTGCCGTGCCACTGACGGCCGCCCGGTTCGTCCTCGGCGGGTTGCGGGCGCTACCACTGGGTACAACCATGACCATTCCCTTGACCACTACACGAAGCCCCACTTCCGGAGGTCTGAGGCTGCGCCGCCCAAACGATCAGGCCAGCGCCCATTCACGGCCGTTCGACACCAGCCACCTACTAGGGGCAGCGGGGGCTGGGCGGTCATCACGCTCATCGTCCCAGACCCCACTATGCGTCGAATATCATGCAGTAATTATCGCATGAATGAGGGCGGAAACCAAGCACCCGAACACCCGAACTTGCTGGCCAGACCCCTGATCCCGGAGCCAACCGCACCCCCTATGTCAGGAGTCCTGAGGACCCCACGGCTACGTCACGACACGCCGACACCGCAGGTCACACCCGTCACACGAGCCCCACGACCCCACCCCTGGTGAGAAGACCTCAGTCTCAGGGGTCGATATCGCGTTCCCGAATATTGACCTCGCCTCCGGGCCGTCATACGGTTGAAGCCAGGCTCATCCACGTTGACGCCCGCCGGAAGGGCTCTGCATGCGATTCAGGACTCGACTGACCGTACTCGCAGCGACGCTGCTGCTCGTCGCCACGGCGTGCAGCGGTGGGGACGGCGTCGATGTCGACGGGGGCGGAGGGGGCGGCGGGGATGCCGACGGCAGTGGAGGCGGCCAGTTGGTCGCAGCGATCGCGGCGGAGCCGGACCAGCTCGACCCGCACAAGACAACCGCCTACGCGTCGTTCCAGGTCCTGGAGAACGTATACGACACCCTCGTCCAGCCGGACGAGAACCTCGACATGGTGCCGGCCCTGGCCGAGAGTTGGGAGACCAGCGACGACCAGTTGACCTGGACCTTCAAGCTCCGTGACGGGGTGACCTTCCACAACGGCGACCCGCTCACCGCCGAGGACGTTGTCTTCTCCTACAACCGGATCATCGACGAGGAGCTGGCGAACTCCTACCGTTTCGAGGCGATCGAGAGCGTCGAGGCCACCGACGACCTGACCGTGGAGATCAAGCTCAAGCGGCCCACACCGAGCCTGCTGGCCCAGATCGGCGCCTTCAAGGGCATGGCGATCGTCCACGAACAGAACGTCACCAGCGGCGCCGTCACCCGGAATCCGATCGGCACCGGACCGTTCAAGATGGAGAGCTACACCTCCGGTGACTCAATCCAGCTGGCGGCGTACCAGGACTACTGGGGCGATGCCCCCGGACTGGCGTCGGTGCGCTACACGTTCGTCTCCGAGCCCAGTGTCGCTCTCGCCAACCTGCAGAGCGGCCAGGTGCAGTGGACTGACAACCTGCCACCGCAGCAGGTGGCGTCGTTGGAGGGTCAGGACTCGATCGAGATCGGAAGGGTCCCCAGCAACGACTACTGGTACTTCGCGACCAACCAGGCACGTAAGCCCTTCGACGACCCGCGGGTGCGGCAGGCGCTGGCCTGGGCCATTGACCGCGAGTCGATCACCGAGGCCGCCAAGTTCGGACTGGCCACGATGAACCAGACCGCGATCCCCGAGACCAGCAAGTGGTACTACGACTATGCGCCGTTCGAGCAGGATCCCGGCCGGGCGAAGCAGCTGCTGCAAGAGGCCGGCGCGACGAACCTGACGGTGGACATGATGGTGACCAACGAGTTCCCGGAGACCATCCAGGCAGCGCAGGTCATGGCCTCGCAGCTCGACGCCGTCGGTGTGACGCTCAATATCCGCACCGAGGACTTCGCCACTTGGCTAGACCAGCAGTCCCAAGGGAACTTCGATGCCTTCATGCTCGGCTGGCTGGGGAACATCGACCCGGATGACTTCTACTACTCCCAGCACCATTCCTCGGGAAGCAACAACTACCAGAAGTTCCAGAATCAGGAGGTGGACATGCTGCTCGACGAGGCCCGCACCGAAACCGACCAAGAGTCCCGCAAGGACCTCTACGACCAGGCGGTCAAGATCATCGTGGACGAAGCCAGCTACACATACCTCTACAACCCCGAGGTAGTGCAGGGCTGGTCACCGGACCTGAAGGGATACACCGCCAGGGCTGACAGAGCGATTCGGTTCCACGAAGCTTCACTGGGGGACTGACCCCGTGACCCGCTACGTCCTGAGCCGGGTCGGCCAGGCCGCAGTGGTGCTCCTCGGCGTCAGCATCATCGTCTTCGGACTGATGCAGTTGGTGCCGGGAGATCCGGTGCGCGTGGCGCTCGGAACCAGGTTCGACCAGGACACCTACGAGGCCCTGCGCGAACGGGCCGGGTTGGACCGCCCCCTGCTGGTGCAGTACTTCTCCTACCTCGGCAACGCGCTCACCGGTGACCTCGGCGTCAGCTTCCGCAGTGGTCGGCCGGTCACCGACACGCTGCTCGAACGACTGCCCGCCACGCTCTCGCTGGCCGGGATGTCGTTGCTGATCGCGTTGCTGATCGCCATCCCACTGGGGCTGGTCTCGGCGATCAGGTCGGGGAAGCTCTCCGACTACATCTCCACGGTCTTCAGCCAGATCGGTGTCTCCATCCCGGACTTCTGGATGGCCATCCTGCTCATCCTGCTCCTCACGAGCACCCTCGGCTGGTTGCCGCCGTCGGGCTACGTGTCCTTCACCGAGGACCCCGTGGGCTGGCTCACGCATATCGTCATGCCTGCGCTCACCGTCGGCGTGGTCTCCGGCTCCATCCTGACCCGGTTCGTGCGATCCTCGGTCCTGGAGTCGATGAGCCAGGACTATGTCCGCACCGCGCACTCCAAGGGTTTGCCGCGCACGGTCGTCCTGCGGCGACACGTCGTCCGCGGCGCACTGGTGCCCGTGGTCACCGTTTTCGGTGTCCAGCTGGCGACCCTGCTGGGCGGCGTTGTGGTCGTGGAGGTGATCTTCGCGTGGCCTGGCCTCGGCAGGTTGACGTATGACGCGGTCCAGGCGCGCGACTACCCGGTGATGCAGGGAGCGGTGCTGATGTTCGCGGTGATATTCCTGCTGGTGAACCTCCTCGTCGACCTGCTCTACGCGGCGCTGGACCCCAGGATCGAGAACCGATGACAGACCAGACACGGGACGCACCCGAGACGCCTGACGAGACGGGTGCCGCCCCGCCTGCGACGGAGGCCACCCAGCTGCCCTCCGAGGAGCAGAGGTTCCAGACGCTACGGGCGCTGCTGGCCAACAAGCTGGCAGTCGTCGGTATCCTCGTGCTGGCGGGGGTGGTCGTGGCAGCGCTTTTCGGCAACACGCTGGCGCCGTACGGCGCCAACGAGCTCAGCGTCGCGAACCGGCTGCAGCCTCCGAGCCGGGAGCACTGGTTCGGCACCGACGAGCTCGGCCGTGACATTCTCAGCCGGGTGCTCATCGCAGCCAGGGTCTCCCTGCAGGTGGGCGTGATCGCAGTTGGCATATCGCTCGCGGCCGGGGTGACCCTCGGGCTCGTCGCCGGCTTCTACGGCGGTCGTGTCGACGCCGTGGTGATGCGGCTGATGGACATGCTGTTCGCGTTCCCCGCCATCCTGCTGGCCATCGCGATCCTCGCGGTGCTCGGTCCGGGCATCACGAACGCGATGATCGCCATCGGCGTCGTCTACACCCCGATCTTCGCCCGCATCACGCGCGCCAGTGTCCTGAGCGTGCGCGAGGAGGTCTTCGTCCGTGCCGCGCGCTCGGTCGGCGCGTCCGACGTACGCATCCTCCGGCTGCACATCCTGCCCAACGTGCTGGCGCCGATCATCGTGCAGACCTCGTTGAGCCTCGCGTTCGCGATCCTCTCCGAAGCGGCGCTGTCCTTCCTCGGTCTTGGCGTACAACCCCCGCAGCCGTCGTGGGGCAAGATGCTGTTCGATGGCCGAGGGTTCATCGAGCAGGCCTGGTGGATGGGTGTGTTTCCCGGCCTCGCCATCTTCCTGACAGTGCTGGCCTTCAACATCGTCGGGGACGCGGCACGTGACGCCCTGGACCCGAAGCAACGGTCCGTCATCGAGTCGAGGGGGAACTCGTGAGCGGTGACGAGGCCGACGCCGTGCTCGCGGTGCGGAGCCTGACCATCGGCTTCGGCACGCGACGCGGGAAGGCCAGAGTCGTCCAGGACGTCGACTGGCACGTCGGAGCGGGTGAGACCCTCGCAATCGTCGGGGAGTCGGGCAGCGGCAAGAGCGTCTCCGCGCTTGCGGTGATGGGGCTGTTGCCCACACCGCCGGCGCGGGTCGAGGGAGAGGCGATCATGGGAGGCCGCAACCTCCTGGCCCTGCCCGAGGAGGAGCGTCGGCGTAGCCGAGGACGCGAGCTGGGCATGGTGTTCCAGAACCCGATGACGTCGTTGAACCCCTACCTCACGGTCGGCCGCCAGCTCACCGAAGGAATGGAGTACCACCTCGGACTGCGCGGGAGCGAGCTTCGCGACCGAGCCGTCGACCTGCTGGAACTGGTCGGCATCCCCGCGCCAAGAGACCGCCTCGAAGATCATCCACACCAGTTCTCCGGCGGCATGCGCCAGCGGGTCATGATCGCGATCGCTCTCGCCTGCGAGCCCAAGGTCCTGATCGCCGACGAGGCGACCACCGCACTGGACGTGACAACCCAGGCGCAGATCATCGAGCTCCTCGCGCGGCTGCAGAGAGACCTCGGGATGGCCGTCGTCTGGATCACTCACGACCTCGGCGTCGTCGCCGGGATCGCGGACCGGGTTGCGGTGATGTACGCCGGGCAGGTGGTCGAGGAGGCCGCCGTCGACGACCTGTACGCCAACCCCCGTCATCCCTACACCCGGGGGCTGCTCGGCGCGCTGCCGGTCATCGGGGACCGCGGCGAGGAGCTCTCCACGATCGCGGGCCTGCCCCCAGACCCGCTTCGGATGCCACCCGGCTGCCGCTTCTGGGATCGTTGCACCGTCCGCGCCGACGGGCGCTGCGAGAACGAGCCACCCCCGGTCTGGGAGGCACGGCCGGGACACCGTGTACGCAGCTTCTACGACACCGCCCGGAAGGAGGTGTCCGATGACCGATGACATCCTCACCGTCCGCGACCTCCGGGTGTGGTTCCCGGTGAAGGGCGGGCGCGGCCTCCGGCGTGAGACCCGGCACCTCAAGGCGGTGGACGGGGTGAACCTCACGGTACGTCGCGGCGAGACCGTCGGACTCGTCGGAGAGTCCGGGTGCGGCAAGTCCACGACCGGTCTGGCCCTACTGCGGCTGGTCGAGCCAAGTGGCGGCCGGGTGCTTCTCGACGACGTCGACGTCACCGGGGGGGGACGGGGTGAGCTCCGGGCACTGCGACAGCGGATCACGATGGTCTTCCAGGACCCGTACGCGTCGCTGAACCCGCGACGTACCATCGCCTCCAGCGTCCGGGAGCCGTTGGAGGTCCACGGGCTGCACGAGGGCAAGCAGGCCAGGAGCCGCCGCGTCTCCGAGTTGTTGGAGATGGTAGGGCTGGGGCCGCAGTTCCTCCGTCGACACCCGCACGAGCTGTCCGGTGGACAGCTGCAGCGGGCCTCGATCGCACGAGCACTGGCGGTCGAGCCCGACCTGATCGTGCTCGACGAGCCCATCGCCTCCCTGGACGTCTCTGTCCAGGCCCAGGTGATGAACCTGCTTTCCCGGCTGCAGCAGGATCTGGGTCTCACCTACCTGTTCATCTCCCACGACCTGGCGGCCGTCCAGCACGTCAGCCAGCGTGTGGCGGTCATGTACCTCGGCCGCGTCGTCGAGGAAGGACCGGCCGAGCGGCTGTATGGCGATCCGCAACATCCCTACACGCGGGCGCTGCTGTCCGCCGTACCCGTGCCGGATCCGGTGCATGAAAGGCACCGGGAGCGCATAGTGCTCACCGGGGACGTCCCCAGCCCGCTCGACCCGCCGAGCGGGTGCAACTTCCGAACCCGCTGCCCCGATGTCTTCGAGCCCTGCCCTGCGGTCGACCCGGCGCTGCAGCCGGTCGGTGAAGACGTCCGGGCAGCCTGCCACCTGCACGGTGTCGTGGGTCGCGAGGACTCGGCGGACCGGCGGGCTGGATGACCTTCTCCATCGCGGCGCGGTGCCCGGACACGGGCATGCTCGGTGTCGCGATCGCCACCGCCGTCCCGGCTGTCGGCTCGGTGTGTCCGTTCGTCGCCTCCGGTGTGGGAGCCGTGGTCACTCAGTCGTGGACGAACTCCTACCTCGGTCTGGACGGGCTCGACCTCCTCGAGGCTGGGCTCGCCGCCGAGCAGACGCTCGCCGAGCTCATCGCGGCGGACCCGGGCCGTGACCTGCGTCAGCTCGGCATCGTGGACGCCCGGGGCGGTTCAGCCGCCTACAGCGGCACGAAGTGCGCTGACCATTACGGGCATCACACGGGTCCGGGCTACTCCGTGCAGGGCAACATGCTGACCGATGAGCAGGTTCTCGATGCGATGGCGGACAGCTTCGTCGGTGCGGCCGACGTCGACTTCCCCCAGCGCCTCATCGCGGCGCTCCAGGCAGGCGAGCGAGCGGGGGGCGACCGGCGAGGGCGCCAGTCCGCCGCGATCAAGGTCTACGCGCGGGAGAGGTACCCCTACATGGACCTACGCGTCGACGACCACTTCGACCCGGTGGAGGAGCTCCTCCGCATCGGCGACGTGTGGCGCGCGCAGATCCTGCCCTCGCTGGACATGATGCCGAGAAGGGAGCAGTCGCGCGACCGCCTCGAGGAGCCGACCGACGACACATGCTCATCGACAATCCCGCGCGGGTGACAGGGGACTTCGACCCCGCGTGACTGTGCTGAGGGGCGCACCACCGAGGGCTGGGTCGAGCGGTTCGACGCCGCCGACCCTTCGCCCGCCGACGAACCCTGAGCGCCAGGAGCGGTGGTTTGCGAGGTTCTCGAGAGTGCCCGCTCCGGATTGACCAGAATGGTACCGTAATCTTGTACGACTGCCCGAAGGAGTTTGGGATGTCCATCACCGCGAGCGAGGCGCGCAAGCAACTGTTCCCATTGATCGAGAAGGTGGACAACGACCGCGTCGCGGTGGAGATCACCTTCTCGTCGCGGGAACGCCGTACTGGTGTCCGCGGTCGAGTACGCCGCCCTCGAGGAGACCGCCTACTTGCTCCGTGTGCCTCCTGGAGCGTGCCCACTTCGGTGGAGACGGAGGAAAGTCAATGGGTTCTCAGAGTAGAAGGAGA
>NZ_JBPCKQ010000246.1:0-5158 GCF_051004135.1 Ornithinimicrobium sp.
GGCGGCCTCAGTTGAACCCTGACCGACGCAGTTTCGAACTACAGGGCTGCAATTCAACAATCAGATACCACAAGCCCCCGCCGGCACCCGCGGCCCTCCGCCGTGCGTCACTCACCACTCACACGGGTGGCGCACCCACCCGCGCCGAACCACCCAACAAGACGAACCTTGCCCGAACCAGTTGCGTGGAAATCCGCGCTATAGGCCATGGATTTCCTCCGGATGGCGTTCTCAACGGACCCGCACACGGTAGCCGTTATCACTCCGTGATCAAAGTCGCCAAATCGTGATCATTGGAGCACGCCCGGCCAGATCCCGTCGACGAACGGTGGCCGAGTCGAGTCGGTGGGCCACCACGACACGTCCTGGCCCTCCAGCACCGACCAGGTGCCGAGTGCCGCTCCCCCGGCCACGAGGAACGCGACGGCCACCTGAGTTGCCAGCCCGGCCGGCACAGCAGCGCGGATCATCGTGCGCGACCCCCGCCGCACCGAGATGCCACCTGGCCCCCACCACGCGGTCAGCACGCCCAGAAACCAACCCACGGCCACCGGCACCGGATGCTCGACACCCATCGTGGTCTCGCTCAGCAGCCCGATGCCGTAGCTGGCCAGCACGGTCGCCGAGACGGCGAAGGCCAGGGGCAGCAGCAGGGCCAGGGCCGTGCTCAGCACCGCGGTCAGCAGGTGCCACGGTGCCCCAAGCATGGTCATCGGCAGGTCGCTGCCGCGTGGTCCGGTCCCGTGCCGCCGCAGCACCAGGCCGGTCATCGTGCGGTCCACCCATCGCCCGAGCACCGACCAGATCGCCAGCAGTCCCCAGGCCAGCAGCGGGGCGACCGTCGCGATCGCGACGAACAGCAACAACAGCGACAGCAGCGTGCCGGTGCGCATCGGTCGCCCGATCCGGGGGTCACCCCCTCGGGAGGGGTATGCCGTGCCGCCCGGGCCAGGGGGGTATGCCGTGCTCCCCGGGCCAGCCGGGTATGCCGTGCTCCCCGGGCCAGCCGGGTATGCCGTGCTCCCCGGGCCGGCGGGGTATGCCGTGCCGCCGCCGGGGGCCGGGCCTCGCCCACGATCGTCGAGGTAGGGCGCGGCCGGGGCCCACGACCGCTGCGGCGCTCTGCGCGGAGGGGCCGCCGGCTGCTGCCGGGTCGGGTCGACCATCGGCTGGACCCGGGTCGGGTCGGCCAGCGGGGAGCCCACGACCCACGGGGCGTCGGGCGTCTCCGGGGGCCGGTCCGCAGCGGCGGGCGCGACGGGCACCACGCGGGTCAGCTCGTCGGTCACCGGCCGGTGCTCGGCATACGCCTCCAGCGCCGCCATCACCTCCGACGCCGGCGGACGCTGCGACGGATCCGGCTGCAGCGCGGCGAGCAGCAGCGGCTGCAGCTGCGGGTCGACCCCGCTCAGCTGGGTGCGCCCACGGATCACCCGGTCCAGCACCACACTCATCGGCCCCCGCCCGAACGGCGGCTGCCCGCTCGCGGCGAACGACAGCGTCGCCGCCCACCCCCACCAGTCGGTGGCCTGCGTGACCGAGCCGCCCTCGACCACCTCGGGCGACAGGTAGCCGGGCGTGCCCATCACCATTCCTGTCATGGTCAGCCGGACGTCCTCGGAGACCTGCGCGATGCCGAAGTCGATCACCACCGGCTCGTCCCCCGCCATCAGCACGTTGCCCGGCTTGAGGTCACGGTGCACGATGCCGACCCCGTGGATCGCGCCCAGCGCCTCGGACAGCCCGCGGCCCAGGCGCACCAGCGCCTCGGCCGAGAGCGGTCCCTGCTCCGCGACGACCGCGTCCAACGGCGCGCCGGGCACGAACTCGGTCACGATGTAGGGCGCCGGTCCGTCCACGTCGGCGTCCAGCACCGAGGCGACACGCGGGTGGCTGACTCGCTCGAGGGTGGCCACCTCCCGGCGCAGCCGCTCCCGGGCGTGCTGGTCGTGCGCGATGTGTGGGCGCAGCACCTTGACCGCGACGTCGCTCCCGTCCCGGGTCCGCGACCGGTGCACCACACCCATGCCCCCCTCGCCGAGCTTGGCCCCCAGCAGGTAGCCGCCGGCATAGCGGGGCGCGCCGCCCGCGCCGGACAGTTCGGTGCTCACGGGTCCCACGGTATGCCGTTGCGGCTGGGAAATCGCTGGGCGTCGGTCCGGGTGGGCGGACCGGGGAGCGTGCTCGGTCCGCGGAGCCACCACCCCTGGCCTACAGTCGGGGCAACCCCAAGAAGGAGGGCGCTATGCCTGAGACAGGCGAGCGGACCGAGCTCATCGTGGCAGCCAACCGGCTGCCGGTGGACCGGGTGGTGGCCGAGGACGGCACCACCCAGTGGAAGACCAGCCCCGGTGGTCTGGTCACGGCCATGGAGTCGGTCATGCGCGACCGGGAGGGGACGTGGGTGGGCTGGGCCGGGGAGACCGGGGAGGCTCCTGAGCCGTTCACCGCCGAGAGCGGTCTGCAGCTGCACCCGGTCGCGCTGAGCGCCGCCGAGGTGCGCGACTACTACGAGGGCTTCAGCAACGACACGCTGTGGCCGATCTATCACGACGTCATTGTCGAGCCGACCTTCCACCGCCGCTGGTGGTCCGCCTACCGCACCGTCAACGAGAGGTTCGCGCAGACGGTGGCCGACGTCGCCTCCGAGGGGGCCACCGTCTGGGTGCACGACTACCAGCTGCAGCTGGTGCCTGCCCTGGTGCGCGACCTGCGTCCCGACCTGCGGATCGGGTGGTTCAACCACATCCCGTTCCCCCCGGTCGAGCTGTTCGCCCAGCTCCCCTGGCGCAAGCAGCTGCTGCGCGGGCTGCTGGGCGCCGACTTCCTGGGCTTCCAGCGCAGCGCTGACGCCGGCAACTTCGTCCGGGCCTGCCGGCAGCTGCTCGACGCCACCAGCAAGGGCGACGTGGTGCTCTGGCAGGGCGCCGACGACGGCCACCTCGGTGCCGACGCCCGGATGGTGCGGGCGGCCGCGGTGCCGATCTCCATCGACTTCGCGGGTCTGGAGAATCTGGCCAAGACCCCCGAGGTGCGGGCCCGCGCCAAGGAGATCCGCCGCGAGCTCGGCGACCCGGAGACGGTGCTGCTCGGGGTCGACCGGCTGGACTACACCAAGGGCATCCGGCACCGGCTCCGGGCAATCGGCGAGCTCTACGAGGACGGTGACATCGCTCCGCCTAAGGTGACCTCCCTGCAGGTGGCCACCCCGAGCCGCGAGCGGGTCGCGGCATACCGGCACCTGCGCAGCCAGGTGGAGGGCATGGTGGGCCGGATCAACGGCGAGTTCTCCTCCATCGGTGGGACAGCCGTGCACTACCTGCACCAGTCCTACGGCCGCGACGAGATGGCCGCGATGTTCCAGGCGGCCGACATCATGCTGGTCACCCCGATCCGCGACGGTATGAACCTCGTCGCCAAGGAGTACGTCACCTGCCGGCACGACAACGGCGGCGCCCTCGTGCTCAGCGAGTTCACCGGAGCCGCCCAGGAGCTGCGGGCGGCCTACTCGTGCAACCCGCACGACATCGTCGGGCTCAAGCAGACGATCCTTCGGGCCATGCGCGACGGGCCGGGCGAGAAGCGTAAGCGGATGCGAGCCCTGCGCCGCAAGGTCCGCACCGACAACGTGCAGGTCTGGGCCACCCGCTACCTTGAGGCTCTGGAGTTCGCCCCGGACAAGCCCACTCGGCACTGAACTGCGGCGGCCCGTCTGTCACTGGTCGACGAGGAGGCATTGTGGACGCGGCACTGCGCGCAGCACTGGATCGGCTGGCGACCCGGGATTCCGTGGTCGTCGGGGTCGACTTCGACGGCACCCTGGCGCCGCTGGGCGACCGCCCGATGGAGGTGCGTCCCGTGGCCGGGGCCCTGGAAGTGCTCGACGCGCTCGCGGATCTGCCCGGCGTGACGGTAGCGGTGGTGTCCGGCCGCGATCTCAGCTCGTTGCTGCAGCTCACCCGGGCCAGTCACCCCCTCGTGCTCATCGGCTCACACGGAGCGGAGTCCTCGATCGCCGATGCAGAGCACAGCCTCAGTGACGACGACACCAGCCGGCTGCGCGCCCTCGTCGACGACCTGAGCGAGCTGGTCGATCGTCACCCGGAGGCCCGACTGGAGCACAAGCCCTCGGCTGTCGTGCTGCATACCCGCGGAATGCCGGGCGACGCGGCGCGGGCCGTGACCACGGATGGCGAGCAGATCGCTGCCGAGCACGACGGCGTGCGCACCACCCCCGGCAAGAACGTGCTGGAGATGTCGGTCACGGAGGCCGGCAAGGGCGCCTCGCTGCTCGAGCTCGCCGACGAGCTCGGGGCCACGGCGATCCTCTACGCCGGCGACGACGTCACCGACGAGCGCGCCTTCGCCGAGCTGAGGTCCACCGACGTGACCATCAAGGTCGGCGAGGGAGAGACTCGCGCCCAGCACCGGGTCGCCGGCGAGCATGACGTCGTCGAGCTCCTGGAGCATCTTCTCCGGCAGCGCGCCGACCAGTGACCGACGCTGCGCCCTGAGCGGGCCCTAGCCCTGCGCCGCCCGTCCCACCGCGGCGGTCGAACGGCGCAGGATGAGCTCGGGGGCGAAGAGGTACTCCCGGTGGCGCACGTCCTCACCGGCGATCTCCTCGAGCATCGAGGTGACGGCGGCCTCGGCCATCCCCAGCACGTCCTGGCGGATCGTGGTCAGCGGCGGGTCGGTGAAGCCGACGAGCGGGAAGTCGTCGGAGCCGATGACCGACAGGTCGCGAGGGACGTCGAGTCCTGCCTGTCGCGCGGCCCGGATGACCCCCAGCGCCATCAGGTCGGACCCGCACACCACCGCCGTGACGCCCTGCTCGAACAGCTCGCGGGCGGCGGTGAAGCCACCCTCGATGCTGAACAACGTGGTCTGCACCAACGAGTCCAGCTCGGTCTGCGGCACGGCGCCCTGCATCGCCTCGCGGTAGCCCTCGATGCGCCGCTGCACGGGCACGTAGCGAGCCTGGCCGGTCGCGAAGCCGATCCGGGTGTGCCCGAGGTCGCGCAGGTGCTGCACCGCCAGGTGCATGGAGGTGCGGTCGTCGTGGGAGATGAAGTGCGCCGGCACGCCCGCCCGCCAGCCGTTGACCAGGACGATCGGCATCCGCTGCTCGCGCAGCGCGACATAGCGATCGATCGGA
>NZ_JBPCKQ010000247.1:0-104538 GCF_051004135.1 Ornithinimicrobium sp.
TGCGCTACGCGTTACGACGGGACCGGCACTTCTCCACCCGGCACCGCGGCATCCCCCCGGTCTGACGGGCGCCTGCTCCGCAGCGGAGTGACCACGCCAGAGGTTGGGGAGACTACTGCGGTGTGCGGCACGACCCACGGACAGTGCAGTTCCTTCTGGCCGGCCACGTCGACTTCTGTTCCACTGAGCCGAACCTCTGGAGCGTCTGCTCTCACCATCTCGGCCATGGCGAGGTCGAAGTCTGCGTTCGCCACGTGTAGCAGGGTGCTCATGGTCCATCCGGCGTCGAAGGAAGCGTCGGCGAACGGGCCGAGCCCGGCCCCGGTCCGGTCCGGTCCGCCAGAGTGCGCGCAGTGTCGATCAGCGCACCCGCGGCGAAGCCCTGCAACACCCGAGCCCCGTGCGCCGCTGCCAGCACCGCGTCATCACCGATGGCCTCCGTCGAGGCCACCCGGGCCGTCACGGACTCCCCCTGAGCACCGTTCTCCCCGGCAGCGCCGCCCTGGTGCGCGGCCGCGGACGTCACCACCGCCAGCACCGCATCGGCAACCCCCGACGGCAGGCCCAACCCACCCAGACCCTGCGCCACCTGGTCCAGCGCGACCCGCTGCGGGGAGCGCGTGAGGAACGCGATCAGCTGCTCGCTGGTCCACTGCGAGGCGTCGAAGCCGACGGTCACGTCGCAAAGACTCGGCGTCCCCGTGCCCGGCACACCCTCCTGATCCATCACCGACACGTCCACCACCACCTTCGCCAGGGTCGATCACCCGAATCAGCCGAGCAACCTCGATACCCATCAGCATAGTACACAGGTTCGATTGCGCTTGACGTCCTCGAACCGGCTGGTGGGTGAAACTTGGGCGCGACACACTCTTGTGGACGAAGCACGGAGCGCGCGAGGGGTGTGGACCGCCATGCGCCATCGATGTTGGTGCCGGAGAGGGGGAGGTGTCGGGGAGGGGTGCGAGGGTCAGCCCGAGACGCACAGCTCGTGCCAGGCGACACCCAGCTCGGCGAGCAGGTCGCGCAGCAGCGGCAGGCTGACTCCGACGACGGCGTGGTAGTCACCCTCGATGCCGGTGACATAGGGCCCGCCGAGACCGTCGACGGTGAACCCACCAGCGACCTGCAGCGGCTCACCGGTGTCGACGTAGGCTCGGATCTCCGCATCGCTCAGGTCGGCGAAGTGCACCGTGGTCGACGCGGTGGCCCCGACCGCCCGGCCCACGGGATTGCCGTCGAGCTCGACGATCCAGTGCCCGGTGTGCAGCACGCCGGACCGGCCGCGCATCCCCTGCCAGCGAGCGATGGCGGTATGCGGGTCGCCGGGCTTGCCGTGCACCTCGCCGTCAAGCTCCAGCACGGAGTCGCAACCCAGCACCAGCACCCTGCCTGAGTGCTGCAGCCGACCGGCGACGTGCTCAGCCTTGGCCCGAGCCAGGATGAGCGGCACCTGCGCGAGCGCAGGCGGCCCTGCCTCCTCGGTGACCGAGCGCAGGACCGCGTCCTCGTCGACCCCGGAGACGACCACGTCGGGATCGACCCCGGCCCGGCGCAGAGTGCTCAACCGAGCAGGGGAGGCGGAGGCGAGAACGAGGGCTACCACAGCCGGACCCTATCGGCCCAGGGGGGTGCCGTTGCGGAAGAATTACGATGGGTGGATCATAATAAGTCCTAAACAAATCGACGTAGGGAGCAGATCGACCATGACCTCCAGCACGGAGCACAGCCAGCCCGCCGCCAGCGGCGGACAGAACGTCTCCTGGACCGACCTGGGCCAGGACCTGTGGGCTTACCTGACCGGCCGCGGCGCGGCCATCAACTACAGCTTCGTCGACATGTCCGTCGAGGTGCCTCGGGACACCGGCCCGGACGCCCCGCGCGCGACCTGGAAGCTCGACGGCACCCTGCGGATCACCACGAGCGACGACGAGTCGTCGGGTGCTGACCCGATGCGTTCCTGACCTGCTGTGACACACCAGCTGCGGCTGCACGCCGACCTGCGCTTCTCGGCTCAGGCACCCACTGCTCAAGACGGCGAGACGATGGTGAGCGGGACCGTCACGGGTGACGGTCCGCACGTCGACGTCACGCTGGACGATCTGTCCGCGGTGAGTCCCGGCATACCGGGTGGGACGCGACGCACCCTGGTGCGTTCCGGGCGGGCAGCCGCAGCACAGGTGGCCAAGCAGGGGCTGACTCTCACCCTGCGCGACCGGGAGGGACCCCTGGTCACCGTCGGGGCCGTGCGTGCATCCTTGTTGACCCGGCTGGCCACCCGGTCGCGGGACGTGCGGATCGACGACTGGTCCCGCGTGGTGAGGTTGGTGCGCACTCGCCGTCGGGGCAGCAAGATGGGACTGGGTGACCTGCTGCCCCCCGCCACGCCGTGGCCGCCGACGCCCATGTTCCGGGTCCGGCGGCGGGTCGCCCGGACCACGCACGACCCTCTCGGCGGGGGCGGACCTCGGCTGGTCTTCTCCGTCGGCCAGGCGCCGGTCGTCGGGGTGACCCGCCGGGTCTTCTACCTCAAGCAAGGCACCTCGACGATCGGCAGCGACCCCTCGTGCGATCTCGTGCTGTCCGGTCTCGAGCCGCACCAGGCCGAGGTGCTCCGCCAGCACGAGGGCGACGAGTATGTCCTGGTCGCGACGAGCGCTGCCGGAGTGACCCGGGTCAACGGCGAGGTGCCCGACGGTCAGCTGCTGCGCACCGGATCCCGGATCCAGCTGGGTGAATGGTCAGTGGCGTACTCCCGGGAGGAGTATGCCGATCACGGTCGCCCGTTCGGTGGGCGCGCCGGTGGCGAGTTCAGCCGGCAGCAGCCGCAACAGCAGCCGACATACAAGCGCTGAGCAACGCTCAGAGCCGACCGAGGAGCGCGTCGCGCAAGGTGTCGAGGCCGACGCCACCGATGTCCAGGGCGCGACGGTGGAAGGCTTTCAGGTCGAAGTTTGCGGCCTCAGTTCGCCGCGCCTCGTCACGCAGCTCGAGCCAGAGCCGCTCGCCGATCTTGTAGGCGGGCGCCTGGCCCGGCCAGCCGAGGTAGCGGTCGAGCTCGAACCGGACGAAGCCCTCATCCATGTTGACGTGGGCGCCCAAGAACTGCCACGCCTTGTCATAGGTCCACTCCCCACCGCCGACCTCGGCCGGTGCCTCGAACCCGCAGTGCACCCCGATGTCGATCACGACTCGCGCGGCTCGCAGCGACTGGCCGTCCAGCAGGCCCATCCGCATACCCGGGTCGTCCATGAAGCCCAGATCGGCCATCAGCCACTCGGCGTAGAGCGCCCAGCCCTCGGCGTGCCCGGAGGTGAACGAGGCCAGCCGGCGCCAGCGGTTGAGCAGCTGTGAGCGGTAGGCGGTCTGCGCGATCTGCAGGTGGTGACCCGGGACGCCCTCGTGGTAGACGGTGGTCAGCTCACGCCAGGTGCTGAACGCCGTCGTCCCCTTCGGCACCGACCACCACATCCGGCCGGGACGGGAGAAGTCCTCCGAGGGACCGCTGTAGTAGATGATCCCCGTCTGGCTCGGCGCAATCATGCACTCGATCCGACGGACCGGCGCGGGGACGTCGAAGTGGGTGTCGGCCAAGGCCTCGATCGCCTCGTCCGCGGCCCCCTGCATCCACTCGAGCAGAGCCTGGGTGTCCGCCAGCTGATAGCGCGGGTCGGCATCCAGGATCTCGATCGCCTCGTGCACGCTCGCGCCGGGCCGGATCTGCTCGGCGGTCTGCTCCATCAGCTCGGTGATCCGAGCCAGCTCCTGCTGCCCCCAGGCGTAGGTCTCGGCGAGGTCGATCTGCGCACCGAGGAAGGCGCGCGACAGCAGCCGGTAGCGCTCGACCCCGGCCGCGTCGGACTCCGGCGCCTGGGGCGCCAGCTCGTCGGTGAGCAGCCCGGCCAGCCGTCCGTATGCGGCGCACGCCTCGGCCGCGGCCTCGGCCAGCTCCTCCCGCAACCCCGCGCCCATCCCGGCATCCTCCGCCTCGACGAGCAGCACCGCATACGTGCTGTCCGCGCCGGTCTGGTCCCGGCACTGTTCGGCGACCTTGTGCACCTGCCGCACCGGTGCGACGGCGCCCCGCTGCGCCGACCATCGCAGTGCCGAGGCGTACTGCTCCAGGGCCACCGGCACAGCCCGCAGCCGGGTGATGATCGTCTGCCAGTCGCCCGCGGACTCCTTGGTCATCAGGTCGAAGACGTCGCGCACCTCCTGCACCGGGCAGGCGATGACGTCCAGCGCCACGGGGTCGGTGCCGTTCAACACCCGCTCACCGAGCTGCACGTCCAGGTCGAGTCGCTCTCGCATGGCTGCGACCGTGACCTTGTCGACGTCGTCACTCGGCTCGACGTCGGTCAGGGTCTGCAGGGTGCGCCGGGCCAGCGCCACGACCGCGCGGGTCCGCTCGATCCTCAGGTCGTCGATCGCCTCGTCGTGTCCCGGCACCCCGAGGTAGGTGGCCAGCAACGGGCTCAGCTCGATCTCCGCGTCGAGGTGTGCCTCCGCGATGCGGTCGATCTCGGTATGGGGGCGGATGGGCTCGCTCACGCAGGTGAAGGTACTACGTTGGGCACCGTGATCGCCGCCCATATCCGATCGGTCAACGCCGGCCCGGTCGTGGACGCTGCGCACGCGGGCATCGGCCGCAGCGCGATCGACAAGCGCCCCGTGGGCACCGCCGAGCTGCGGGCGCCCGGCAGCAAGTCCGGCGGCCTGGGCAGCGGGGTCGTGGGCGACGGGATCGCCGACCGGCGTGATCACGGCGGGGACACCCAGGCGGTGTATGCGGTGGCGCGCGAGGAGCTGGACCACTGGGCGGGCGTGCTCGGACGGGACCTGCCGGACGGCATGTTCGGGGAGAATCTCACCACCTCGGGCCTGGCGGTCGACGACGCGGTGATCGGCTCGCGCTGGCAGGTCGGTGACACCGTCGTGCTGCGGGTCTGTGGGCCGCGTATCCCGTGCCGGACCTTCGCCGGGCACATGGGCGAGGCGCGGTGGGTCAAGCGGTTCACCGACCGCGGCCGCAGCGGGGCCTACCTGGCGGTCCAGACACCCGGTGAGGTGCGGGCAGGCAACGAGGTGGTCGTGTCGGGGGCACCAGGGCACGGGATCGACGTGCGCACAACGTTCCGCGCGTTCATGGGTGACCTCGACGCAGCCCGGGCCGTGCTGGACGCCGAGTGCCTCGACCGGGCTCATCACGCCGAGCTGAGCGATCTCGTCGCTCGGCGCTTGAAGGCATCAGGCTGAGCCGCACTCGGCGTCCGACGGAGCCGCCGGTCGCCCGAGAGTCCTGGTCAGCGCGGCAGGGCAGAGCCGCGCCAGGCGCCGGGACCAGGAGAGAGCCGGGGCCGCGCCGCTCGCGCACGGGCGTTCCACAGTGAGCGCCGGGCATGGCTGCCCGCGGCGCGCTCGGCCCCGTCTGCGCGCAGGGCGGCCAGGGCAGAGACGATCGCCGCCACCTCGGGCGGGGTCGCGCCGCCGGTGACGGTGACCACCGGCGGATCCGGCTGCGGGTCGGCGCTCACAGCGGGATGTTCCCGTGCTTCTTGGGCGGTCGGTTGGCCCGCTTGGAGCGCAGCGTGCGCAGCGCCTTGATCACCTGCACCCGGGTCATCGACGGTGCGATCACGGCGTCGACATAACCGCGCTCGGCCGCGATGTAGGGGTTGGCCAGGGTGTCCTCGTACTCCCTGATCCGCTTCTGCCGCTCCGCGTCCACGGCCTCGGACCCGCCGGATGCAGCGGCGTCGCTGAGCTGCTTGCGGTAGAGGATGTTGACCGCGCCCTGGGCGCCCATCACCGCGATCTGCGCGGTGGGCCAGGCGAAGTTGACGTCGGCGCCCAGGTGCTTGGAGCCCATCACGTCATACGCCCCGCCGTAGGCCTTGCGGGTGATCACGGTGACCAGGGGGACCGTGGCCTCGGCATACGCGTAGAGCAGCTTGGCGCCGCGCCGGATGATGCCGCCCCACTCCTGGTCGGTGCCAGGCAGGAAGCCGGGCACGTCCACCAGGGTCACGATCGGGATGTTGAAGGCGTCGCAGGTGCGCACGAAGCGGGCGGCCTTCTCGGAGGCGTCGATGTCGAGGGTGCCGGCCAGCTGCATCGGCTGGTTGGCCACGATCCCGACGGAGCTGCCCTCTATCCGGCCGAAGCCGACCACGATGTTGGGCGCGAACAGCGCCTGCACCTCCAGGAAGTCGCCGTCGTCGAGCAGGTGCTCGATCACCGTCGCCATGTCGTAGGGCATGTTGGGCGAGTCCGGCACGAGGGTGTCCAGCTCCTCGTCGTGGCTGGTCACCTCCATCTCGACGTCGGCGTCGAAGACCGGCGGGTCCTCCAGGTTGTTCTGCGGGAGGTGGGCCAGCAGGTCCTTGACGTAGGTGATGGCGTCGGCTTCGTCGCTCGCGCAGTAGTGCGCCACCCCCGAGCGGGTGTTGTGCGACCGGGCGCCGCCGAGGTCCTCGAAGCTGACGTCCTCGCCGGTGACCGTCTTGATCACGTCGGGCCCGGTGATGAACATGTGCGAGGTCTCCTCCACCATCACGATGAAGTCGGTGATCGCCGGGGAGTAGACGGCGCCGCCCGCGCACGGGCCCATGATCAGCGAGATCTGCGGGATCACCCCGGAGGCGTGCACGTTGCGCCGGAAGATCTCGGCGTAGAGCCCCAGGGCGACCACGCCCTCCTGGATCCGGGCGCCGCCGGAGTCGTTGATGCCGACGACCGGACAGCCGACCTTCATCGCCAGATCCATCACCTTGACGATCTTCTCGCCGAAGACCTCGCCGAGCGAACCGCCGAACACCGTGAAGTCCTGGGCGTAGACCGCCACCGGGCGCTCGTCGACCGTGCCGTAGCCGATCACGACGCCGTCGCCGTAGGGCCGGTTGGCCTGCTGGTCGAAGGTGGTTGACCGGTGCCGGGCCAGCTCGTCGAGCTCGGTGAAGGAGCCCTCGTCCAGCAGCTGCTCGATCCGTTCGCGGGCGGTCTGCTTGCCCTTGGCGTGCTGCTTCTCCACGGCGCGCTGCGAGCCCGCGTGCACTGCCTCGTCGATCCGTTGACGGTAGTCCGCCAGCCGGCCGGCGGTCGTGCGCAGGTCCGGCTCGGATCCGGTGCTGGAGTCGCTCATGCCCGACAACCTAGTCTTTACCGGATGGATGCACACCGCTGGGCGCGCCCGGAGTGGCATCGGAGCATCGACTCGACCCAGACCCACCTGCTGGCGGACCCGGTGCCCGGGCGGGTCGTCGTCGCCGAGCACCAGAGCGCCGGCCGGGGTCGTCGCGGCCGGGTCTGGTCGGCACCACCGGGCACGGCGCTGGCGATCAGCGTGGCCCTGCCGGCGCCCGCCCCCGAGGTGCTCGGGTGGGTGCCGCCGCTCACCGGGCTCGCGGTGCTGCGCGCCGTGGGCAGCAGCCAGTGTGCCGTGCCGGTCGCGCTGAAGTGGCCCAACGATGTCCTGGTGCCCGAGCGGGGCCGGTGGTCCAAGGTATGCGGTGTGCTGGCCCAGGTCTCGGGGCCCGCCGTCGTCGTGGGGGCCGGGCTCAACATCGACCAGACGCGCGAGCAGCTCCCCGTGACCACTCCGTTGAGCCCGGTCACGTCGTGGCGGCTGGCGCGCGGGGGAGAGGAGCTGCCGGAGGGCACGAGGCAGGCCTGGGTCGCCGACTACCTGGCGCACCTCGCGGACCTGCTCGCCGAGCTGGACCGGGACCCGGCGGCGGTGCGCACGGCATACCGGGAGCAGTGCCGCACGCTGGGTCGGCAGGTGCGCATCGAGCTGCCCGAGCGGCGCAGCGTCGAGGGCCGCGCCGCAGACGTCGAGGAGTCCGGCGCCCTCGTGGTCCAGGGACCGGAGGGACGAAGCGTGCACCACGCCGGCGATGTCGTGCACGTGCGGCCCGACTGATCGCGACGCTCGGCTGGTCGGCATACCCTGCGGTGCATGACGACACCGGTGATGCTGCGCGAGACCAGGCACGGGGAGGGCGACCACGTCGTCGAGCTGGTGCTGGACCGCCCCGAGGCGCTCAACGCGATCTCCACCGCCTTCGCCGAGCAGATCGCGTCGGCGACCCGGCGGCTCGCCGACGACCGGAGTGTGCGCGCCGTCGTGCTCAGCAGCGCTGTGGAGCGGGCCTTCTGCGTGGGCGCCGACCTCAAGGAGCGCAACGGGCTCAGCGACGCCGAGCTGATGGCGCAGCGGGTGATCACCCGGGGCGCCTACGGCGGGGTCCTGGCCCTGCCGGTGCCGGCGCTCGCGGCGATCGAGGGCTTCGCCCTCGGCGGGGGCCTGGAGCTGGCCCTGGCCTGTGACCTGATCGTCGCGGGGCAGGGTGCGCAGGTCGGCCTGCCCGAGGTGTCCGTGGGGGTGATCCCCGGCGGGGGCGGCACCCAGCTGCTCACCCGCCGGGTGGGCTGGTCGCGGGCGGCGTCGCTGATCTTCACGGCGCGCCGGGTGCCCGCGCAGGAGGCGGCGGCCCTGGGTGTGGTCGACGAGGTCGTGGCCGCCGGCAGCGCCCGGGACCGTGCGCTGGAGCTGGCGACGCTGATCGCCGGTCACTCCCCGGTCGGGATCCGCAGCGCCAAGCGCGCGATGCGGCTGGGGGCCGACGTCGACCTCGCGACCGGTCTGGAGGTGGAGGATGCCGCGTGGCGCACCACGGCATTCTCCGCTGATCGCCAGGAGGGCGTATCGGCTTTTGCCGAGAGGCGTCGGCCGCGTTGGCCAGACGTATGAGGATCGTATACGTATGATCGCACCATGACCCGGGTACTGCTTGCCGAAGACGACGAGACCATCTCCGAACCGCTGGCGCGCGCGCTGCGCCGCGAGGGATATGTCGTGGACGTGGGGGCGGACGGCCGCGCCGCCCTGGTGCTGGCCGAGGAGGAGACCCCTGACCTGGTCATCCTCGACCTCGGGCTGCCCTACCTGGACGGGTTGGAGGTGTGCCGGCGGATGCGCCAGGAGGGGCTGACCGCCCCCGTCCTGATCCTCACCGCGCGGGGCGACGAGGTCGACACCGTCGTGGGCCTCGATGCCGGCGCCGACGACTACGTCACCAAGCCGTTCCGGCTCGCCGAGCTGCTGGCCCGGGTCCGCGCCCTGCTGCGCCGCGGCACCGACCCGCAGGAGGTCGGTGACCGTCCGATCACGATGGACATCAAAGCCCGCCGGGCGTTCTTCGACGGCCAGGAGCTGTCGTTGACGGCCAAGGAGTTCGACCTGCTGCGGGTGCTCACCCGTGAGGAAGGGCGGGTCGTGTCCCGGGAGGCGCTGATGCGCGAGGTGTGGGACAGCTGGTTCGGCTCGACCAAGACCCTGGACATGCACATCTCGGTGCTGCGCCGCAAGCTGGGCGACGACGCCAACAGCCCGCGCCACATCGTGACGGTGCGGGGGGTCGGCTTCAGATTCCAGAACGAGCCGGAGCACTGACCCCACCGCCTGCTCCGACCGTGCGACACCTGCTGCGGCGACTGGCCCTGCGGGTGGCGTTATCCAGCTCGGGCATCGCCCTGGTGTTGGGCGCGCTCCTGGTGGTGGTGCTGCGCAGACTGGCGCCCGACCGCTACGCGCTGGATCTCATGCCGCTTTCCTGGCCGGTGGCCGGGCTGCTCCTCGTGGTCGCGCTGACTCTGGCCTTGTCGACCGTCGTCGCGCTGGTGCTCATCGCTCGGCCGTTGGGGGTGCTGACCAGTGCGCTGAACCGGCTCGCCCAGCGGGCGGATGAGTTCGGCTCCGGCGGCTACGCCTCTCAGGGCGGGGGCCAGTCCGGGTCCGACGGGGGGTGGCACACCGGGGTCGGCGAGGTCGACACCGTCGGGCGGATGCTGGATCGCACGCACGAGTCGCTGAACCGGTCGCTGTCCGCCGAGCGGTCCTTCGCCGCCGACGCCTCACATCAGCTGCGCACCCCGCTGGCCGCCCTGCTGATGCGACTGGACGAGATCCTGCATACCGACGACCTGGCGGAGGCCAAGATCGAGGCCGACGTGGCGATCGGGCAGACCGAGCGGCTGGCCGGGGTGGTCGATGACTTGCTGCACCGGACCCGCGCCGGGCACTCCGACGGTGGGCGCTCGGTGTCGCTGGACACGGTCCTGGCGGGGCTGGAGGCGGAGTGGACCCCGGCCTTCGAGGCGGTGGGCCGCTCGATCGTGGTCGGCGCCGAACGGGCCATGATCGTGCGCTCCAGTGCCTCAGCCATCTCCCAGATCCTCAACACCCTGGTCGAGAACGCGCTGCAGCACGGGGCCGGCCGGGTGCGGGTGGCGGCCTGCCGCAGCGGCCCCTCGGCCCTGATCGAGATCAGCGACGAGGGCGAGGGCATCGACCCCGAGCTCAGCCGGCGGATCTTCGACCGCGCGGTGACCAGTGGCGCCGGCACGGGCCTGGGTCTGGCGGTCGCTCGGGCGACGGCCGAGTCCTTCGGCGGTCGGCTGGAGCTGGCCGAGACGAGCCCGGCGGTGTTCGCGCTCTACGTGTCCATGACACCGGCCCGCTGAGCGCCCGACCGGTCTGCGGTGAGGCCCTCGCCGGTCTCGGCGAAGACGAAGGTGCGGTAGGCCCAGAAGCGGAACAGCGTGCCCAGGACCAGGCCCACGCCGTTGCCGCTGAGGTTGTCGGCCAGCTGGCTGTGCAGGTCCAGCACGTAGCGGGAGAAGCCCAGGCAGGCCAGGGCAATCAACAGTCCGAGCGCGTTGAAGACGTAGAACAAGACGAACTCCTGCGTCTTGCGCCCGCGCCGCCGGTGCCGGAAGGTCCAGTAGCGGTTGCCCAGCCAGGAGAAGACGGTGGCGATGCAGGTGGCCAGAATCTTGGCCCGCAACGGCATCTCCACCATGACTCCGGCGGACCCGGCACCCGGGATGCCGAAGACCAGCACGTTGTAGATGGCGGTGTCGATGGCGAAGGCCGTGAGACCGACGGCGCCGAACTTGCCCACCTCGTGTCGCAGCCTGTCCACCATCGAGCGGGCGCGCCGCAGCAGGGACGGCTGGGCAGGGGACACGGGGGCAGGATACGTCGTGCGGGTGGGGCTAGGCTCTGTCGGCGTGGACACCGGCACCGAGACCCTGCCCCGCCGAGCCGAGGGCGGCTTCCCGGTCGTCGGCGTCATCGGGGGCGGGCAGCTCGCCCGGATGTGCCAGCCGCCTGCCGTGGGTTTGTCGCTGACGCTGTCGGTGCTGGCCGAGTCGCCGACGGCGGCCGCGGCCCTCGTGGTGCCTTCCAGCCCGGTGGGCGATCACACCGACGTCGAGCAGGTGCGGGCGTTCGCCCGCCACTGCGACGTGGTGACCTTCGACCACGAGCACGTCCCGGAGCCGGTGCTGCAGGCGTTGCAGGACGACGGCGTCCCCCTGCACCCCTCCCCGGCGGCGCTGGTCTTCGCCCAGGACAAGCTCGCGATGCGCGCCCGCTTCACCGAGCTGGGGCTGCCGTGCCCCGTGTGGGCCGCGGCGCACACCACCGCGGAGGTCCACGACTTCGGTGAGCGGGTGGGTTGGCCGCTCGTGGCCAAGACTCCGCGCGGAGGCTACGACGGCAAGGGAGTGCGGGTCGTGCACCGGGCCGACAAACTGGCGGACTGGCTCGGGCAGGTCGGCCGTCCCGGGCCGCTGGCCGACGGGATCCTGTTGGAGCAGGCGGTCGACTTCCGCCGCGAGCTGGCGGTGCTGGTGGCCCGCAGCCCCAGCGGACAGGCCGCCGCGTGGCCGGTGGTGGAGACCGTGCAAAGCGGTGGCATCTGCACCGAGGTGCTGGCGCCGGCCCCCGACCTCGACGACGAGCTGGCTGCGGCGGCGACCGAGGCCGCGTTGCGGATTGCCGGGGAGCTGCAGGTTACGGGGGTGCTCGCGGTCGAGATGTTCGAGGTCAGCGCGGCGGCCCGCGCGGCCGGTGCCCCGGCATACCTGATCAACGAGGTGGCCATGCGGCCGCACAACAGCGGGCACTGGACCATCGACGGCTCGGTGACCAGCCAGTTCGAGCAGCACCTTCGCGCCGTGCTGGACCTGCCGCTGGGGGAGACCCGGCCTCGGGACCGGTGGAGCGTGATGGCCAACGTGCTCGGCGGCGAGCATCCGCAGCTCTACCCCGCCTGCCGGCACCTGCTGGCCCGGGACCCGGGTCTGCGGGTGCACCTCTACGGCAAGGGGGTGCGGCCAGCACGCAAGATCGGCCACGTGACGGTGTGCGGTGACGACCTCGAGCAGCTGCGCGCCCGGGCTCGGCACGCCGCCGACTACCTGCAGGGAGTCATCGATGAGTGAGGGCCTCGGCGTCGAGGTCGCCCTGGTGATGGGCAGCGACAGTGACTGGCCGGTGATGGAGCAGGCAGCCCTGGTCCTGGACGACCTCGGGGTGCGGTATGCCGCCGACGTCGTCTCCGCCCACCGGATGCCGGCCGAGATGCTCGACTACGGGCAGGGGGCGGCGCAGCGCGGACTGCGGGTGATCATCGCCGGGGCCGGCGGAGCCGCACACCTGCCGGGCATGCTGGCCGCGGTGACCGTGCTCCCGGTGATCGGCGTGCCCGTGCCGCTGCAGCACCTGGACGGGATGGACTCGCTGCTCTCGATCGTGCAGATGCCGGCGGGCATCCCGGTGGCTACCGTGTCGATCGGCGGAGCCCGCAACGCCGGTCTGCTCGCCGCGCGCATCCTGGCCTCGGGCACCGACGACCAGGCGCAGGTGCTGCGGGAGCGGTTGACGGACTTCGCCGAGGACCTGCGCCGGCAGGCCCACGCCAAGGGCGAGCGACTGCGCTCGCGAGGAGGATAGGGCGATGCGCTTCGGACTGTTCGTGCCCCAGGGCTGGCGGATGGACCTGGTCGGGATCGACCCGCAGGACCAGTGGGGGGTGCTGGCCGACCTCGCCCGCCGGGCCGACGACCACGACGGTTGGGAGTCGATCTGGGTCTACGACCACTTCCACACCGTGCCCGAGCCCAGTGAGCACGCCACCCATGAGGCCTGGACCCTGATGTCTGCGCTGGCCGCGGTCACCTCGCGGGTGCGGCTGGGCCAGATGTGCACCTGCATGAGCTACCGCGACCCGACCTACCTGGCCAAGGTCGCCGCGACCGTCGACGCCATCTCGGCGGGTCGCCTGGAGATGGGCATCGGCGCCGGGTGGTACGAGCACGAGTGGCGCGCCTACGGCTACGGCTTCCCGCGGGCGGGGGAGCGGCTGGCCCGGCTGCGCGAAGGGGTCGAGATCTTCCGGCAGATGTGGACCACCGGGTCGGCGAACCTGGCCGGCGAGCACTACCAGGTCGACGGTGCACGTTGCCACCCGCAGCCCCTGCAGGGGACCAGCCACCCCGGCTCGCCGCGCAACGGCATACCGATGTGGGTGGCCGGCGGGGGTGAGCGCAAGACGTTGCGGTTCGCGGCGGAGTATGCCGACTACACCAACTTCGACGGGAAGCCGGAGGGGTTCCGGCACAAGTCGCAGGTGCTCGCGGGGCACTGTGCCGACGTGGGCCGGGACTACGGCGAGATCGTGCGCAGCGCCAACTACAACGTGGTCATCGGCTCCACCGAGGCGGAGGTCGAGGACCGGTTCGGGTGGGTTCGCGACCATGCGCTGCGGGCCGGGCTCACCGAGACGAAGGCCGACCAGGTCGTGGCCGGCCTGCGCGGCGGACCTGCCGTCGGCACCCCGGAGCAGGTCGTCGAGAGTCTGCGTGCGCTGGCGGGGGCGGGGATGACCTACGCCATCACCTACTTCGTCGAGGCCGCCTACGACACGTCGGGCCTGGAGCTGTTCGAGAGCGAGGTCCTCCCGGCCCTGCGGGGCCGAGGCAGGCCGCGACGCCCGGTTACTGAGCAGTAAAGTGTGGGGGGTGAGTGACTTCGACCTGTTCCAGATCTCCGAGGACCACCAGGCGCTGCGGGAGGCCGTGCGATCGGTCAGCGAGGCCAAGATCGCCCCGCACGCCGCCCGGGTCGACGAGGAGGGGGTCTTCCCGCAGGAGGCACACGACGCTCTGGTGGCCACCGACTTCCACGCCCCGCACATCGCCGAGGACTACGACGGCGTCGGTGCCGACGCCCTGGCCGTCTGCCTGGTGATCGAGGAGGTCGCCCGGGTCTGCGCGTCGTCCTCGCTGATCCCGGCCGTCAACAAGCTGGGCAGCATGCCGGTGATCCTGGCGGGATCGCAGGAGCTGAAGTCGCGTTACCTGCCTCCGGTGGCCAGGGGCGAGGCGATGTTCTCCTACGGCCTGTCTGAGGCGGGGGCCGGCAGCGACACCGCCGGGATGACGTGCAAGGCCATCGAGGCGTCCGACGGCTCGTTCGTGCTGGACGGGCAGAAGTCGTGGATCACCAACGCGGGGGTGTCGCAGTTCTACACGGTGTTGGCCGTGACCGACCCGGACGGGCCGCGGGGGCGCAACGTGAGTGCGTTCGTGCTGGAGAAGGACGACGAGGGTTTCGCCTTCGGGCCGCCGGAGAAGAAGCTGGGCATCAAGGGCTCGCCGACCCGCGAGCTGCTCTTCGAGCACTGCCGGATCCCGGGCGACCGGATGGTGGGCGCACCCGGGGAGGGCCTGAAGATCGCGCTGCGCACCCTGGACCACACCCGGATCACGATCGGTGCGCAGGCTGTCGGCATCGCCCAGGGGGCGCTGGACTTCGCGGTCGGCTACGTCAAGGAGCGGCAGCAGTTCGGCCAGGCGGTCGCCCAGTTCCAGGGGGTGCAGTTCATGCTCGCCGACATGGCGATGAAGCTCGAGGCGGCCCGGCAGCTCGTCTACGTCGCGGCGGCCAAGTCCGAGCGCGACGACGCCGATCTTCGGTTCTTCGGTGCCGCGGCCAAGTGCTATGCCGCTGACGTCGCGATGGAGGTGACCACGGACGCCGTGCAGCTGCTCGGCGGCTCCGGCTACACCAAGGACTTCCCGGTCGAGCGGATGATGCGCGACGCCAAGATCACCCAGATCTACGAGGGCACCAACCAGATTCAGCGCGTGGTCATGGCACGAGCGCTTCTGTCCAAGTAAGGGCGATGTCAGGTGGGCGCCCTGCAAGAGCGCTGGGACACTCAGAGGGTGAGCGCCGCCTTCGACATTCCCGGCTTCTTGCGCGAGCCTCGCCATACCGCGAGTGTTGCCACCGTGACACCACGAGGGCGACCGGCCCTGGCGACCATGTGGTTCGAGCTGGCCGAGGGGCGCTTCTGGTTCCACACTCCGACTTCGGGCGTGCGACCCAGCCCGTTCCTGACCGCAGCTGAGCACGGTCATGAGGTGGCGGCGATGGTCGCCACCTTCGACCCGCCGGCAGACGTGCGGCAGGTTCGGGTCACGGGTCCGGCCAGGCTGGAGCCACCGGAACCGACCCGCGTCCGCTCGATCTACGAGCGCTACCTGGATGCCTGGAGCGAGGCGTGGGAGGCTCAGGCGAGCTCGGATGATCTGCAGCTGTGGTCACTCGCGCCGGAGCGCGGCATGGCGGTTCACTATCCCGGCCTGGAGAACACGGAGCCGGTACGCTGGTCCACCCAACCGAACTGGATCCGGTAGTTGCCGTGCCCGCTTGCCGTGGTGCATGAGCTGAGGAGTGCACATGCCGGATGAAGTGGCGGCGGCAGGGCGGCGTCACCAGGGACGCGTGCTGCTGCGCCATCGGCATCCCCGTCGTGCTTCATACCCTGATTGCTGGGACCTGCCCAGAGGTCATCCGGAGCCAGGAGAGACGGCTGAGGCCGCACTGGCCCGGGAGTGTCAGGAAGAGCTTGGCATCACGATCCACCAGCCGCAGCGAGTCGTGGCACCAGCCTGCGAACCAGCTGCACCAGCTCGCACTCGCCCACGCCCGCTATGCCGAATGGCTGCCGTCGCTGCTCTCCTGACCCGACTGGTCGCCACCAGCAGAAGCGTCCGCGGACGGGAGCCCGTGAGTGGGTAAAACGCACTCACGGGCTCCCGTCGTACATCACCATGCGGGCCTTAACTTTGTGAGCGCGCGCGTTGATCACTCGGATCTACGAGGGCACGAATGAGATGTAGCGCGTGGTGATGGTGCAGCACCTGCTGAGCTGTGGGCACTCGAGAGCCGGCAAGGGGTGCCGCCACGCCTCAGAACTGCGGACTTGACTCTCTCTTTGGCATTGCGTGATCCAATTGTGCGTATACGATTGGGGCACCGACGACGCAAGGGGGATCGGATGATGCCGACATGGACGGGCGTATGGATGGGTGGTCCACACCGATGACGGAGCTACTGCTGGTCGAGGACGACGACACATTGTCCGGGCCTCTGGCGCGCGCGCTACGCAGGGAGGGCTACCAGGTGCAGGTCGAAGTGGACGGTCTCGCCGCCCTGGAACGGGCCGAGCGGGAGACCCCGGACCTGGTGATCCTCGATCTCGGGCTGCCCCGGATGGACGGCCTGGAAGTGTGCCAACGGATGCGGCAGAACGGCGTGACAATCCCTGTGCTGATCCTCACGGCTCGCGGGTATGAGACCGACATTGTGGTCGGCCTGGATGTGGGCGCGGACGACTACGTGACCAAGCCGTTCCGGCTCGCCGAGCTGCTGGCGCGGGTCCGGGTCCTGCTGCGCCGTCCGACCGAGGGTAGGGAACACGCGGATGGTCCGGTGGTCATCGACGTCGGCGCCCGCCGGGCGTTCGTCGAGGGCCGGGAGCTGTCCCTCACGACCAAGGAGTTCGCCTTGCTTAAGGTCCTGCTTCGCGAAGAGGGCAGGACCGTCACCCGGGAGGAACTGATGCGCGAGGTCTGGCACCCGTGGACGGGCGGGTCGACCAAGACCCTCGACATGCACGTCTCGGTGCTGCGCCACAAGCTCGAGGACGAGGTCGACCACCCGCATCACATCGTCACCGTGCGAGGGATCGGCTTCCGCTTCCAGAACGAGCCGGATCCGGCTTCCGGGAAGTCCTCAGATCTGATCACATCCTGACGCGGCCTGCGCTGAGTCAGTGCACGATTTCCGAGTGGGGCGCTTCCGAGTGGGGCGAGCCATCGTAGCCGACGACGACGGGACGAGTGGTCAGAGCTGCCATGGTTACCTCCGGGGGCTGTGGGACACCTGCAGTCTCCCATCCCCGTTGTCCGCCCGCCAGGGTCCAAGGTCCCCCTCAGGGCTCGACGGTGAGGGGCCCGTCGGTGCGCAGCGCCTCGAAGAGCTCCTGCGCCCCCGCCTCGTCCCACAGCACCGTGCTCTGCCCGCCCACCACGTAGCTGGGGTCGGCCACCGGCACGGTGACCGAGTTGCCCTGGTCACCGGAGATGTCGCGCATCGCCAGCGCCACCCGGAGCATCTCCCACATCGAGGTGTCCTCCCCGATCTGCAGTGCGGCACCGGTGGCCGTCCCGGCCTCGTGCAGTCGCCAGGGGACCAGGACGGTGCTCGGCTCGGTCAGCCGCTGCACCAGCGAGGCCAGGAACTGTCGCTGACGCTCCACCCGCCCCAGGTCACCCCGGGGGTCCGCATAGCGCATCCGGACGTAGTTGAGGGCGTCCTTGCCGGCCAGGTCCTGGCAGCCGGCCGGCAGGTCCAGGTCGCTGCGCTCCTCGACGACCGGGTCGGGCAGGCACATGCGCACCCCGTCGACGGCCCCGACCACGTCGACGAAGCCGTCGAAGCCGATCTCGACATAGCCGTCGACCGGCAGTCCGGTCGACTGCTCCACGGTGTCGACCAGCAGCGCCGGACCGCCGCCGGAGTAGGCCGCGTTGATCTTGTTGCTCCCTGAGCCGGGGATCTCGACCAAGGAGTCCCGGGGGATCGACAGCAAGGTCGGGTCACCGCCACCACCGGCCAGGTGCAGCAGCATGATGGTGTCGGCCCGGGCGCCCTCGGTGCTGCCGGTCTTGAACTCCCGCCGCTCCTCGTCGGTGAGATCCTCCCGGCTGTCGGTCCCGATCAGCAGAATGTTGCTGCCGGCTGCGGACCCGGGTCGATCGGGGTTCTGCGGTGTGGCGTCGACCCGCTCGATCGCCTGCCAGCTGGCGCCCAGGGCCCAGATCGTCCCGCCGACCCACACCAGGACGAGCACCAGGAGCGCGACCAGGAAGCGCCGCACGCCGTAGCGGGGACGCCGGGTTCGACCGCGGGGGGCCCTCGGCGGCGGGCCAGCAGGGCCGGTGCGGCTGCGGCCCCGCTCGGGGACCTCGCGCTCCCGGTAGCCGTCCCAGTCGTCGTCCGAGAAGTCCTGCCCCCCGGCGTAGGACTCGGCATACCTCGGATCGTCCTCCCACGCGTCCTCGCGCCACCCCTGTCGCTCGGAGCGGTCGTCGACCTCCCAGTCGTTGACCGGCTGCCCGCGCCGCGTGCGCGGCATCGGGCGGGTCCAGTCATCCTCGGGTCGGTGCGGCACGCCCAAGAGAGTAGATGAGGTGACTGTGCCCGTGCTGGAGGCAGGCCGCGGTAGCCTGCCCAGCGTGCCCGCCGCTTCGCCCCCTGACCGGCTGTCGGGTATCTCCGTCATCATGCCGGTGCGCGACGAGGCGGATCACCTGGCCGAAGCGGTGGGCTCGGTCCTGGGTCAGGACTACCCCGGCGGCATCCAGGTGGTCCTCGCCGTCGGTCCGAGTCGCGACGACACACCCCGGCTGGCCCGGGAGATGGCTGAGCTGGACCCGCGAGTCGTGGTGGTGGACAACCCCTCGGGGCGGACCCCGGACGGCCTGAACCTGGCGATGACGCTGGTCCGGCACGACATCGTGGCCCGGGTCGACGGTCACGGCGCGCTGCCACCCGGCTATCTGGACACCGCGGTGGCGACCCTGCTGCGCACCGGGGCGGCCAACGTCGGCGGGGTGGCGCTGCCCGAGGGGCGCACCACGATGCAGCAGGCCATCGCCGTGGCGATGGGCTCACCCCTGGGGATGGGCGGGGCACGCTTCCGGGTAGGCGGCCGCGAGGGCGAGGCCGAGACCGTCTTCCCCGGAGTGTTCCGGCGAGAGTGGATCGAGCGGGTGGGCGGCTTCGACCCCGCCTACGACCGCGCCCAGGACTGGGAGCTCAACCTGCGCATCCGGCAGGCCGGGGGGGTGGTCTGGTTCACCCCCGATCTCCGGGTGACCTACCGGCCACGCAGCTCGCTGACCGCCCTGGCCCGGCAGTTCTTCGCCACCGGCCAGTGGCGCCGCCGGCTGGCCACCCAGCACGAGAATGCCCTGGGTCCGCGCTACCTCGCACCGCCGGTGACGCTGGTGCTCGTGGTGGGGGGTGCGCTGGGATCGCCGTGGTGGCCCCCGTTCGGCGTGCTGCCGCTGGGGTATGCCGTGGCTGTGGCTGTCGGTGGTGTCGCCATCGCGCAAGGTCAGTCGGCTGCGGTGCGGGTGCGGGTGCCGGCGGCCCTGGCCACGATGCACCTCAGCTGGGGGGCCGGCTTCCTGTGGGGTCTGCGAGGGCGCTGAGCATCTCGGGCTCGGTGCGCTCGCGCACCTGCGCCTCGCTCACGCCCGGGGCGAGCTCGCGAAGGACGAGACCCTCTTCGGTCACGTCGATGACCGCCAGGTCGGTGATGATCCGCTGCACCACCGCCAGGCCGGTGATCGGCAACGAGCACTCCCGCACGATCTTGTGCGAGCCGTCCCGGGCCACGTGCTCCATCAGCACGATCACCTTCTTGGCGCCGTGCACCAGGTCCATCGCACCGCCCATGCCCTTGACCATCTTGCCGGGGATCATCCAGTTGGCGATGTCGCCGCCGGCCGAGACCTGCATGGCACCCAGGATCGCCGCGTCCACCTTGCCGCCACGGATCATCCCGAAGCTCAGGGCCGAGTCGAAGAAGGAGCTGCCGGCCCGCACCGTGACGGTCTCCTTGCCGGCGTTGATCGGGTCGGGGTGCTCGCTGCCCTCGACCGGGTAGGCACCGACCCCGAGGATGCCGTTTTCGGACTGCAGCACCAGCTCGACGTCGTCCGCGACGTAGTTGGGCACCAGGGTGGGCAGGCCGATGCCCAGGTTGACGTAGTCGCCGTCGGCCAGCTCCTGGGCGGCCCGGGCCGCCATCTGCTCTCGGGTCAGTGCCATCTCAGCCCTCCGTGTCGTGTTCACCAGCCGCCGGGCGGGTGGTTCGGCGCTCAATGCGCTTGTCGCCTGCCTGCTGCGGCGTGAGCGGCAGCACGCGCTGGACGTAGATGCCGGGCAGGTGGACGGCGTCGGGGTCCAGCTGGCCGGGCTCCACCAGCTCCTCGACCTCAGCGACGGTGACCCGACCGGCCATCGCGCACAGCGGGTTGAAGTTGCGGGCGCTGGCCCGGAACACCAGGTTGCCGTGCCGGTCGCCCTTCTGGGCCCGGACCAGCCCGAAGTCGGCGACGATGGCCTCCTCGAGCACGTAGTCGCGCACCTGCCCGAAAGAGTCGAACTCACGAGTCTGCTTGGCGGGGGAGGCGAGCACGACGTTGCCCTCGCTGTCGTAGCGCCACGGCATGCCGCCCTGTGACACCTGACTGCCGACCCCGGTGGCGGTGTAGAACGCAGGGATGCCCGAGCCACCGGCGCGCAGCTTCTCGGCGAGGGTCCCCTGTGGGGTCAGCTCCACCTCGAGCTCCCCGGAGAGGTACTGCCGGGCGAACTCCTTGTTCTCCCCCACGTAGGAGCCGATAATGCGGCGGATCCGGCCGGCCTCGAGCAGCAGACCCAGCCCCCAGCCGTCGACCCCGCAGTTGTTCGAGACGACCTCCAGGTCGCTCGTGCCCCGGTCCAACAACCCCCCGATGAGGACCGAGGGGATGCCGCACAGCCCGAACCCGCCCACCGCCAGCGTCATGCCGTCGGTGACCCCGTCCAGCGCCTCCGTGCTGCTCCTGACGACCTTGTCCATGCCCGTGGACTCTAGTCGGCCCCCTCCTCGCGCGACACGTGGGGCGCGCTCCGGTCGACCCCCTCGGAGCGCATCCGCTCGTCGTCGGGCTGCGGCTCACCGCCGCGCACCAGGACCACCGAGCCCAGGGTGCTCCATACGTGCAGGATCTGGCGCAGGGCCGTGCTGGGGTCGGTCGCGGTGACCAGCACCCGCCCGGTTGTCCCGGCAGAGTCGGCCAGCAGCTCCCGGTATGTCGTGCGCCGCCCCCCCGCGACCAGCGCCGGGTCGGTGGGCTCGGGCTCGTCCCAGGCCGTGAAGTCGTCACCGTAGGAGGCGATCTCGCGGGCCTCGTCCATGACACCGGAGCGCAGGTCGGCACCGAAGCTGCGGGCCAGGGCGGGCAGCGCCACCGCGATGACCTCGTCGGCGTCGTCCGCATCGGGGGACTCCGGCTCGCTGGTGACCAGCACGTCGGCCCCCTCGTGCGCGTCGAGGGTCACCGTCGCCCCCACGGCCCACACCGCGAGGGCCCAGTAGGTCAGCCGCCAGTGTGGCGCAGGCAGGTCCAGGCGCACCACCGACCCGGGGTGGACGTCGAAGCCCTCCTGCAGGGCGTTGGCGGCCTTGGCCACCCAGGTGCCGAGCACCTTGCGGGACAGCTCGATCCGCTCACCGGCGCACGGGCCGGGGGCGTCGTCGTAGTAGGTCAACGCGGGGCGCGTGGCGTCGTCCGCCAGCAGCGCGGCCAGCATGTCGGCAGGGGTGTGCACCCGCCCAACCTAGTGCACCGCCCGGGTGCCTCAGGGGTGCGCAGCGGGCTGTGCGAAGGTGTGGCCATGACCGCCGCGGACCTCGCCGACGCCACCGCGCCGGCTCGTCGCCGGGAGTGGCGCCCGGGGCGGCCGGTCGACGTGGCGGCCACCTGGGGGACCCTGCGGCGCGGGGCCGGCGACCCCGCGTGGCACAGCGACGGACGCGCGGTGTGGCGGGGGATCAGCACGGCACAGGGGCCGCTGACGCTGCGCGTCGCCGGGCAGCGCGGGGACGCGCGGGTCGTCGCCCACGCCTGGGGCTCCGTCGCCGCGGTCGAGACCGTGCTCGACCGGCTGCCGCGGATGCTGGGGGCCGACGACGATGTCACCGGCTTCGTGCCACGTCACCCGGTGCTGGAGCAGGCCATGCGGCGCCGTCCCGGGTGGCGGGTGCCGTGCACCGGCTTGGTGCTGGAGTCCCTCGTCCCGGCCGTGATCGAGCAGAAGGTGACTGGGCAGGAGGCGTTCGGCGGGTGGCGACGGCTCGTCCGGCGGCACGGCACGCCGGCACCCGGACCCGGGGCGGCACTGGGGCTGCGGGTGCCTCCGGATGTGCCGCGGCTGCGGGCGCTGCCCTCTTGGGAGTGGCTCAAGATGGGCATCAGTCCGCAGCGCGCCGACACCCTGATGCGGGTGCTGGAGGTGGCGACACGGATGGAGGAGCTGCCCTCCCTCGAGGCGGCGGCCGCCCGCCGCCGGCTGATGTCCGTGCGCGGCGTGGGGGTGTGGACCGCCGCGGAGACCGCACAGCGGGCCCTGGGCGACCCGGACGCGGTGAGCTTCGGCGACTACCACGTGGCCAAGAACATCGGCTGGGCGCTGACCGGTCGGGAGGTCGACGACACGGGTCTGGCCGACCTGCTGGCGCCGTGGACAGGGCACCGCTACCGCGTCCAGCGACTGCTGGAGCTCACCGGCGCCTTTCGGCCGAGGCGTGGACCGCGGATGGCGCCCCGCCGCCACCTACCCCTGGGCTGAGGGGTCGACCGCGCGCACGGACAGTCCCGCAAGTCCCTCGGCGTGCAGCGCCACCTCCAACCGGGCGCAGATGCGGCCTCGCTGGTAGGGGTCGGTGCAGCTGACCTCCACGGCATGCTCGCCCGGGTGGACCTCCACGGCATTCTGGATGTGGTGAGTCTGCGCCGGGTGGCCACCGGTCCGCACCGCATCCGGAGTCGCAGCCCCCGTGGGCTCCCACAGGGCCAGGGCGATGGCGCGCGAGATCTTGACCTCTGCGGTCTCGGGGAGCACGTCGGCCACCCCGACCCGGTCGGCGGCGGCGCTGCCGGGCGGCACCCCGAGCGCAGCGCGGACGGCCTCGCTGGCACCGTGGGCAAACCAGTCGTCGGGACCCGTCCGGACCAGGTGTGCCGCTCCGGGGAGTCCCGGAGCCCCCACGGTCCCCTGCGGCAGACCCCTGACCAGGGCAGCCGGCACCCCCCCGGTCTTGCCCTTGACCAGGTCGGCGGCGGCGGCGATCTCGTCGGCCAGGGCGCGGGCGGTGACGCTCAGCCGGCGGCCGTCGGCGTCGTGCTCGCCGCGTAAGTCCTCCAGGACCGCCACCCCGCAGGCGCCCAGCGCGAAGTCGGCCTGTCCCTGGCGCCACGGCCGGCCGGCAGTGTCGCTGACCACGATGCCGATCTGTGGCAGCGGAGCAGGCGCGTAGGCACTGAGCAGGGCGGCATACAGCGCCCGGGCGCTCAGGTCAGGATCCTCGGGCAACAGCAGCAGGCCACCCGAGGGGCCCGTGTTGGACGCGTCGATCCCCGCCGCGGCCAGCACCGGGCCCGCCACCGACTCGACCACCCGGGTGATGCCGGTCGGGACGCGCCGCTCGGCCACGACTCGGCGGCTCTGGCTGCGCACCACGTCGTCCCGCTCTGTGTCGTGCACGCGCAGGCCCCAAGCCTTGGAGATCAGCTTGCTGGAGACCACGACCACGTCGTCCTCCTGCAGCACCAGGGCGTCGCGGTCCAGCGACGCGCGCAGCAGCACTCCGAGATCGTGGTGCCGCTGCACCTCCGGTATGCCGCGCAGCGGGATGATCGTCACCGCGGTGTTCTCGCTCACGCGCCCGTCGCTCCGGGGGCGTCCGCGGCGAGCTCCAGGGCGAGGTCCAGCGCCTCACCGGCGATGCCGGCGGCCGAGGGCACGTCGCGCATGCGCAGGCCCCGGGCCCGGGTGCGGACCCGGTGGTTGTCGGCCGGCACCGGCTGCGCGCGGTCAGCGTCGTCGACCAGCCAGCCGTCCAGGAAGTCGGCGTAGAGACCGGCCACCCCGGCGGCGCTGACCTCGACACCCAACGGCGCCAGGCAGGCATCGGCGTGACCCCGCACGGGTGCCCCGCCGATGATGGGGCTGACCCCGACCACCGGCGCGCGGGTGCCGCGCAGCGCGTCGCGCACCCCGGGCACGCCCAGGATGATGCCGATCGAGACCACGGGGTTGCTCGGCGGCAGCAGCACCAGGTCGGCTCCCCGCACGGCCTCCAGCACCCCGGGCGCGGGGACCGCCCGGTCCAGGCCGGCGACGACGAACCGCTGGGCCGGCACGGCAGCGCCCATCTGGACCCACCACTGTTGGAAGTGCACGGCCCGCTCGGTGGCGTGCCCGTCGTCGAGGATCACGTGGGTCTCGACGGGGGTGTCGGTGACCGGCAGCAGCCGCACCCCCTGCTCGGGCAGGCCCCACCGGGTGGCCAGCCGGGAGGTGACCTCACTCAGCGGAACCCCCTGACCCAGCCAGCGGCTGCGGGCGATGTGCGTGCCCAGGTCGCGGTCGCCGAGGGAGAACCACTGCGGCTCCACTCCCAGCGCGGACAGCTCGGCCTGGGCGGCGTGGGTCTCGCAGTCCCGGCCCCAGCCCTGGACCTCGTCCACTGCCCCGCCCAAGGTGTAGAGCACGGTGTCCAGGTCCGGGCAGATCCGTAGGCCGTGCAGGGTGATGTCGTCGCCGGTGTTGCCGATGACGGTGACCTGTGAGCGGGCGTCCCCCCGCTCGGTTCGGAGGTGGTGCACGAGCCCCCGGAGGAAGCGGGCGCCCCCGACACCACCGGCCAGAACTGTGATCCGCATCGTCCCATTCTCGGGGGTCGCCGCGTCTTTACCAGATCATGGGTTGACGGACCGGGATGACACGCGTGTAATTCAGGTGTTGAGTGGAACCGGTTGGACGCCAGGCATGCCCGTGCCGGCGCAGGTCGAGGAGGAGTCGTGCACCGGATGGAGATGCTGACGTTGTTGGCCGGGGACGATGTGGACGGGGAGGGGGCGTCCTGGCAGGAGCGCGCGTTGTGCGCCCAGACCGACCCCGAGGCGTTCTTCCCGGAGAAGGGAGGATCCACCCGGGAGGCCAAGAAGGTGTGCGTCGGCTGCGAGGTGAGAGCAGAGTGCCTGGAGTTCGCGCTGGCCCACGATGAGCGGTTCGGCATCTGGGGTGGGCTGTCCGAGCGGGAGCGGCGCAAGCTCAAGAAGCGCGCCGTCTGAGTGTCACCGACTCCGCCACGCTGATGAGTCCGGCGCCGCGTCGCGCCGCCCTGGAGGGGGTGAGTGTGCTGCTCCTGGCGCGTCCCGGCGGGCCGGCCCCGGACCCGGTGCTGGATGCGCTGGCGCAGCAGCGGCCACGCCCTGACGTCGTGGTGGCTGTGGGACTCTCGCAGCAGGCGCAGGAGGCGGCCCGAGCGCATCCGCTCTTCTCGGGGCCGCCGGGGGCCTGCTCCCTCGTGATCCTGCCCGCGGGCTCGACCGGCGCTGACGCCCCCGGTTCTGCCGCGGCTGTCTCGGTCCGCGCCGGGATGGGGCACCTCCCACAGGACCCGGCCCGCTGGGTGTGGATCCTGCACGACGACTCCGGACCGCGCCCCGGAGCGCTGGCTGCGCTCCTCGACGTGGCCCGGCGCTCCGCCCGGGTCCGCGTCGTCGGACCCAAGCTGGTGCGGGCCGACGATCCGCGGACGCTGCTCGGTGTCGGGCACCGGCTGACCCGCGGCGGCCGGCCGGTCGCCGAGGACGGGTCGGGCCAGCTCGATCAGGGTCAGTTCGACGACCGCACCGACGTCGTCGGGCTCCCGCTGCCTGGGCTGCTCGTGCGCAGCGACGTCCTGACCGAGATCGGTGGGGTCGACCCGGCGTTCGACGAGGGCACGGAGGGACTCGACCTGTGCTGGCGCTCGCACCTGCGGGGGCACCGGGTCCTGGTGGCTCCCCAGGCCGTGGTGGCCCAGGGCAGCGCGGGACTCGGGTTGACCTCGCCCAGCCGGCACCGGCGCCGGATGCGCCAGGTGGCGCTGGCCAGATGCTCGCTGTGGAGCACGCCCTGGCGCGTGCTGCGCGTGTGCGTCGGGGCGGTGCTGGCCACGCTGCTCCTGCTCCTACTCAAGCGACCCCGGGCCGCGCTGGCCGAGCTGGCCGACCTCGGGTCCGTGCTGGCTCTGGGCCGGAGCACCGCGGCGCGGTGGCGGTTTCGCGGACGTCGCCAGGTGCGGGACCGCGACCTGCGCGGACTCTTCGAGCCGGCCCGCAGCGACTGGCGCAGCGCCGGTGAGCCGCTGCAGGACCCGGCCGTCGTGCGCGAGCCGCCCGCCACCGCCGCGCGGCGCGGACGGTCCGCCGTCGAGACGGGTCCCGGCATCGAGGGGTCGGACGAAAACGTCCAACGGGGAGCCGGCGCAGGAGGCTGGTGGAGCTGGTGGCCGGTGTTGGCGGTGCTGGTCTGCCTCGCCGTCACGCTGGCCCGGTGGCGGGGGCTCTACGCCGGCCTCTCCCCGAGCGGTTCCGGTGTGCGTGGCGGAGAGCTCGAGCAGGTGCACACCGGGGCGCACGATGTCTGGAGCGCCTGGCTGCTGCCGTGGAGCGGAGCAGGCCTGGGGACCGGTGCGCCGGGACCGCCCTGGCTCTTGCCGCTGGCCGGGGCGAGCTGGGTGGCCGAGCAGCTGCCCGGAGCAGACGGCGGCGGGGCCGTGTCCTCGGCCGGCGTGGCCACCGCATGGCTGCTCTTCCTCGCACCCCCGGCCGCGGCCCTGACTGCATACTCCGCCGCCCGGGTGGCTTCCCCGCACCGGGGGCTGCGCGCCGTGGTGGCCCTGTGCTGGGCGACGCTGGCTCCGCTGTGGGTCTCCGTCGACCAGGGCCGGGTCGGCCCGGTCGTCGTGCATGTGCTCGCTCCGGTGCTCGTCGCCGGCGTGGTGCGGTCCCTGGACCGCAGCGGCTCGGCCGGCCGGAGCACCGCTGCCGTGCTGGGAGCGGGTCTGGCCGGTGCCGCGGCCCTGTGGTTCGTGCCCGGCGTCCTGGTGTGGCTGGTGCTGGCAGCGGTGCTGATCCTGCTCGGAGCGGCTGGCTGGGGCCGGTGGAGGGCGGTGCTGATCCTGGCGGTGCCGGTGGCCCTGTGGGGTCCGTGGGCGCGACGACTGGCCGAGCACCCGCTGTTGCTCGCCGGCGGTGCGGGCGCGACGGGCAGCGGCGAGGTCCCTCCCGTCTGGCAGACGCTGCTGCTGCACCCCGGGGGCCCGCTGCCGCCGGTGCTGTGGTGGACGGCGCCGCTGTGGGTGCTGGCGCTGCTGTCCAGCGTGGCTCCGGGACGCCACGGCTCCCGAGCAACGGCCGCCCTGGCCTGCGCATTGTGCGGGCTGGGGGTGGCGCTGGCGGCCCCGCGGGTGCAGTGGGGGACGGTCGCCGGTGGGTACCCCGACGCAGGCTCGGTCGTCACCTCGTGGCCGGGCACCTACCTGAGTCTGACCGGGGCCGGACTGCTGCTCGCGGCCGCCTCGGGTGCGGGCAGCCTCACCCGCCGCGCGGCACCGCCGGGTGGGCGTGCGGCGGCCGCTCCCGTTGTCCTGGCAGGGGCCGCGGTCATGGTGCTGGTCGCCGTGGCGGCCACGCTGGGCACACTCGGCTGGCGAGCACTCGGCACGCCGGACCCGACGCTGGCCGTGTCCCGGCCCACGACCCCGGCCGTGGTGGCGGAGCAGATCCGTGGCCCGGCTGCACCGCGCTGGCTTGCTCTGACCCCGATGGGCGCGGGAGAGGGCTTCGCGGTGCGTTACACCCTGACCGGCGCCGAGCCCGACCCGTGGGTCCGCGACCGCGTCCGCGAGATCGTCGAAGCGCCGGACACCCTCGCGGTGACCGACGAGACCGTGCGTCGGCTGGTCGACGGCGACTTGCCCGGCCTCGGCACGAGCGAGGGCGGGATCCCCCCCGCCTTGGCCGACCTGGCCATCGGCTACGTCACCGCGGATGCCCCGGCGGACCACCCGCTGGTCGCGCGGATCGACGAGGTGCCCGGACTCACCCGGATCACCACCCCCACGGGTGCGCAGGCTCTGTGGCGGGTGCTGGCTGAGGCCGAGGGCTCGGCGCAGGTCGGCCCGACCGGCACCGGACCGGGGCGCGTGCGGATCCAGCCGCCGACGGGCAGGCAGATCGTCGTGCCTTCGGGCGCGCACGGCGCCGCGCCCGAGTGGTCCATCCAGCTGCCCGCGGGCAGCGGCGCCGACACCGCCGCGACGCTGCTGGTGTCCGAGCCGGAGCAGTGGTCACACCGGGCCAGGGTGCGAGCCGACGGCGCCACGCTGCCACCACACGGTGGGCTGCCCGTGCGCTACGACGTGCCGGCACAGACGCGGACGGTCTCCGTCACGCTGCCCGTGGAGCACCGACCCTGGTGGGTCGGCACCGGTGCGTTGGCGCTCCTGCTGGCCTTCCTGGCGCTCCCGCTGGGCTCCCACTCCGGCAGGTCTCCGTGAGACGCCGCTGGGTTTGGTTGCGTCCGGTGCTGTTCGGTGTCCTGGTGGTCCTGATGACCATCGGTGCGCGCGGCTGGGCTCGCCCGTCCAGGTCCCCGCGGCCGGTGCGGACCGTCCGTCTGCGCCGGTGGGGCGCCAGACGACGACAGGGGCGGCAGCGCCGGTGACCTCGACCGTGCTGGTCTGCCCGGGCCCGGAGCAGCAGGGACTGACCGACGCCACGGTGCCGGAGCAGGTCCAGCGGGTCACCGTCACCGCACGAAGCTCGCCCCTGGCCGCGTTGCCCGCCGAGGTGGCTGCCCAGGTCGGCCCGTCGGCCGCAGGCGCGAGCGGTGAGCTGCTGATCGTCCCGACGGGGGCGACACCGGCCGCCGGGCCGTCCTCGCGAGGCAGCGACGCCGACGTCGTGCTCGAGGGTGCGCAGGGAGCCGTCGTCCAGGCTCGAGGTCCGCTGGCTGCCGGCGTGGCCGCGACCCAGGTCCACCTGTCGCTGCAGGAGCAGAGTCGTGGGCTGGAGGTCACCCCCTGCCTGCCCCCGGCCGAGGAGTCCTGGTTGCTCGCCGGTGGCGGGCAGGCCGGTCGCCTGGAGCGGCTGGTGCTGCTCAACCCGGGCACCGACCCGGTCACGGCCACGGTCACGGTCCTGGACCGTGACCGCTCTCCCGACCCCCGGGACGGGGCGGACGTCGTCGTCCCCGGTGGCGGGCGGATGGTGCGGCTCATCGACGCCGGGACCGAGCGCGGCAGCGCCCCCGCGGTCCGGGTGAGCACCGCCGGCGGTCCGGTCGCGGCGTTCCTGGCAGACCGGTGGCTGCAGGGGAGCACCGATCGAGGCCTGGAGCTCACCACGCCCACGTCCCCGCCGGCGAGGAGGCAGGTGATCCCGGGGGTGGTGCGTGCCGCTGGGTCCGATGCCCGGACCCGGGTCAGGGTGGCCGTGCCCGGAGCCGAGCAGGCGGTCGTCCAGATCCGGGCGCTGACCCGGCAGGGTCCGGTCCGACTGCAGCAGGACGTCACCCTGGTGTCCGGTGGTCGCACCCAGGACATCGAGGTCAGCGACCTGCCACCAGGTCGCCACGGCCTCGAGGTCAGCAGCGACGTGGACGTGGTCGTTGCCGCCTCCGCGCAGACCGAGCCCGGCGCTGCCGGCGCCGGCGGCCTGGCCTGGTCGCCGGCGACGCCGCCGCTGCACGGTATGGCCGGCCTCGTCCTCGACGGTCCGGCACCCGAGCAGACCGGTCGCGTGCTGCAGCTCACCGCCGTGCAGCCCGCCGCGGCGGAGGTCGTGGTGGTCGACGACGACGGATCGGTCCGCCGACGGCGGATCGAGCTGACGGGCCAGGACACCTCGGAGGTGGCGCTCGGCCAGAGCTCCAGGGACGTGTGGGTGCGGCCGCTGGCCGGCCAGGTGCACGCGGCCGTGGTGTGGGAGCTGACCGACCCGGGGGGAGACCTGCTCGCCGTCGCGCCGTTGCCGGGGCTGCCGCTGCTGCGCCCGGTCACCTCGGTGGAGCCGGTGCTGCCCTGAGGAGTCGAGCCTCAGAGGACGTCGTCGGGGTCGATCCCCATCATCTGCGCGATCTGCTCGGCCACCACCTGGTGAACTGCCGCGGCCAGCCGAGCCTCCCCCTCCTCCTCGAATCCGCCGGCGTGCGCCAGCACCGGGCGGCGATAGATCACCAGTCGGGCCGCCAGTGACCCGTGTGCGGGGAACAGCCGACCCAACGCCACCCCGTGCTCGAAGGGGGCCGGGTCCGAGGGGGGGACCTCCTCGACGGCCACCTCCAAAGCAGGAAGCGCATCACCGATCCGCTCCTCGACAGCCTGCAGCGCCTCCAGCACCGCCTCGTCGAAGCGATGCCGGCGGGACACCATCGCCGGGACGGAGGGCCAGGCCAGCGGTCCCCGCATACCCCGGCCCCGACGGTCTCGTCGACGACTGCGCACCTGCCGAAGCGTAGCCGTCGGCAGGTGCGCCGTCGTGCGGCGTGGTGATCCGCGGGGATGTCGGTGCCTGGACCTAGAGTGGATGCTCGTGACGATCTCTCGCCAGTGCTCCCGGACGGCCTGCGGGCAGCCTGCGCTCGCCACCTTGACCTACGTGTATGCCGAGCAGACCGCCGTGCTCGGCCCGCTGGCCACCTACGCCGAGCCGCACTCCTACGACCTGTGCGTGCAGCACGCCGACTCACTGACCGCCCCGCGGGGCTGGGACATCGTCCGGCTGGAGGCGGCTGCGGAGACCGCCGTCCCCTTCGACGATCTGGTCGCCCTGGCCGAGGCCGTCCGCGAGAGCGGACGGTCGGGGGCCAGGGCGACCGGGGAGCGTGGCCGCCCGGACGGGCCCTCGCTCACCGAGGTCGCCCGCCGCGGTCACCTGCGCGTCCTGCGCGATACCTGAGCGGCGCGAGGTGACCTCCGGGCGGGTGGAGCGGGTGGTCAACGCCTACGACGTGCGTGGCCGCGTCCCCGACGAGCTCGACGCCGAGGTCTGTGCGGCGCTCGGCTCGGCCTTCGCGCAGGTCGTGCTCCTGCCCGAGGGCGCGGCCGGGGCCGTGGTGGGGCATGACATGCGCGAGTCCTCGCCTGCCTTGCGCGACGCCGTCATCGAGGGCATCCGGGGTCAAGGACTCGACGTCACCAGCATCGGGCTGTGCTCCACCGACGAGCTCTACTACGCCACCGGTGTGCTGGCTGTGCCGGGCGTCATGGTGACCGCGAGCCACAACCCGGGGCACTACAACGGGCTGAAGATGTGCCGGGCGCGGGCCTTGCCGGTGGGAGCCGACAGCGGCCTGCCGCAGATCCGAGACCTGGCCCAGTGGCTGCTGGACCGGGGTGACCTGCACCCGGGGCCGGGTGCCCCTGTTCGCCGGGGCCACGTGCATGAGGTGGACCTGCTGGCCGACTACGCCCGGCACCTGCACAGCCTGGTCGACCTCAGTGCGAGCCGCGAGCTGAGCGTCGTCGTCGACGCCGGCAACGGGATGGCCGGGCTGACCGTGCCGGCGGTGTTCGAGCAGCATGGCCTGCCGGTGCGGGTGATCCCGCTCTACTTCGAGCTCGACGGCTCCTTCCCGCACCACGAGGCGAACCCGCTCGACACAGCCACGCTCACCGATCTGCGGCGGGCGGTCCTGGAGCACGGCGCCGACCTCGGGCTGGCCTTCGACGGCGATGCGGACCGGTGCTTCGTGGTCGACGAGGTCGGCCGGCCCGTGCCTGCCTCGGCGGTGGTGGCCCTGCTCGCGCAGCGGCTGATCGCGGCGGAGCAGGCGAGCGGTGTGCCGCCGGAGCAGGTGCACGTCGTCCACACCACCTTGTGCTCGCGGGTGGTCCTGGAGACCGTCACCGCACGGGGGGCCAGGCCGGTCCGCTCGCCGGTCGGCCACACGTTCGTCAAGGCGCAGATGGCGCAGCACGCGGCGGTCTTCGGCGGTGAGCACTCCGGGCACTACTACTTCCGCGACTTCTTCGGCGCCGACAGCGGTCTGCTGGGCGCGATGCACGTCCTGGCCATCCTCGGCGAGCAGCCCGAGCCGGTGTCCCGGCTGCTGGCACCCTTCCAGACCTACGCGACGTCCGGCGAGGTCAACCTGGAGGTGACCGACCGGGCCACTGCGCTGCGCCAGGTCTGCCGGTGGGGCCGGCAGCAGGAGGGCGTCCAGGTCGAGGAGGTCGACGGTGTCGTGCTGACGCACCCGGGACCACCCCTGTGGTGGGCCTCGGTGCGCGGCAGCGTCACCGAGGCGTTGCTGCGCCTCAACGTCGAGGCCGCGGACGAGCACACGGTGCACCGGGTCCAGCAGTCGCTGACGCGGGTGGCGACGGTCGGTACGGTGTCACCGTGACCGCATCGCTCCAGCCCTGGCTCCGCGACATCCTGCGCTGCCCCGTAGGGCTCCACCCGCTCCTGGACGACACCGATGAGCACGGATCTCCAGTGCTCGTGTGCGACCAGGACTGCCCGGAGCCCGGGACGCGGCGGCACTTCCCGGTGCGCGACGGCATACCTGTCCTGCTGGCGCACGAGAGCGTGCTGACACCCCGAGCGGACGGCCCGGTGGACTGATGGCGCCCTACCTGGACGAGGCGCTGCTCGACGACACCGATGAGCTGCTGCGCAAGGACAGTCGGGGCACGCTGCGCGCCCTGGCCACCGCAGGGGCCCAGACCCGCGAGGCCATCGCGTTGGCCGGGGAGGCCGGAGTGGACCGGCTCTCCCGCTCGGAGCGACCACGGTCCGTCCTGGTCGCCGCGCTCGGCGGGTCGGCACTGGTCGCGGATGTGCTCGAGCTGCTGGCCGAGCCGGGCTCGCCGGTCCCGGTCCAGGCCCGACGCAACCTGCCGCTGCCCGGGTGGGTCGGCCCGCTCGACCTGGTCGTCGCCGTCTCCCTGTCCGGCCGTGCGCCCGGCCCGGTGGCCGTCGCGGCCGAGGCGGCGCGGCGTGGCGCGGCGCTGCTCACGGTGGGCGAGCAGGACTCGCCGCTCGCCGACGTCTGCAGACGGGCCCGCGGAGTCCATGTCGGCGTCGGCCGGGGCCGCGCCAGCAGTCGCACGGCCCTGTGGAGTCTGCTGACGCCGGTGCTGCTCGGCGCGCACGGGCTCGGCCTGCTCGACTGTCCCGAGGACACCATGGCGCAGGTGGCTGAGCGCCTCGATGAGCGTGCCGAGTCCTTCCGGCCCTCCTCGGAGTCTTTCGTCAACCCGGCCAAGATGTTGGCGGTGCAGCTCGCCGAGACCCTGCCGATGGTGCTGGGCGACGGTCCGTTGGGTGGGGTGGCAGCGGCGCGCGCGAGCTCGATGCTGGCTCGCACCGCGCGCATCCCGGCACCGTTCGGGGAGCTCCCCGACGCCGCAAGCCAGATCGTGGCCTACTTCGACGGGCCCTACACCGCGGCGGGTGGCGCGCGCGCCGGGACGTATGACGAGCGACGCATCCGGCTGGGTGACATCGACACCAGTAAGTGGGAGCCGCATCACTTCGCCGAGCCCGAGGGGGAGCTGATGGAGCAGCCGACCGGACCGGGTGGGCGCGACATCTTCGCGGACCCCTACCTGGATGGGCCCGCCGCCCCCCAGCTGGGGCTGCTGATGCTGCGCGACGCTCCGCCCGACCCGGTCACCGACGCCTCCGCGCAGGCGGTCGCCCTCACCGACGCGGTGCTGCAGACGGCCGCGGAGGCGGGGGTGCGGGTGACCGAGGCACAGGCGGCCCCCGGCCCGCCCATCGTGCGACTGGCCGACCACGTGGCCACCGTTGACTTCGCGGCCACCTTCCTGGCCCTGGGGCTGGGTCTGGACCCCTCGGTCTCTCCGCACGTGGCCGATCTGCGCGACCGGACGCGGTGAGCCCGGCGTGACCTCCCGCCGCGAGCTCGAGGCAGACATCGAGCGCGACTTCGGGCGCAGCCTGTCGTATGCGGAGTACCTCGACCTGGAGCGCCTGCTGTCGGCGCAGCACACCCGGGCCGTGCCGCCCCGGCACGACGAGATGCTGTTCATCATCCAGCACCAGACCTCCGAGCTGTGGCTCAAGCTGATGCGGCGCGAGCTGGTCTCGGCTCGCGAGCTGATCCGCGCCGATCGGCTCCCGCCCGCGTTGAAGCGGCTGGCCCGGACCAAGGCGATCCAGACCACCCTGATCCAGCAGTGGTCGGTGCTGGCGACGCTGACCCCGAGTGAGTACGCCCAGTTCCGCAGCTTCCTGGCCACCGGCTCCGGGTTCCAGTCCTGGCAGTACCGCGCGGTGGAGTTCCTGCTCGGCAACAAGAACGCCGAGATGCTTCAGGTCTTCGAGCACGACCCGCAGGTGCACGCCCAGCTCACCGCATACCTGGACGAGCCGGGTCTCCACGACGAGGTGCTCGCGTGGCTGGTCAGGCAGGGGTATGCCGTGCCGACCGCCGTGCTGCGCCGCGACTGGCGTCAGCCCTACACCCCGCACCCTGGCGTGGTCGACGTACTCGCGGACATCTACGCCGAGCCCGCGCAGCACTGGGGGGTCTACGAGCTGTGCGAGGAGCTGGTCGACATCGAGGACAACATGCAGTTCTGGCGGTTCCACCATCTGCGCACCGTGCAGCGGATCATCGGGAGCAAGCCCGGCACCGGCGGCTCCTCCGGGGTGCCGTTCCTGCGCCGGGCGCTCGACCTCACCTTCTTCCCCGAGCTCTATGAGGTGCGCAGCCGGATCCAGGACGTCACGCCCGCGGGCTACCACGACCACCGGCCGGGGGAGGGGCCATGAGCGCCGACACCGGTGCCGGGGACGCCCGGCGCGCGGCGGCAGCGCTGGACGCAGCCGACCCGCTGGCCGCCTTCGCGAGCAGGTTCGAGACCGCGCCCGGGGTGCGGGCCTACTTCGACGGCAACTCCCTGGGTCGTCCGGTCGCCGGACTGGCGCAGCGGATGGCGAGCTTCGTGCGCGAGGACTGGGGCACCCGGCTGATCCGCGGGTGGGACGAGGGGTGGATGCACCTGCCCGAGCGGCTGGGTGACCGGATCGGCGAGGTCGCCCTGGGTGCCGGCCCCGGGCAGACCGTGGTCGCCGACTCCACCACGGTGCTGCTCTACAAGCTGCTGCGGGCCCTGGCCGACGCCCAGACCACCGCGGATTCGCGGCGCACCGAGATCGTCCTCGACACCGACAACTTCCCGACCGACCGCTACCTGGCGGAGGGCGTGGCCGCCGAGCGGTCGATGCGGCTGCGCTGGATCGAGACCGATCCCGACACCGGGGTGCGCCCCGAGCAGGTCGCCGAGGCGGTCAGCGAGCGGTGCGCGGTCGTGCTGCTCAGCCACGTGGCCTACCGGTCCGGCTGGGTGGCCGACGGTGCGGCGATCACGGCGCTGGCGCACGACGCGGGTGCCCTCGTGCTGTGGGACCTGAGCCACTCGGTGGGCGTGGTGCCGGTGGACCTCGACGCGTGGGCGGCCGACGCGGCGGCCGGGTGCAGCTACAAGTACCTGTGCGGGGGGCCGGGCGCACCGGCCTTCGGCTATCTCGCGCAGCGGCACCAGGCCTGGGCACGGCAGCCGGTGCAGGGATGGATGGGTCGCCGGCACCCCTTCGAGATGGGCCCCGGCTACGAACCGGCGCCGGGCATCCGGGGTCTGGTCAGCGGTACTCCTCCGGTGGTGGCCATGGTGCCCGTGCAGGCCGGGGTCGAGCTGCTCGCCGAGGCCGGCCTTGGCGCCGTCCGTGCCAAGTCGCTCGCGCTGACCGACTTCGCCTGGGAGATCGTCGAGTCGTGGCCGGCCGAGCTGGGGGTGGCGATCGCCTCGCCGCGGGAGCACCGGCACCGCGGCGGCCACCTGACGCTGCGGCATCCCGGATTCCAGGACGTGCTGGCCGAGCTCTGGGCCGACGGGGTGGTGCCGGACTTCCGGCACCCCGATGCGCTGCGGATCGGGCTGTCCCCGTTGTCGACGACGTTCGCCGAGGTCGAGACCGGTCTGGACCGGGTGGGTGCTGCCTTGTTGCGGTCCGCCCGGTAGCCTGGTTCGTTGTGCGTGCCTCCCACTTCGACCTGGTCATCCTCGGCAGCGGTTCCGGCAACTCCCTGGTCACCCCTGAATTCGAGGGCAAGCGGGTGGCCGTGGTCGAGCAGGGCACCTTCGGCGGCACCTGCCTCAACGTCGGGTGCATCCCGACCAAGATGTTCGTGTATGCCGCCGAGGTCGCCACCTCGATCCGCGAGGCCTCCCGCTACGGCATCGACGCCATGATCGACCAGGTGCGCTGGACCGACATCCGAGACCGGATCTTCGGCCGGATCGACCCGATCAGCGAGGCGGGACGCGACTACCGGCTCACCGGTCCGACCACGGCATACCTGGGCCGGGCCCGCTTCGTCGGCCCTCGCGAGCTGGAGATCACCGACCTGCCCGGCGGCGAGAGGGCCCGGATCAGCGGGGACCAGGTGGTGGTGGCCACGGGTAGCCGGCCGCGGGTGCCGGACGTGGTGCTGGACTCCGGGGTCGACTTCCACACCTCCGACACCGTGATGCGGATCGACACACTTCCCGCCTCGATGGTGATTCTGGGGGGTGGCTACATCGCCGCGGAGTTCGCCCACGTCTTCTCGGCCCTCGGGGTGCAGGTGCACATCGTCAACCGGGGCGACCGGCTGTTGCGCGCCCAGGACGAGCAGATCAGCGCGGCGTTCACCGAGCAGGCGCGCGCTTCGTGGGATGTGCATCTGGGGGTCAGGGCCGCTGCCCTGCGCACGCTCGCCGGCGGGGGAGTTCACCTCGACCTCACCGACGGCACGAGCATCGAGGCTGGGTTGCTGCTGGTGGCCACCGGGCGCAAGCCCAACACCGACGACATGGGCCTGGACCGCGCGGGGATCGAGTGTCACGACGACGGCCGGGTGATCGCCGACGAGCACGGCCGCACGACCGCCGAGGGCGTCTGGACCCTCGGTGACGTGTCCTCGCCCTACCAGCTCAAGCACGTCGCCAACCACGAGGCCCGGGTGGTCGCCCACAACCTCGCCCATCCGCAGGACCTGCGGCGGGTCGACCATCACGCCGTCCCGGCGACCGTGTTCACCCATCCCCAGCTGGCCTCGGTGGGGATGACCGAGAGGGAGGCACGCGAGGCCGGCCACGACGTCACGGTGAAGGTCCAGCCGTTCGGGGACACCGCATACGGCTGGGCGATGGAGGACACCACCAGCATCTGCAAGCTCGTCGCCGACCGCGACACCGCCCAGCTGCTCGGGGCGCACCTGATGGGTCCGCACTCCTCCAGCCTGATCCAGCCGCTGATCCAGGCGATGAGCTCGCGCCGCCCGGTGCACGACCTGGCGCAGAGCCAGTACTGGATCCACCCGGCCCTGGCCGAGGTCGTCGAGAACGCGCTGCTCGGTCTGGACCTGCCCGGCCCTTACGATGGTGCCCATGTCGACTGAGGGCGGGACCAAGGCAGTCATCGCCGCGCTGCTGGCCAACTCCGGGATCGCGGTCACCAAGTTCGGGGCCTGGCTGCTGACGGGCGCGAGCTCGATGCTGGCTGAGGCGATCCACTCGGTGGCCGATGCGGGCAACCAGGGCCTGCTGCTGCTGGGCGGTAAGCGGGCCCAGCGGGAGGCCACCAGCGAGCACCCGTTCGGCTACGGGCGGGAACGCTACGTCTACTCCTTCATCGTGGCGATCGTGCTGTTCAGCGTGGGCGGGCTGTTTGCGCTCTACGAGGCCTACCACAAGTACGAGTCGGTGCACGCGGGCGAGCCCGACAAGCTGCTGGAGAGCCAGTGGTGGTGGGTGCCGATCTTGGTCCTGAGCGCCGCGATCGTGATGGAGACGTTCTCCTTCCGCACCGCGATCAAGGAGAGCAACCACGTGCGCGGCTCGAAGTCCTGGGTCCAGTTCATCCGCCGGGCCAAGTCCCCGGAGCTGCCGGTGATCCTGCTCGAGGACCTCGCCGCGCTCGTCGGCCTCGTGCTGGCCCTGATCGGGATCGGCCTGAGTCTGTTGACCGACAACGCGTACTGGGACGTCGCCGGCACCGCCTGCATCGGCCTGCTGCTCGTGACCGTGGCGATCATCCTGGCCATCGAGATGAAGTCGCTGCTGCTCGGGGAGTCGGCCACCCCGGAGAACAACAAGACCATCCGCTCGGCCCTGCAGGGCGAGGGCTCCGTGCGGGAGACCGAGGTCATGCACCTGCGCACCCTGCACATCGGGCCCGAGGCGCTGCTGGTGGCCGCCAAGCTGCGCGTCGACCGGGGCGAGCGGGGCGAGGACATCGCTGCGCAGATCAACGCCGCCGAGAAGCGGGCCCGCGACGCGCTGCCCGACCTGCAGCTCACCATGTATCTGGAGCCCGACCTCGGACACCAGGACGCCGAGACCGCCCCCAGCTGGGACGCCGGCAAGACCTGACCGAGCCCTCGACACTTCCGCACGACCCCCACGACGAAGGATGCTGCATACCTCATGACGTTCGACTTCAAGGTCGCCGACCTTGCCCTTGCCCCGGCCGGGCGCCACCAGATCCGGCTCGCCGAGCACGAGATGCCCGGCCTGATGGCCCTACGCGAGCGGTACTCATCGAGTCGCCCGCTCGCCGGTGCCCGCATCGCCGGCTCACTGCACATGACGGTGCAGACGGCCGTGCTCATCGAGACCCTGACCGCCCTGGGGGCGGAGGTCCGCTGGGCCTCCTGCAACATCTTCTCGACCCAGGACGAGGCCGCCGCCGCGGCCGTCCTCGGGCCGGAGGGATCGGTGGACAGCCCGCAGGGGGTGCCGGTCTTCGCCTGGAAGGGCGAGACGCTGCAGGAGTACTGGTGGTGCACCACCCAGATCCTGATGTGGCCGGACGGCAGCGGTCCCAACATGATCCTCGACGACGGTGGGGACGCCACCCTGCTGGTGCACAACGGACGCTCGTGGGAGCAGGCCGGCGTGGTCCCGTCCGAGGCGGCCGACGACCCCGAGGAGTGGAAGGTGATCCTGGCCACGGTGCGCGACTCGATGGCCCAGGACCCGACCCGGTGGACCACGGTCGCCGAGGGCATCCGCGGGGTCACCGAGGAGACCACCACCGGGGTGCACCGGCTCTACCAGATGATGGAGGAGGACCGGCTGCTCTTCCCCGCGATCAATGTGAACGACTCGGTCACCAAGTCCAAGTTCGACAACAAGTACGGCACCCGGCACAGCCTCATCGACGGGATCAACCGGGCCACGGACACCCTCATCGGCGGCAAGACCGTGGTCGTGTGCGGCTTCGGTGACGTGGGCAAGGGATGCGCCGAGGCCATGGCCGGGCAGGGTGCCCGGGTCGTGGTGACCGAGGTCGACCCCATCTGTGCCCTGCAGGCAGCGATGGAGGGTTATCAGGTCGCTCGCCTGGAGGACGTCCTGGCCAGCGCCGACTTCTTCATCACCACCACCGGCTGCCTCGACGTCATCACCGCCGAGCACATGCGAGGCATGAAGAACCAGGCGATCGTGGGCAACATCGGTCACTTCGACAACGAGATCGACATCACCGGGCTGTCCCGGATCCCGGGTGTGCAGCGCATCGAGATCAAGCCGCAGGTGCACGAGTGGATCATCCCCGGCCAGGGCGAGGAGTCCGAAGACCAGCATTCGATCATCGTGCTCTCCGAGGGTCGGTTGCTGAACCTCGGCAACGCCACCGGGCACCCGAGCTTCGTGATGTCCAACTCCTTCGCCAACCAGACCCTCGCCCAGATCGAGCTCTTCACCCGTCCGGAGGACTACCCGCTGGGGGTGCACGTCCTGCCCAAGGAGCTCGACGAGGAGGTCGCCCGGCTGCATCTGGAGGCGTTGGGTGCCGAGCTGACCGAGCTGACCAAAGAGCAGGCAGAGTATCTTGGGGTGGATGTGAACGGCCCCTACAAGTCCGATCACTACCGCTACTGAGGCACTCCCCGTGAGGTGGTTTGCGTGAATCCCCGTGTCCTCGTCGTCGACGACGACCAGGCGTTGGCCGAGATGCTCGGCATCGTCCTGCGCAAGGAGGACCTCGACGTAGCGCACTGCGCGGACGGTGGCCGGGCGATGACGATGTTCCGCGAGTACCGGCCCGACCTGGTCCTGTTGGACGTCATGCTGCCGACCCTGGGCGGCGTGGAGGTATGCCGACAGCTGCGGGCCGAGTCCGGTGTCCCCATCGTGATGCTCACGGCCCGGACGGACACCCAGGACGTCGTCTCCGGGCTCGAGGCCGGGGCCGACGACTACGTCGTCAAGCCGTTCAAGCCCCAGGAGCTGATGGCCCGGGTCCGGGCCCGCCTGCGGCGACTGGACCGGCACCGCGAGGAGCGGCTGCAGATCGGCGACCTGGTGATCGACGTAGCGGGACACTCGGTGACCCGGGGCGAGGAGGTGGTGCCGCTGACGCCGCTGGAGTTCGACCTGCTGGTCGCGCTGGCCGGCAAGCCGACGCAGGTCTTTGACCGCGAGTCGCTGCTCGAGCAGGTCTGGGGCTACCGGCACGCGGGTGACACGCGGCTGGTCAACGTCCACGTCCAGCGGTTGCGCTCCAAGGTGGAGAAGGACCCGGACAACCCGCAGATCGTGGTGACGGTGCGTGGTGTCGGATACAAAGCAGGCGGGAGCTGACCCTGGACCGGTGGCGCGGGCCGGGGCCCGGGTCGCCGGCTGGTGGCAGTCCTCGTTGCGCGTCCGGGTCATCGTCTCAACCATGGTGCTGGGCACCGTGCTCACCACGTTGATCGGCACGCTGCTCTACCAGCGGGTGGCCAACGGGCTCGTGGACCAGGCCGTCGCCAACGCCGAGGCCGACGCGGCCAGTCAGGTGCAGCTGGCCCAGGAGCAGCTGGACACCACCGACCGCCGCGACGACGGTGGGCTGTCGGAGGCCGCATACGAGATCATCAACCAGATGGCCCCTGGCGCGCAGCGCGATCAGCGGCTCGCGGTGCTGACCCGGTCTCTGGACAACGAGCGGGACGCCCGGATCACCTCGGTGACGCTGGGCGGGATCGGCACGTCCGTCGTCCCGCTGCCCTTGCGGGAGGCGCTGAGCCAGGACCCGAACCTGCAGCAGGTGTTCGTCACGCGTCTGCAGGCCTCGGATCGGGCCGACCAGGCGCCGGTGGTGATGGTGGGCTCCCGGGTGCAGATCCCGCGCGCAGGTCCGCACGACCTGGTGCTGATCTATCCGATGGACCGTGAGCAGGAGATCCTCGACCTGATCCGGGAGTGGTTCCTCGTCGGAGGGGTGCTCCTGCTCCTGCTCGTCGGGGGCGTGGCCTGGTTGGCCACCCGACTGGTCACCGAGCCGGTCGGTCAGGCGGCCGCCGTCAGCCAGGACCTGGCGCGCGGCGAGCTCGACGAGCGACTCCCGGTGCGCGGGACCGACGAGCTCGCGCAGCTGGCCATGTCGTTCAACACCATGGCCGACGGGCTGCAGCGACAGATCCAACAGCTGGAGCAGCTGTCCCAGGTGCAACAGCGGTTCGTCTCCGACGTCTCGCACGAGCTGCGCACCCCCTTGACCACGATCCGGATGGCGGGGGAGATGCTGCACCTGTCCCGTGCCGACTTCGCGCCGCCGGTGGCCCGGTCGGCCGAGCTGCTGCACGGCGAGCTGGACCGCTTCGAGGAGCTGCTGGAGGAGCTGCTGGAGATCAGCAGGTACGACTCGGGGACCACCGTGATCGAGGCGGTGCCGGGCGATCTGCTCGCCCTGACCCATGAGGTCCTGGCGACCGTCGCGCCGTTGGTGCAACGATCCGGCAGTGTCGTCCGGGTGAGGTGTGACCAGTCGGGGATGCCGGTGCAGATGGACGCGCGCAGGATCGCCCGGGTGCTGCGCAACCTCGTCGTCAATGCGCTCGAGCACGGGGAGGGCAAGCCCATCGACATCCGGTTGCGCCGCTGCGGCGACGTCGTCGTGCTCTGCGTGCGCGACCACGGCGTGGGGCTGGCGCCGGAGGAGTTCGAGCGGGTCTTCGAGCGCTTCTGGCGCGCAGACGCGGCCCGGACCCGGACCACCGGGGGCACCGGGCTCGGTCTGGCCATCGCCCGTGAAGACGCGGCGGCGCACGGTGGTGGGCTGCACGCCACCGGGCGCCTCGGTCAGGGTGCCTGCTTCCGCCTGGTCCTGCCCGTGACCCAGAACCTGACCTCGGGCGAGGCCCTCGAGGTGCCCTGCGCCGAGCAGTGGGAGACGCCCCGGTCCGGGAGCGGCCGGGTCACTGCGGGGCAGCGGGGGGCGCCGCGCCGATGACCTCGCCCCCTCGCGTCCTGTGCCGGCTGGTCGTGGCCCTGCTCGTCGGACTGCTCACGCTCACGGCCTGCACGGGTCTGCCCACCGACCGCTCCCCGCGCCCGGGCGAAGCCGTGCTCGGGCAGCCCCGCCAGCTGGTGCAGGCCCAGCCCGACCCTCCCGTGCCCGGAGCCAGCCCGCAGCAGGTCGTCCGCGGGTTCCTCCTGGCCAGCGTGGGCTTCGCCGACGGTTATGAGGTGGCCCGGACCCACCTGACCGAGGGGTTGAGCGAGTCCTGGGTCCCCACCGACCACGTGCTGGTCCTGGACGGAGAGCCCGACTACGAGGCGGTCGACGAAGGCGAGATCGAGGTCAGTGCACTGGCTCGGGGGGAGCTCGACGGCGACGGCCTGCTTCGGGAGTTTCCCGCGGAGACCACCCGAGCGGGATCCTTCTCCCTCACCCTGGTCCAGGGGGAGTGGCGCATCGAGTCCTTCCCCGAGGAGTTCGGTCTGTGGCTGTCGGCCAGCGACTTCGAGCGGCAGTTCCGCACCGCTTCCATCGGCTACGGCGCAGGCACCCAGGACGTGCTGGTGCCGGACGTGCGGTACTTCGCCCGGGACGACGGACTGCCGACGGCGCTGGCCCGCGGAGTGTTGGACCCGGTGCCCGACTACCTGGCGGGCGCCGTGGTCACCGCGCCGGACGACCAGACCGAGCTGATCGCCGGGTCGGTTCCCGTGGACGCGGCGAGCGGGGTGGCAACGGTCAACCTGCGGGCTCCAGGGTTGGGGGAGGACCCCGAGATGATGAGACTGCTGTGGGCACAGCTCGTCTACGCCCTCACCCAGGCAGGTGGGGTGCGCTCAGTCGACCTGCAGCTCAACGGCACCCCGGTCCAGGTGCCCGGCCTCCGCTCCCCGGTTGCCTCGGTGACCGACCTCGGCTACCGGGATGTCGACCCGGCCGTGGAGGTCGCCGTGCTGCGGGTGCGCGAGGAGCTCACCCCCGTCGATGCGACCAACTACGCACTGGACAACCTCTCCGCCGCGCGGGCCGACGACCTCGACCTGCCGCGACCCTCGGTGCGCTGGGAGGCTTTGGCCACCAACGCCGGGCTCGATGAGTTCGCCGCGATCAGCCGCGACCATGCGACGCTGTGGCGCTGGCGTGGGGATCAGGAGGTCTCGAGGGAGGAGATCGGCACCGACCTGTCGCCGCCTGCCTTCGACCGCACAGGAGCACTCTGGGTCGCCGGGCAGTCGGCCACCGGCCCGAGGGTCTGGGTGCTCGACCGAGGTGACCCCCTGGACGCCGTGGCCCGGCGGGTGCAGACCCCCTGGTTGCAGGCGGGCACGCTCGTGCAGGACCTACGCCTCGCCCCGGACGCCCAACGTGGCGTGGTGTTGCTGCAGGACGAGTCGAGCGGGCGGCAGAGCGTCGGCGTCGTCGGGGTCGTCCGTGATCGCGACGGCACCGCGCTAGCCCTGACCGAGCCGCGCCCGGTCGCGCGGGACCTCGAAACGGTGAGCACGGTCGCCTGGGCCACATCCACGTCGCTGGCCGTGCTGGGCATGGCCGCGCAGGAGGAGATCCTCACCCCATACCAGGTGCCGTTGAACGGCTGGATCGGTGAGCTTCCTGCCGAGTCGTCGTCCCAGCAGCTGCGCGCCGTCCCCGACGGAGAGGGGGCCGAGCTGTTCCTGGTGACCACCGACGGGAAGATCTTCAACCGGTCCGGGGGCGGGTGGTACTCCTACCGCAACGGCGATGCCCTGATCGTGCCGGTCGGCTGAGCCGGGGCTGTCCACAGTCCGCCCGGACGGCTGCTGCCGGCACGCGGCAGGTGACAGGCTGTGTGGCGTGCCTGGACAGGGAGCCAGAGGTGTGTTGCCGGTGCTGCAGGGTCTGCTCGACCTGGGGCTGCCGGTGGTGTGCGCCGGCTGCGCGGCAGGTGGGGCGCGCCTGTGCGGTGACTGTCGGAGGGTCCTCGGTCGGGCGGAGCCCGCGCGGTGGTGGCCCACGCCGGCGCCGCGGGAACTGCCTCCGACGTGGTCCTGCCTGCCGTACGAGGGGGCGGTGCGCTCCTGCGTGGTGGCGTGGAAGGACGAGGACCGGGTGGACCTGACCGGTGTGCTCGCGGCGGTGCTGGCCGGCGGGCTCGCCGCAGCCCTGCGTGGTGGTCCCGGGATCCGCGCCGGTCTGCGCCGCGGCAGGCAGGTGTATGTCGTGCCGGCTCCCTCCGCTCGGGCCGGGACCGCGCGGCGCGGTCGGTGGCCGGTTCAGGACCTGCTGGCCCGTAGCCTGCGTGCCGTTGCCGCAGAGCCCGAGGTTCAGGCTCTGCCCGCTCTGGGGCTGTCCCGGGCCGTGGCCGACCAGGCTGGGCTGGGCGCGCGGGAGCGGGGAGCCAACCTGCGCGGCGCGATGACGGTGTCCGCCCGCCATACCGCGTCGGTGGACGGCGCCCTGGCCGTGGTGGTCGACGACGTCGTGACCACTGGCGCAACCTTGAGCGAGGCCGCCCGTGCACTGCGCGCTGCGGGCGCCGCGGACGTCGTCGCGGTCACCCTGGCCGCCACCCACCGGCACGCCTGATGGTGCGTCGTGCACGAGGTCAGCACGACGGCGATGACGAAGATGACCGGGGTCATCACCAGAATGACATCCCGGCGGGCATCGGCAGGGCGGTCTAGGGTGGGGTGCATGGGACACCCCCCGTCGTCGACGCCGCACCTGCTCGGTGCGAGGGCTGGGGGGTGGGGCCAGACGCGATGAGGGCAGCGCACCAGCCCCGGACCCCGAACCCTCTTCAAAGGAGCACCCATGGATGTGACCGTGACCGGACGGAGGAAGGCGGTCTCCGACCGCTTCCGCCGTCATCTCGACGACAAGCTCGACAAGATCCCCCAGCTGGCCCCCAGCGTCTCGCGGATCGAGGTGGTGCTGACCACCGAGGCCAACCCTCGCCTGGCCAAGAGCAGTGAGCGCGTGGAGATCACCTGCTACATCAAGCGCACCGTCGTGCGCGCCGAGGCCAGCGCCGACGAGGAGTATGCCGCGCTCGACCTCGCGATGGGCAAGCTCACCGAGCGACTGCGCCGGGCTCACGACAAGCGGCGGATCAGCCGCACGGGCAAGCATCGACCGGCGTCCGTCGCCGAGGCGACGTTCGGTCTGCCGACCGAGCCGCTGGTCGAGCCGGAGGAGCAGGAGGCCCCCACGGCCGAGGAGGCCGTCGACCGGGATCTGGGGACCGAGGGCAACAGCCCGATCGAGCTGCGCGAGAAGACCCACTCCTCCGCCCCCATGTCGGTGGGCCAGGCGCTGAGTCAGATGGAGCTCGTCGGTCACGACTTCTACCTCTTCCACGACTCCGACTCGGGCACGCCGAGCGTCGTCTACCGCAGGCGCGGCTGGTCCTACGGTGTGCTTCGCCTCGACGGAGTCGACGACGCCGACCACGCGAGCGAGACCACCGACAGTCGTGTCCAGCCGGCTGCCGCCGGCTGACTCGACGACGGGCGGGGCAGGGTGCCCGCCCGATGTCGGTGCTCGGGCCTAGGCTCCAGCGACGTGACCCCGACGCTCAGCGTGGCCCAGGCTCGCCGCATCGCGCTGGCCGCGCAGGGCTTCGGTCGCCCGACGCCCGCGGGACCGGTGACGCGCCGGCACCTGGTGGGCACCGCAGCCCGCCTCCAGGTGGTGCAGATCGACAGCGTCAACGTGCTGGCGCGCAGCCACTACCTGCCGTTCTGGTCCCGGCTGGGCTCCTACGAGCAGGCCGGCCTCGACGCGCTCCGGGATGGCAGGTCCCACGGCACAGGCGAGGTCCCGACCGCGAAGGGCCGGGCCCTCGTCGAGCACTGGGCCCATGAGGCGAGTCTGGTGCCGGTCACCACCTGGCCCTACCTCGGCTACCGGTCGCGAACGCCAAGGGTGCAGGGCTGGAGCGCCGAGATCGAGGATCGCCACCCGGGTCTGCTCGAGGCCGTGCTCGACGTCGTTGCGGTTCACGGCCCGCTCACCGCCCGGGCCGTGGAGCAGCATCTGCCGCACGGCGCGCAGCGCCGCACCGACGGATGGGGCTGGAACTGGTCGGCCGTCAAGACGTGCGTCGAGCACCTCTTCCTGCTGACCCGGGTGACCAGCGCGGGACGCACGGCGCAGTTCGAGCGCCGGTATGCCATGCCTGAGCACGTCCTGCCCGCGGAGGTCCTCGCCCGGGCCCCCGGTCAGGGAAGCGCGCCCGATGACCAGGAGTGCGCCGTGCAGCTGATGCGCCGGTCGATCCGCGCACACGGGATCGGCACCGAGCCGTGCTTGCGCGACTACTTCCGGTTGCGACCGGACCGCTCCCGCGAGGCACTTGCAATTCTGCTGCACCAGGGGGAGGTGGAGCCGGTGGCGATCCGTGGTTGGGACCGGCCGGCCTACCTCGACCCGACCGCGCGCCGCCCCCGCTCCGTGCGCGCCCGAGCACTGCTCAGTCCGTTCGACTCGCTGATCTGGCAGCGCGAGCGCACCGAGCGACTCTTCGGCTTCCGCTACCGGCTCGAGATCTACGTCCCCGCCGCCCGCCGGGTGCACGGCTACTACGTGCTGCCCTTCCTGCTCGGTGATCGACTGGCTGCCCGGGTGGACCTCAAGGCCGATCGTGAAGGGGGCCGACTGCTGGTGCGCGCCCTGCACCTGGAGCCGGACGCCCCGCCGGACACCCTGCGGGAGCTCTACGCCGAGCTGGATGCGCTCGCGCAGTGGCTGGGCCTCGCCCGGGTGGCACTCCCGTGAGCGTCACCCAGATGTCATCCCTCGTTCGTCTGGCGCTGCTGCACGAGCAGTGACTGTGCCCTAGTCTCGGTTCGTCCGAGCGTCCTCGACCAACCTGCGGAGCGACCATGCCGAAGGCCCCCTCGCCCACCCGTCTGCTCCCCGCGCTGATCGGCGTGCTCGGCCTCGCCGGTGCCGGGGTGCTGGTGCCGGTCACCGCGACCGCCCAGGAGCCGGCGGACCTGATCATCAGCGAGTATGTCGAGGGCAGCGGCAACAACAAGGCGGTCGAGCTCTACAACGGGACCGGGGCTCCGGTCGACCTGAGTGGGTACGTGCTCGAGGTCTACTTCAACGGGGCCACGGACACCACGCCGGTGGCGCTCACGGGCTCAGTGGCCGACGGCGACACCTTCGTCCACGCCCACGAGGACCTGGCGAGCCTCGCCGACCAGACCGCGACCGGCGGATTCTGGAACGGCGACGACGCGGTGGTGCTGCGCGGGCCCGGCGGCGTGGTCGACTCGCTCGGCCAGGTCGGGGTCGACCCCGGATCGGCCTGGACCTCCGGTCAGGTGAGCACCCAGAACATGACGCTGCGCCGGATGGCCTCGGTGTGCGCCGGCGACACGGTCGTCGACGACGCCTTCGACCCGGCCGCCGAGTGGACCGCGTTCGCCCGGGACACCTTCGACGGTCTCGGGGCGCACACGACCGACTGCTCGGGCACCGCGCCACCGCCGCCGCCTCAGGACTGCGGCGAACCGGCCACCGTCATCGGGCAGGTCCAGGGCCCCGGGGAGCAGACCCCGTTGGCCGGGCAGAGCGTGAGTGTCGAGGGGGTCGTGGTCGGCGACTTCCAGGAGGGCGGCTTCAACGGCTACTACGTGCAGGACGGCGGTGACGGCGACCCTGCGACGTCCGACGGGATCTTCGTCTATGCGCCCTCCGGGGCCGACGTCGGCCAGGGTGACCGAGTGCGGGTCACGGGCACCGCCGGCGAGTTCAACGAGATGACCCAGATCTCGGCCTCCGAGGTCCAGGTCTGCGCCGTCGGGGCCACGCTGCCCGGGCCGGTGGCGGTGACGCTGCCCACCGACGACGCCGAGCTGGAGAGCACGGAGGGGATGTACGTCACGCTGCCGCAGTCCCTGGCGATCCTGGAGTACTTCAACTACGGGCGCTTCGGCGAGATCGCGCTGGGCACGGACCGTCAGTTCCAGCCCACGGCGGTCTTCGAGCCCGGCTCGGCCGACGCGGAAGCCCTCGTGCAGGCCAACGCGCTGTCCCGGATCACACTCGACGACGGGCGTAGTGCGCAGAACCCCGATCCCGCGATCCACCCCAACGGCGAGGAGTTCACGATGGACAATGGGTTCCGCGGGGGCGACCTGGTCACCGACGCGACCGGCGTGCTGGACTACCGGTTCGACCGCTACCGGGTGCAGCCGACCCAGGGGGCGGAGTTCACCGTGGCCAACCCTCGCCCGGACGTGCCGGGCGTTGGGGGCAACACCACCATCGCGAGCTTCAACGTGCTCAACTACTTCACCACGCTCGGAAGCCGCGGGGCGGACGACGCGGAGGAGTTCGAGCGCCAGGAGGCCAAGATCGTGGCCGCACTGACCCGACTCGACGCCGACGTGGTCGGGCTGATCGAGATCGAGAACAACGGCACGGCGCTGACCACCCTGGTGCAGGCGCTCAACGAGCAGGCCGGGGCCGACACCTACGCCGAGATCACCACCGGACCGGTCGGCACCGACGAGATCACCACGGCCTTCGTCTACCGGCCGGCCCGGGTGAGCCCGGTCGGCGACTTCGCGACGCTGACTTCGGCCGACGACCCCCGGTTCCTGGACAGCAAGAACCGGCCCGCCCTGGCCCAGACCTTCCAGGACAACGAGACCGGCGGTGAGGTGACGGTCGCCGTCAACCACCTGAAGTCCAAGGGGTCATCGTGTGATGACGTCGGAGACCCGACGGATCCGGACGGGCAGGGCAACTGCAACGGCGTGCGCACCGACGCGGCAAGGGCACTGGCCGACTGGCTGGCCGGAGACCCGACGGACTCGGGGTCGTCGGAGTCGCTGATCATCGGCGACCTCAACTCCTATGACTTGGAAGACCCGATCGACGTGCTGCGTGAGGCCGGCTGGACCGACCTGCTGCGCCAGGAGCGGGGCGAGCGCGCCTACTCCTACGTCTTCGACGGGCAGCTCGGCTACCTTGACTACGCCCTGGCCAGTCCCAGCGCCCTGCCCGAGGTGACGGGCAGCGCCGCGTGGCACATCAACGCCGACGAGCCCAGCCTGCTCGACTACGACACCTCCTTCAAGAAGGACGCGCAGGACGCGCTCTACGCCCCGGATGCCTACCGCTCCAGCGACCACGACCCGATCCTGGTCGGGATGGATCTGCAGCCCGTGCAGCGTGCGGTGGACCGGCTCGAGGGGGTCGACCGCTACGCGACCGCCGCGGACATCGCCCGCGAGCTCGGACCTGTGGACACGGTCTACGTCGTCAGCGGGCAGGTCTTCCCGGACGCGCTGTCCGGAGCGCCGCTGGCGATCCGCGAGGACGCCGCGGTCCTGTTGACCGAGGACGACGACCTTCCGGATGCCAGTGCCGCTGCGCTGACCGACCTGGACCCCGAGCAGGTGGTCCTGCTCGGCGGGGAGCGCCGGATCGGCCTCCCCGTGGTGGCCGAGATCACCGCTCTGACCGGCGCCGCGCCGGCTCGGATCGCCGGGACCAACCGCTACGACACAGCGGCCCGGATCGCCGAGCGCTGGGATCCCGCCGACGTCGACACCGTCTACCTGGCCTCCGGGGAGGTGTTCGCCGACGCGCTGGCTGCCGGCCCGCTCGCGGGGGTCGGCAACGACCCGGTCCTGCTCACCGAGGACGAGGAGCTGCCCCCGGAGACTGCGGCCGCTCTGGAGGAGCTGGCGCCCGATCGCATCGTCGTCCTCGGCGGAGAGGCCCGGATCGACTACGCCGTGCTCGTGGCCGCCTCGGCCTACGCAGCCGACACGTCCCGGCTGGCCGGCAACGACCGATACAAGACGGCAGTGATGATTGCCGCCCTCATGCCGGAGTCGGAGCGGGTGCTGCTGGCCTCGGGACAGGACTTCCCCGACGCGCTGGGCGGCAGTGTGCTGGCGGGACGGATCCCGGCGCCACTGCTGCTGACCCGACAGGACCGGCTGATGGACAGCACCGCACAGGCGCTGCTCGAGCTGGACCCGACGAGGATCACGCTGCTGGGGGGTTCGGCCGCCCTGAGCACCGACGTGAGTGACGCCGTGCGAGCCCTGTGGCCATGAGCGCTTAGCCTAGGGGTGTGCCCAAACTCTTCGAGAAGATCCTGCGCGCCGGCGAGGGCCGCATCACCCGCCGCCTCGAGGCCGTGGCCCAGCAGGTCAACGCCTTGGAGTCCGACTTCGAGGCGTTGACCGACGCCGAGCTGCGCGCGGAGACCGAGACGTTCAAGCAGCGCCTGGCCGACGGTGCGGAGCTCGATGCTCTGATCCCGGAGGCGTTCGCCGCTGTTCGCGAGGCGTCCAAGCGCACTCTGGGCAAGCGGCACTTCGACGTCCAGCTGATGGGTGGTGCGGCGCTGCACTGGGGCAACGTGGCCGAGATGCGCACGGGTGAGGGCAAGACCCTGGTGGCCACCCTGCCCTGCTATCTGAACGCGCTGACCGGCGACGGTGTGCATGTCATCACCGTCAACGACTACCTGGCCGAGTACCAGGCCGAGCTGATGGGGCGCGTGCACCGAGCGCTGGGCCTGGAGACCGGGGTGATTCTGTCCTCGATGACCCCGGCCCAGCGCCGGGAGGAGTACGCCAAGGACATCACCTACGGCACCAACAACGAGTTCGGCTTCGACTATCTGCGCGACAACATGGCCTGGTCGCTGACCGACATGGTGCAGCGCGGGCACCATTTCGCGATCGTCGACGAGGTCGACTCCATCCTCATCGACGAGGCCCGCACGCCGCTGATCATCAGCGGACCGGCAGACCAGGCGACCAAGTGGTACAACGAGTTCGCCCGGCTCGTCCAGCGGCTCGACCGCGGTGAGGACGGTCAGGGCGACTACGAGGTGGATGAGAAGAAGAAGACCGTGGGGGTGCTGGAGTCCGGGATCGAGAAGGTCGAGGACTACCTCGGGATCGACAATCTCTACGAGAGCGCCAACACCCCGCTGATCGGCTACCTCAACAACGCGATCAAGGCCAAGGAGCTGTTCAAGCGCGACAAGGACTACGTCAACGTGGACGGTCAGATCATGATCGTCGACGAGCACACCGGCCGGATGTTGGCGGGCCGGCGCTACAACGAGGGGATGCACCAGGCGATCGAGGCCAAGGAGGGGGTGGACATCAAGAACGAGAACCAGACGCTGGCCACCGTCACCCTGCAGAACTACTTCCGGATGTACGACAAGCTGGCGGGGATGACCGGCACGGCGCAGACCGAGGCGGCCGAGCTGCACCAGATCTACAAGGTGGGCGTCGTCAGCATCCGGACCAACCGGCCGATGGTCCGAGCGGACCGATCCGACCTGGTCTACCGCACCGAGGAGGCCAAGTTCGACGCCGTGGTCCAGGACATCGCCGACCGCCACCAGGACGGTCAGCCGGTCCTGGTGGGCACGACGAGCGTGGAGAAGTCGGAGTACCTCTCCGGGCAGCTGCGCCGGCGCGGCATACCCCACGAGGTGCTCAACGCCAAGCAGCACGCGCGGGAGGCGGCGATCGTCGCCGAGGCCGGCCGCAAGGGCGCCGTGACGGTCGCCACGAACATGGCGGGGCGCGGGACCGACATCATGCTCGGCGGCAACCCGGAGTTCATGGCGGTCGAGGACCTGCGGCGGCGGGGGCTTGACCCGCACGAGACACCGGAGGAGTACGAAGCGGCGTGGGACGAGGCTGAGCAACGGGCCGAGGCCGGGGTCGCGACCGAGCACGACGAGGTCAGCGACGTGGGCGGGCTCTACGTGCTGGGCACGGAGCGGCACGAGTCCCGCCGGATCGACAACCAGCTGCGTGGTCGTGCCGGGCGTCAGGGGGATCCGGGTGAGAGCCGGTTCTACCTGTCCCTGCAGGACGACCTTATGCGCCTGTTCAATGCGGCGATCGTGGACCGGGTGATGACCACGGCAGGCATGGAGGACGACGTGCCCATCGAGTCCAAGGTAGTCAGCCGCTCCATCGCCTCCGCCCAGACCCAGGTGGAGGCCCAGCACTTCGAGACCCGTAAGAACGTCCTGAAGTACGACGATGTGCTCAACCGCCAGCGTGAGGTCATCTACGAGGAGCGGCGCAAGGTACTGGAGGGCGAGGACCTGCACGAGCAGGTGCGGCACTTCGTCAACGACGTGGTGACCGACTACGTGCACGCCAACAGCGCTCAGGGCTTCGCCGACGACTGGGACCTGAGCGAGCTGTGGAGCCAGCTGGGCCGGATCTACCCGGTGGGGATCACGGTGCAGGAGGTCGAGTCGGCCGCCGGTGGTGCTGCAGCGCTCACCCCCGAGCTGCTCCTGGAGCAGCTCACCTCCGATGCTCAGCACGCCTATGACGATCGCGAGGTGAGCGTCGGGGAGGACCTCATGCGCGACGTGGAGCGACGCGTCGTGCTACAGGTGCTGGATCGCAAGTGGCGCGAGCACCTCTATGAGATGGACTACCTCAAGGAGGGCATCGGCCTGCGGGCGATGGCCCAGCGAGAGCCCCTGGTGGAGTACCAGCGGGAGGGCTACCAGCTGTTTCAGGCGATGATGGAGTCCATCAAGGAGGAGGCGGTGCGCTTCCTCTTCCACGCCGAGGTCACCCGGGCCGACGGCGCGGACCAACCCGGCACGGCCGGCGAGGGCGGGGTGACCCTGGACGCCGCGAGTGCTGCCGCCACCGCGGGCGCGGCAGGGCGGACCGGCCGGCCCGCAACCTTGACGTACTCGGCACCCAGCGAGGACGGGTCGGTCAGCGAGCATGAGGTCGGCTCCGACGGCGCTCCGCGTACGCGGGCGGAGGCTCGCGGCCACAACCGAGCCGAGCGACGCAAGTCCGCCAGATCCTCCAGGTCCTAGGGCCTGCGGTGGGGGCGGGGGTCAGCCGAGGTCGAAGACCGTGATCAGCCACCGACGGTCCACGCCGACCATGCGCACCGCCACGGCCCGCACCCGTCCTCCGTGGGTGACTACGGCCGAGATCTCGACGACGCCGTCCGCGGGGGCACACGTGAGCACGGTGCGGACCGTGTTGGGGTGGCAGGGGCGACCTCTGCGGCGACGCGCCAGCAACCCCCGCCGGGACAGCCGGTCGCGGATCTCCGGGGTCAGCCACCGGCTCAGCTGAGCGGCTGGGCGCACACCGTCGATGATCTCCAGCGCCACCCGGATCATCTGCCGGGCCCACGGCCCCGGGTCCGGCAGCTCTCTGGCGGTGGTGGCCTGCGGCCCGAAGAAGTCATCCTCGCGTGCGGGGTCGAAGTCGACGGCGAGGGTTCCCTGCACGTAGGCGCCCTCGAGCGCCGACGGGTACGCCCGGCCCCAGTCCTCCGGGTGCAGCTGGACGACGGGGGGTTCGGTGCGGGGGATCGGCCGCACTCGCAGGGCGGCAGCGCCAGTCATGGCAGGGCTCCCTCGCGGGACGTGGCCGGCGGGTGCAGCTGCTGGCCGGGCAGGATGAGGTCCGGGTCGGGTCCGATCACGTCTCGGTTGGCGGCATACCACGCCGGCCAGGCCTGCGCCACCTGCTCGATCGTCGCCGACCCGCCGAGCCGGTCGGCAGCGATGGACCACAGCGTGTCGCCCCGCCGCACCGTGACGAGGAAGTCGTCGTGCTGGCCGCGGGCCACCAGGGTGACGTCGGCCCCCGCTGCGTGGTCGCGGGAGGCAGGAAGCCAGCCGGGGACCGGGATCCCGACGCCGGTGCAGTTGGCGTCACTGCCCTGCGCATCGTGGCCGTCAGGCTCCTCGGCATCGTCTTGGCTCTGCCGCGCGTCGCTTATCTCGCCGACCGAGCTGGTGGAGGAGATCTCCGAGCCTGCGTTGACGAAGCCAGGTCCGGCTGCGGCGGAGGAGGGGCCCGGGCTGGTGAAGGTCGCGACCAGCAACGCCGTGGCCACCCGAGAGGCCAGGGCATGAACCCGGGGAGGCAGGGCGCGACGGACGACCTCGTCGTGCTCGGCCCGCCGCCCTGGAAACACCGCGGCCGTGCCCGCCGCCAGGATCGCGGTCAATAGGGCCCACGCGGTGGCTGCCGCCAGCCGGACGAGGACAAGGGTCCCCTCCAGGATGGGCGCCGGAGCACTGAGCGACCACAGGGTGGCCGCATCGGCCAGGACGGCGCTCCACCAGGTCCACGCGGTGGCCAGCATGACGCCGGTCAGCGTCACGCCGAGGACCGCGGCCGGCCAGGAGCCGCACCGGACTGCTCGAGGGTCCATCCTAACCACTACCCTTCAGTTGCGTCCATTTGCGGTTGTTTGCAGTTATTTAAGTCGCTTTGCTGCGTTTTGGCAAGGGCTGTGGATACCGGGTGCGGTGGCTGCCGTGCTGCCAGACTGGACGGCATGCGATGGAGTCGCTTCTTCGACGACCTGGAGGCCCAGCTTGCGCGGCAGGACCAGGCGGAGCTGGCCGCCGATGCCGCCGAGCACGCCCGCGCGGCCCACTCACGGACCGACCTGGTGCAGCGACTGGTGGCCAGCGGTTCGGCTCCGTTGACCCTGACCGTCCAAGGCGCCGGCCAGCTCAGCGGCGTGCTCAGCGAGGTTGGCTCCGACTGGTGTGTGCTGCGCACCGACATCGTCGGGCCGCAGCGGCGCCAGGACGTGCTGGTGCGGCTGCCCACGGTGCTGCGCATCCAGGGACTGCCCGTGCACGTCGACCAGCGCGAGGGAGCGGGCCAGCGACGCTTCGCCCTGGGATCAGCTCTGCGCGCCCTTGCCCGCGACCGGTCGGTGCTGAGGCTGACCGATGTCGGCGGCGGGCAGCAGAGCGGCACCATCGACCGGGTGGGCAGGGACTACGTGGACCTGGCCGACCACGCTGCCGACCTGCCCCGCCGCGCGGAGGCGGTGCGCTCCTGGCACAGCGTGCCGCTGTGGGCGCTGGCCACGGTGCGTCAGATCTGAGGTCCGGATTCCTGACCCTCGCCGCGGGCGATGAAGGCCCTTGTGTCGTCGTACATCCGCTGGATGTAGGCCTCGAGCTCGGAGCGCTCGACGCGCCAGACCCCACGACCACCGACCTTGATCGCCGCGAGATCCTGGCTTCGCACCAGCGACTTGGCCTGGGCCAGGGTGATGTTGAGCGTCTCGGCCACGTCGGTCAGCGTGAGAAAGCGTGCCTCCATGATGTCCTCCACCCGGCCGGGGTCGCGCTGCGACTGCTGATCGCCCTCAAGTCTAGTGATCGACGGCCTGCACGGTTGCTGCCCTGTGGACAAGCTGGCGAGACGGGCCCTGTGGACAAGCTGGCGAGACGGGCCGTGCGGACTCCATAATGGCGGGAAGTGGTCGTGTCGTGAGCGGCTGCGGGACAAAGTGGGGCAGTACCAGGAAGGTGAGCCTGATGTCAGAGGTCTCCGTGCCGACGGCACGACGACTGCACCGTCCCAACTGGCGAGACGCCAGGCTGGTGATCGGTGTGCTGCTGGTGCTGCTGTCCGTCCTCGGAGGCGCGCGCCTGATCGCCTCCTTCGACGACTCCACACCGGTGTATGCCGCAGCCCGGCCGCTGCTGCCCGGCCAGGAGGTCTCCGAGCAGGACCTGACCAGCATCTCGGTGCGGCTGCAGGACACCGCTGGGCGCTATGTGGACGCCGCCAGGCCGGTCCGGCCCGGCACCTTCGTGCTGCGCACCGTGCAGGTGGGTGAGCTGCTGCCCCTCTCTGCCGTCGGCAGCGCCCAGCAGGTGAGCGACAAGACCGTCACGGTGCCGATCGACCCCGCCGCCGCGTCCACCCTCGACGTCGGGAGCGTGGTCGACATCTGGGTCAGTCGGCGGGACGACGAGGCCCCAGGGACTCGCTACCTCGATCCTGAGCTGCTGGTGCAGCAGGCATTGGTCGCCGACGTGCCGGCCGATCCCGGCGCGCTCGGCATGGGCGTCGGGCGCGCGGCCGTGCAGGTGGTCGTGCCCGCCGCGGATGTGGCGGCGGTGATCTCCAGCGTCGACCAGGAGGCTCGACTGACGCTGGTGCCGGCACCCGGTCCGACCGCCGGATCGGGACGGTGAGCCTGCCCGCGCTCACCGCGGTGACCCACCGTTGGGAGAGCGAGCTCGCCGGCCACCTGGGGCGCAGCGCCCATGTGCATGTGGCGCGACGCTGCGCAGATCTGGCTGAGCTGTTGGGGTGTGCCGCAGCCGGCATCGGGCAGGTCGCCGCGGTGTCGGTCGACCTCCGGGGACTGGACGCCTCAGCCCTGGCCGAGCTTCGCCAGCAGGGGGTGCGGGTGCTGGGGGTCCATCCGCCCGGGGACGAGGCGGGTCTGCGCACGTTGCGTCGCTGGGGGGTGGCGGCGGTCGTCAGCGCAGACGCCGAGGCAGCACAGATCGAGCAGGTCCTGGCGTTGCTGGTGTCCGCGCCGGCCGTGTCATCCGCCGGGGCTGGTGCGCAGGGGGAGCGCGCGCTGCTCCTGGACGCCCAGGCGCCCGCCGAGCGCCTCGCGGACTCCACACCGCAGCCGGCGGGGAGCGGCTCGGGGACACCGCCGACGGACCCCGACGTCGAGGCCGGGGACCGACGAGGGCGGGTCGTGGCGGTGTGGGGGCCGACCGGGGCACCCGGCCGGACGACGCTCGCCATCCACCTCGCGGCGGCACTGGGCACCGCCTCCGCTCCCTCGATTTTGGTGGACGCCGACACCTACGGCGCCTCGGTCGCCCAGGTGCTCGCCGTGCTGGACGAGGCCCCCGGGCTGGCGGCTGCGGTGCGAGCGGCCGACCAGGGTGTGCTCGATCGCGCGTCCCTCGCGCGACTGGCTCCGCTGGTGCAGCCTGGTATGCGGGTCCTCACCGGCCTTCCCAGGGCAGACCGATGGCCTGAGCTGCGCGAGCACGCTGTCGCGGACGTGCTCGCCCAGTGCCCCTTGTTGGCTGCCTGGACCATCATCGACACGGGCTTCTGTCTCGAGCGTGACGAGGAGCTGAGCTATGACACCTCGGCTCCGCGGCGCAACGGTGCGAGCCTGGCGAGCCTGGCGGCCGCAGACGTGGTGGTCGTGGTCGGAAGCGCAGATCCCGTAGGTCTGCAACGGCTCGTGCGCGCTCTGGACGACCTGCGCGCGCACGTGGTGGTGCCGGTGCACGTCGTGGTCAACCGCGTGCGGTCCGGATCGGTGGGCAGGGACCCGGATCGCCGGGTCAGGGAGTCGCTGCAGCGGTTCGCGGGCCTCGACCGGGTGCACCTGATCCCGGATGACCGGGAGGCCCTGGACGCGGCGGTGCTGCACGGACGCACGTTGAGCGAGACTCGGCCGGGCAGTCCGGCATACCGAGCGGTGCTGGACCTCGCCGGGGAGCTGGCCGGTGTCCCCGGCCCCTCCCGGCGCCGGGACCTTGGCCGGCGCAGGCGACGGCGATGAGTGAGAAACGACGCCCGTCTGCGACCATGACCGGGTGAACGTGCATTGCTGCCCGTCGCCCGGGTCGGAGAACTGATGGTTGAGCTGGTGCGGGTGTATGTCCCGCTGCGTCCCCATCAGGTCCGCGAGCTGGTCGACGAGGGCCGGCTCGCGGCTCCGCTGTTCGGTGTGTCCACCGCAGGAGCGCCGGAGCACGACACCGATCTGCAGGAGGAAGCGGCGCTGCAGCATGCAGCCCGGCTGGCGTTGGCGACTGAGGAGCCGGTCATCATCGCGGCCGCCGACGTCAGCGCCGAGGTCGCCACCGGGACGGCGGGTCGCGCCGCCGGTGTGGAGCCGCGGGCATCCGAGGTCCTCGAGGTGACGGTGCCCGGTGACATCGCCCTGGCCAGGGTGGCTGCCCTGCTGGTCGGCGACGATGTGCTCGGGACGCAGCCGGCCGTTGTGGATCGGGGCAAGGTCGAGCTGTCCTGGTACGACACCACTGAGCTGACCCAGCTGGTGAGCCTGCTGTGACCAGGCGAGACCCTCAGCGCCCGCGCTGACCCGACTGACGAACCGACCACGGACGACCCGACCACTGACGAAGCGCAACCGAGGAAGCACGAGAGGACTACCCATCATGAACTCGATCACGACCGTCCCCGAGCCGCACAACGAGCCGGTCCTGGAGTACGCCCCGGGCTCCCCCGAGCGGGCCGAGCTCGAGCAGGCCCTGACGCAGGTCGCCGGCCATCCGATGGAGCTGCCGCACATCATCAACGGCGAGGCGGTCACCGGCAGCGGCGAAGCGGTGGAGGTCGTGCAGCCGCACGCTCACGGCGAGGTGCTGGGCACGCTGCACAACGCCACCAAGCAGGACGCCCGGGCCGCCATCGACGCCGCCGTGGCGGCCGGCCCGGCCTGGCGGGCGCTGTCCTTCGACGACCGCGCGTCCGTCCTGCTCAAGGCGGCCGAGCTGTTGACGGGGCCCTACCGCGCCCGGATGAACGCCGCGACGATGCTCGGCCAGTCCAAGAGCCCGACCCAGGCCGAGATCGAGGCGGTCTGCGAGCTGGCCGACTTCTGGCGCTTCAACGTGCACTACGCCCGTCAGATCCTGGCCGATCAGCCCCCGCGCAACGCACCCGGTGTGTGGAACCGCACGGAGTACCGGGGACTGGAGGGGTTCGTCTACGCCGTGACGCCCTTCAACTTCACCGCGATCGCCGGCAACCTGCCGACCGCACCCGCACTGATGGGCTGTACCACCGTGTGGAAGCCGGCCACCACGCAGCAGCGGGCCGCCTCGCTCATCATGGAGATCCTCGACGAGGCGGGGATGCCGCCGGGGGTCATCAACATGGTCACCGGCAGTGGGGTCGAGGTCAGCGAGGAGGTGCTGTCGGACCCTGATTTCGCCGGAGTGCACTTCACGGGCTCGACCAGGGTGTTTCGGATGTTCTGGGAGGAGGTCGGCGCCAACATCGCCGCCTACAAGTCCTACCCGCGCATCGTCGGGGAGACCGGCGGCAAGGACTTCATCATGGCCCACCCCAGCGCGGACCCCGCCGTGCTCCGGACCGCCATGGTCCGGGGCGCGTTCGAGTACCAAGGGCAGAAGTGCTCGGCAGCCTCACGCGCCTACGTGCCCCGGTCGGTCTGGGACGTCATGCGCGACGAGCTGGTGGCCACGACCGAGGCGATCGCCTGCGGCGACGTGCGCGACTTCGACAACTTCATGGGCGCGGTCATCGACGAGCGCGCCTTCGCCAAGCACAAGTCGGTGATCGACGCCGCGCACACCGACGACGGGGTCGAGGTGATCGCCGGAGGGACCTACGACGACAGCGTCGGCTACTTCGTGCGACCGACCATCGTCACGGTGCAGGACCTGGAGCACGAGATGCTGACCACCGAGTACTTCGGGCCGATCCTCGCGGTGTATGTCTACGAGGACGCGGACTACGATTCGGTGCTCGACCAGATGGAGTCTGTTGCCGCCTACGCTCTGACCGGCTCCATCATCGCGCGGGACCGTGCCGTCATCGCCGACGCCACCCGGCGTCTGCAGTTCGCGGCGGGCAACTTCTACATCAACGACAAGCCCACCGGCGCGGTCGTCGGCCAGCAGCCGTTCGGCGGCGCGCGGGCCTCGGGCACCAACGACAAGGCAGGATCCCCGGCCAACCTGATGCGTTGGGTGAACATGCGCACGATCAAGGAGACGTTCGTCGCACCGACGGACTATCGGTACCCGCACATGGGCTGAGCGGGGCAGCGCAGCTGCTCAGGTGCGGTTGAGCCACTCCCGGCTCAACCGGGCCTCGAGCTCCAGCGCCGAGACGACCAAAGGACGCACCGCGCGCTCGATCCGGCCGCCGACCAGGGGCACGTGCGCGCTGAGCTCGCCGTCGACCGAGTGCACGGTGCCTGGCCCGTCGGGCAGCAGGTGGATGCCGCCGACCATGGACACCGGCGTGCTCTCCACGTCCAGGGTGTAGGCGGCCTCCCAGTCGCCCTCGACGTCACTGTTTCCCCAGCGCATCGTCTCGACGAGGTGGAGGGTGCTGCCCACGAAGCGCTTCGCGACGTCGGGCAGGTCATCGGTGGGCATCTCCCGTCGGGTCACCACGATGGATCCCTCGCCGGTCGCCTCCACCTCGACGTCGTGGTGCAGACTGCCGCTGCGCCGGCAGCGCTCCTCCTGGAAGGCCGGGTCGACGAGCATGGCGTGGACCTGGTCGGGTGTGGCGCTGTGCTCGATCCGCTCGGTGATCCTCATGAGCCCAACGTAGACCCCGGTTGGAGCATGCGGTGGCACCGCCGCACGGCACGGTGGGCGGTGGGTCGCACGGCTCGCAGCCGGGTCGGCCCACCGGCGCCGGCCAGGTCCTGCAGCGCGCCCGCGAGGACACCGAGCGCCTCGACGGTGTCGCTGGCGAGACCGGACGGTATGCCGTCCGGACCGGCAAGGAGCCGCCCGGCGCGCAGCTGCACGCCCCGAAGGGTGGCCGCGGCGGCCGCGCAGGACGCGGACTCAACCTGCTCACCTCCGCCGGGGAGCTCGGGCGCCGCTGTGTGGGTCGAGGGGTGCTCGCGGCCGTCGGCGAGGTCGACCAGCGCATGGGCCAGCGCGTCGATGGCCGCCGCCAAGTCATTGTGCGTGGCGACATCGCCTACCTCCGCGTGCACGCAGGAGACCTCGTCGGCCAGCATCAGCAGTGCCGGGACAGCAGTGTGGCGCCGGGACATGGTCGACACTCTAGGTGCCGGGGCCTGCGAAGCTGTGGGGCGGACCGACTAGGCTCGCAGCCGGGCGCTCAGTGTAGTGCGCCTGCCCACCGACGGTCGAGGAGTCACCGCCATGTCGTCCGATCAGACACTGTTGAGCCGCTACTTCCAGCACGTGGCGGAGGTGGACCTGGAGGGGCACGATCAGTCCGACCTGACCGCCATCGCGCGCTCGGCCCAGCACCTCGCGTCCTCCCGGGACGGCTCGGAGGCCGCGGTGCGGGTGTGCAATCCGACGAAGGCGGACGACGGGTGGACGACCCGGCACACGGTGCTGCAGGTGTCGGTGGACGACGTGCCCTTCCTGGTCGACTCGGTGGTGGGCGAGCTGCGGCAGCGCGACCTCACGGTGCATCTGCTCGTCCATCCCCAGGTTGTGGTGCGGCGCGGAGATGACGGGGTGGCCGAGGTGCTCGATGTCGATGTCACGCATGCACCACAGGACAGCAGCACGGAGTCGTGGATGTATCTCGAGATCGACCGGCTGCCCTCGCAAGGGCATCGCGAGGAGCTGCGCGATCGGTTGAGCGTGGTGCTGGAGGACGTGCGGCGGGCCTGCGAGGACTGGATGGCGATGCGCCGCACCTGCCTGGACATCGTGGAGGAGCTGCGGGACGGTGTGCCTGGCTCGGTGGACCCGGACACGCTCGAGCCGACCATCGAGTTCCTCACCTGGCTTGAGGACAACCACTTCACCTTCCTCGGCTACCGGGAGTACGACCTCGTCGAGCGCGACGACGAGCCCGCGTTGCAGTCGGTGCCCGGATCCGGACTGGGCATCTTGCGCAACCCGGGCGACGAGGCCAGCGTCAGCGCCCTGCAGCCGCAGGCGCAGCGCACGGCGACCGACCCCCGGCTGCTGACCATCACCAAGGCGAACTCCCGCTCCACGGTGCACCGACCGGTCTACCTCGACTACATCGGGCTGCGGCGCTTCGGCGACGACGGCCGGGCCGTGGCGGAGCGCCGCTTCCTGGGGCTGTTCACCGCCAGCGCGTATGCCGAGTCGGTGCTGCGCCTGCCGATCATCGCTGGCAAGGTCCAGCAGATCCTGGACACCAGCGGCTTCACCCCGGACAGCCACTCCGGCAAGGACCTGCTGGGAGTGCTGGAGTCCTACCCCCGCGACGAGCTCTTCCAGGCCGATGTGGACACCCTGAGCCGGATCGCTCACGAGGTGCTGCACCTGGTGGAGCGACGCCGGTCCAAGCTGTTCATCCGGCCCGACGAGTTCGGGCGCTTCGTCTCGGCGCTGCTCTACATCCCGCGGGACCGGTGGAACACCGCCGTCCGGCTCCGCCTGCAGGAGCTGTTGCGCCAGGCCTACGGCAGCGAGACCGTCGACTACCGCACCCGGGTCGGGGAGTCGGCGCTGGCCCAGCTGCACTTCGTGGTCCGGATGCCCCGAGGCGAGTCCATCCCCGACGTCGACGTGGACCGGCTGCAGGAGAGGATGCTGGAGGCAACCCGGACCTGGAGCGAACGGCTGTCCGAGGTCGTCGAGCAGCACTACGACGACGCCGCCGCGGCCGGCGATCTGCTGGCTCACTATCAGACCGCCTTCCCGGAGGCGTACAAGGAGGACTTCGGCGCCGTCGCGGCCTTCGACGACCTGCGCCGGCTCGGTGAGCTGGACGCGGACGCAGACCTGGCAGATCTGCGTCCCCACCTGTACGCCGCCGAGGGAGCCGACGGGCGCGAACGGCGGCTCAAGCTCTACCGCCGCCATGAGCTCTCGCTCACCGACGTGCTGCCTGTCTTCGCCGACCTCGGGCTGGAGGTCACCGACGAGCGACCCTATGAGCTGCAGGGCACCCAGGGCTCGACCTACATCTACGACTTCGGGCTGCGCGCCGAGCGGGCGGAGGTGTGGACGACGCCGGACGCCGAGGACGTGGTCGCTGCCTCGTTCGAGGAGGCGTTCGCGGCCGTATGGAGTGGTCAGGCCGAGAGTGACACGCTGAACTCCCTGGTGCTCACCGCAGGGTTGGGTTGGCGCCAGGTGGTGATCGTGCGCACCCTGGTGCGCTATCTGCGCCAGGTGACCGGCTACAGCCTGGACTACCTCGAGGAGGCTCTCGTAGCCAACCCGCGGGTCGCCGCGCTGGTCGTCGAGATGTTCACGGTGCGCTTCGATCCCGACCTGGACGCCGAGCGCTCCGCCGACCGGGACGGGGCGGTGCAGGCGGTTGTGGACCGCATCGAGTCGGCCCTGGAGCAGGTGTCCAGCCTGGACCAGGACCGTATCGTCCGCTTCGTGATGACCGTGCTGACCGCGGCCGTGCGCACCAACTACTTCCAGGCCGACGCGGACGGCGCCCCCAAGAGCCACGTCAGTCTCAAGCTGCGTCCCCGCGACATCGACGGTCTGCCGGAGCCCCGGCCGGCACACGAGATCTGGGTCTACGCGCCCCGGATCGAGGGGGTGCACCTGCGCTTCGGCTCGGTGGCCCGTGGCGGCCTGCGCTGGAGCGACCGCCGGGAGGACTTCCGCACCGAGATCCTCGGTCTGGTCAAGGCACAGATGGTCAAGAACGCGGTCATCGTCCCCACCGGGTCCAAGGGCGGGTTCTTCGCCAAGGCACTGCCGGACCCGAGCGCCGACCGCGAGGCCTGGCTCGCGGAGGGTGTGGCGGCATACCAGACCTTCATCAAAGGACTGCTCGACATCACCGACAACCGTCGCCCGGACGGCACGGTGCTGCCCCCGGAGCGGGTCGTGCGGCACGACGACGACGACCCCTACCTGGTGGTGGCCGCCGACAAGGGCACAGCGACCTTCTCCGACATCGCCAACGGCGTGGCCCGGGACTACGGCTTCTGGCTGGACGACGCCTTCGCCTCCGGCGGATCGGCCGGCTATGACCACAAGGCCATGGGCATCACCGCCCGCGGCGCCTGGGAGTCGGTCAAGCGGCACTTCCGCGAGCTGGGTCTGGACACCCAGAGCGAGGAGTTCACCGTGGCCGGCGTCGGTGACATGAGCGGAGACGTCTTCGGCAACGGGATGCTGCTGTCCGAGCACATCCTGCTGGTCGCCGCCTTCGACCACCGGCACATCTTCTTGGACCCCACCCCGGACGCAGCCACTTCGTATGCCGAGCGCCGCCGGCTCTTCGAGCTGCCCCGGTCCAGCTGGGCCGACTACGACACCGAGCTGATCAGCGAGGGGGGCGGCATCTATCCCCGGTCGGCCAAGTCCGTGCCGGTCAGCGATCAGGTGCGCGAGGTCCTGGGGCTCGCCGCCGACGTGAGCTCGCTGACCCCGGCCGGGCTGCTGCGCGCCACCCTGCTGGCACCGGTCGACCTGCTCTGGAACGGGGGGATCGGCACCTACGTCAAGGCCTCGACCGAGACCTCGGCCGACATCGGCGACCGGGCCAACGACAACATCCGGGTTGACGGAGGCGACCTGCGGGTCAAGGTCGTCGGTGAGGGTGGCAACCTCGGCCTGAGCCAGCTGGGCCGCATCGAGGCCGCCTGGAACGGTGTGCACGTCAACACCGACGCGATCGACAACTCGGCGGGAGTGGACACCTCCGACCACGAGGTCAACATCAAGATCGCCCTGACACCCCTGGTCGGCAGCGAGCAGATGAGCATGCAGGAGCGCGACGAGCTGCTCGCCTCGATGACCGAGGAGGTGGCTCGCAAAGTTCTCCGGCACAACTACGAGCAGAACGTGCTGATCGGGAATGCCCGCGACCAAGGGGGCCGGATGCTGAGCGTGCACGAGCGGCTGATCCGTTACCTGGTCGAGGAGGCCGGGCTGGACCCGGAGCTGGAGTTTCTGCCGGACGCCGAGGAGCTGCGTCGACGGGGCCGGGCCGGGCAGGGCCTGACCGCTCCGGAGTTCTCGGTCCTGGCGGCCTACGCCAAGCTGTGGCTCAAGGAGGCCCTGCTGGCCTCCGAGATCCCGGACGAGCCCGCGGTCACCTCGTCACTGGTGACCTACTTCCCCGAGCCGTTGCGCGACACCATCAGCGACCAGCTCACCGAGCACCCCCTGCGGCGCCAGATCGTCGTCAACGAGGTCGCCAACGCCATCGTCAACCGCGGCGGCGTCACCTTCGTCTTCCGAGCCATCGAGGAGACCGGTGCCACTGCTGCCCAGATCGCGCGCGCCTTCGTCGTGTGCCGTGAGGTCTTCGATCTCACCGGCTACGTCGAGGAGGTCGAGCGGCTCGACAACGTCGTCGACACCTCCGTGCAGACCGAGCTCTACCTGGAGTTCCGGCGGCTGCTGGACCGGACGACACGGTGGTTCCTCAGCAACCGCTCCCTCAGCGCCGACATGGCCGCGGAGATCGAGCGGTTCGCCGGGCCGGTCCGCTCGCTGATGGGGCACATCGGCGAGATGCTGCAGGGTGAGGAGCTCGACCGCTACCGCGAGCAGGCCGCGGCGGTGACCGAGTCGGGGGTTCCCGAGCCGACCGCGCACCGGTATGCCGCGCTGCTGGACGCCTTCTCCCTGCTCGACGCCGTCGAGCTGGCCACGAGCGAGGGCTTCGAGGTCCGGGACGTCGCGGAGGTGTACTTCGCCGTCTCCGAGGCCTTCCGGATCGACGCGCTGCTCACTCAGGCCTCCCACCTTCCCCGTGCGGACCGGTGGGCCGCGTGGGCTCGCGGTGCGGTGCGCGACGACCTCTACGGAGTGATGCGCGCCCTGACGCGCGCGGTGCTGGAGGGCACCGACGCGGGCAGCACGGCGCCGGAGCGGGTGCAGACCTGGATGGCCGCGCAACGCGAGCCGTTGCGGCGGGTCGGGCAGGTGCTGGACGCCGTGGGGAGCCTGGAGGATCCCGGGCTCGCCCCGGTGTCGGTCGCTCTGCGGACGCTGCGCGGGCTGGTGCGTCAAGGCACCGCCGGCTGAGCGTCTAGTCTGCGGGGTGTGCCGACCCTGCGCGATGTCCTGTCCGTCGACGGCCACGTCAGCGGGGCCGATGCCGAGTGGCTGCACCGCCTGGTGGGGGACTGGCAGATGCTCGCCGATCTGTCCTTCGCGGACCTCACCTTGTGGTTGCGGACGCAGTCCGGCAGCTGGGTGCTGGCGGCACACGCCCGACCCAGCACCGGCCCCAACTTCTACCACGACGACGTCGTCGGTCAGCTGGCCACCGACAGCCGCGCGGAGGTGCTCAGCCAGGCCGCGCGGGCGAAGCGGGTGGTGACCCCTCCCGGGGTGGGTCACGTGCGGGAGAACTTCGTCCCCGTCGTGCACGACGCTGCGGTGACGGGGGTGATGGTGCGGCACACCGACCTGGACAACATGCGTCAGCAGGGCGGGCTGGAGGTCAACTACCTGCAGATTGCCCAGGCGTTGATCGGCATGGTCACCGAAGGACAGTTCCCGACCGCGCAGGGGTACGCCGGGGCCCTGCGCGGCACGCCGCGCGTGGGCGACGGCGTCATCCGGATCAGTGCCGAGGGTCGGATCGACTACGCCAGCCCCAACGCGGTCTCGGCCCTGCGGCGGTTGGGCCACACCGACCAGGTCGCCGGCGAGGACCTGTCCCGCATCGTCACCGCACAGCTGCCCGACGGCACCATGATGGATGAGACGATGCCGCTCGTGCTGACCGGCCGGGCGCCGTGGGGGACCGAGATCGAGACCCGCCGGAGCAACCTGACGCTGCGCTGCATCCCGTTGGTCGCGGGGGGCACCCGGCACGGTGCCTTGCTGCTGGTGCGCGACGTCAGCGAGCTGCGCCGCCGGGAGCGCGAGCTGCTGACCAGGGAGGCGACCATCCGGGAGATCCACCACCGGGTCAAGAACAACCTGCAGACCGTCTCCGCGCTGCTGCGCTTGCAGTCCCGTCGACTGGAGGACCCGACGGCACAGAAGGCGCTGCAGGAGGCAGGTCGGCGGTTGAGCACGGTGGCCCTGGTGCATGACGCCCTGAGCCACGGGTTCGACGAGACGGTGCCCTTCGACGAGGTGGCGCCGCGCATCCTACGGGCGATCGTCGAGGTGGCCTCCCGGGGACCGGCGGTCGCTCTGGTCAGCCGCGGCTCGTTCGGGTTGCTGCGGGCGGAGGACGCCACCCCGCTGGCGATGATCCTGGCGGAGCTGGTGCACAACGCGGTCGAGCACGGCTTCACGGAGGGCGCTGCCGCGGGGGCGGACGAGGGGCGGGTGACCATCGCTGCCACCCGCTCGAGGGACGACCAGGGTGGGTTGCTCACCGTCGTCGTGTCGGACAACGGCGCAGGTCTGCCCCCCGGCACGTCGGCGTCGCCGGGATCCGGGCTGGGTATGCAGATCGTGCAGGCCCTGCTGGCCGACATGGACGGCCGGATCGGGTGGGAGCCGGCGGAGCCGCACGGCACCTCGGCGAGGTTCGTCGTGCGGCTCCGGTCAGCCGAGGAAGGCGGGCAGCCCGCCTCGTCGTCCTAGCCGGCGCGTCGGGCCCTGGCCTTGCGGCGCTTGAGCGCGCGCCGCTCGTCCTCGGACAGCCCGCCCCACACCCCGGCGTCCTGACCGGTCTCCAGAGCCCACTTCAGGCACGTGTCGGTCACCGGGCACCGCCGGCAGACGACCTTGGCCTCTTCGATCTGCTGCAGGGCGGGTCCAGTGTTGCCGATCGGGAAGAACAGCTCCGGGTCCTCCTCGAGGCAGGCAGCGCGGCTGCGCCAGTCCATGGTGGTGCTCCTTGTAGTCGAAGTCTGTCCGGGATGACTCCCGGGGCGGGGTGGGTGCGGTGGATGGGGATGAGTCGTCGAGTGACACGGCGACGCTGTTGCACCGTGTAACGTTGCACCTGGGCGGATTGTTTCGCCGGCGCGCCATCATCACTCGGGTCACGACGCGTCGGTGGGCCGTGCAGGGGGACCGGGCCGATGGCCCGCGCAGTGATAGCCGCTGTCCTCAGCGCCCTCACATCATCACAGTCCGAGGGACTGCGCACAAGAGTTAACGGCACATTTCCTCACCGTAGCGATGAGGTTTCGCTCACACCCCGCCTAGAGTGGTCGACATGCTGCTGGCTCTCACCAACGCCCGCGTCGTCCCGGTCGAGGGCGAACCCTTCGACGGCACAGTCCTGATCGAGGACGGAACGATCCGCGAGCTCGGGCCGGAGGTCAGCGTACCCGACGGTGCCCAGGTCGTGGACGCCGACGGCGGCTGGGTGCTGCCCGGGCTGATCGACGCTCACGTCCACCTCGGCGTGTGGGAGGAGGGGGAGGGCTGGGCCGGGCAGGACACCAACGAGATGACCGACCCGGTCATGGCCGGGGCGCGGGCACTGGATGCGATCAACCCCCGCGAGCGCGGCTTCGACGACGCCCTCGCCGGCGGGATCACCTCCGTCAACGTCAACCCCGGGTCGGGCAACCCGATCGGCGGGCTGGCGGTGGCGATCAGGACGCACGGCCGGTATGTCGATGAGATGGTGCTGCGCTCCCCCTCGGGTCTGAAGGCCGCGCTGGGGGAGAACCCGAAGCGGGTCTACGGCGAGCAGAAGAAGACCCCGTCGACCAGGCTCGGGGTCGCGCTGACGCTGCGCAAGGCCTTCACCGAGGCTCGCAACTACCAGGCGCGCCTGGCTGCGGCCACCCCGGACTTGCCGGCGGATCGGGACGTCGTCAAGGACGCCCTGGTCATGGTGCTGGACCGGGAGATTCCCTGGCGTCAGCACTGCCACCGCGCCGACGACATCGCGACCGCGATCCGGTTGTCCGAGGAGTTCGGCTACCGGCTGGTCCTGGACCACGGCACGGAGGGTTATCTGCTCGCCGACCTGCTGGCCGAGAAGGACATCCCTGTGCTCTACGGCCCGATGATCGTCTCGCGCTCCAAGGTCGAGGTCCGTGAGCGCTCGGCCCGAGCACCCGGCATCCTGGACCGTGCGGGGGTCCGGGTCTCGATCATCACCGACCACCCCGTCGTCCCGGTGGAGTACCTCATCACCCAGGCCGCGCTCGCCGTCAAGGAGGGCATGGACCCCGCGGCCGCCCTGCGTGCCGTCACCCTCAACCCCGCGGACGTCATCGGCGTGGCCGACCGGGTCGGCTCGCTGAGTCCCGGCAAGGACGCAGACGTGGTGCTGTGGTCCGGGGACCCGCTGGACTTCGCCTCGCGAGCGCTGCGGGTGTGGATCTGCGGTCGTGAGGTCTACACCTATGACCAGGCGACCCGCACCGGGCGCGTCGCCTCCCGCTGACGTGTGCCGCCCCGGCGGCTACGCTGGCCCGATCTGCAGGTCCACCTCGCCACCCACGGGAGAGCACACTCCATGCGCGAGATCGTCGTGTTCTCCGGCTCCTCGCACCGCGCCCTGGCCACCGCCATCTGCGACCGGCTGGGGGTGCGGATCTCGCCGTCGCACACGAGTCGCTTCAGCAACGACTGTCTGCAGGCTCAGCTGCTGGCCAACTGCCGGCAGCGCGACGTCTACCTCGTCCAGCCGCTGGTCCGGCCCACCCAGGACTCCCTGATGGAGCTGCTGTTGATGGTGGACGCCGCCAGGGGTGCCTCGGCCGCTCAGATCACCGCGGTCATCCCGCACTTCGCCTATGCGCGGTCGGACAAGAAGGACGCCTCGCGCATCTCCCTCGGCGGCCGTCTGGTGGCCGACATGCTCGCCGCCGCGGGCGTCGACCGGGTGCTGACGATGGCCCTGCACGCACCCCAGGTGCACGGATTCTTCTCGGTGCCGGTGGATCATCTGACCGCCATCGGGGTGCTGGCTGACCATTTCCGTGGCACGGACCTGACCGACACGGTCGTGGTCTCGCCCGACCTGGGCAACGCCAAGACCGCCACTCAGTTCGCCCGGCTGCTCGGCCTTCCGGTCGCTGCTGGGAGCAAGCGGCGGCTCGCCGACGACCGTGTGGTCATCGACTCGATCGTGGGTGACGTCTCGGGCCGGCGGGCGGTGGTGCTGGACGACGAGATCGCCACAGGCGGCTCCATCCTGGAGCTGCTCGATCGCCTGAAGGACGCCGGCTGCTCCGAGGCGGCCGTGGCCTGCACGCACGGCCTGTTCGCGGGTGAGGCGGTCCAGCGGTTGTCCATCCACCCCATGATCACCCAGGTGGTCACCACCGACACCGTGCCCGCGCCCCCCGGGTGGCCGCAGCTGCAGGTGCGCTCGGTGGCGGACCTGTTCGCGGCGGCCATCGCCCGCATCCACGCCGGTGAGTCGGTCAGCAGTCTCTTCGACGGGGTCGACCCGGCCTACGCCCCGCCCCAGCAGTCGCTGTTCGAGGTGGCAAACCCCTGAGCCTCACGCTTCGGCGGCGTCCAGCACCGCCCGGGCGGCAGCGAACCGGGCGATCGGGACCCGGTAGGGGGAGCAGGAGACATAGTCCAACCCGATGGACTCGAAGAAGCCGATGGACGCCGGGTCACCACCGTGCTCACCGCATACCCCCAGCTTGAGGTCGGGCTTGGTCGACCGGCCCCGCTGCGCCCCCAGCTGCACCAGCCTCCCCACCCCGTCGACGTCGATCGAGGCGAACGGGTTGGCCGGGACGATGTCGGAGTCGACATAGGCCGCGAGGAAGCTGCCCTCCGCGTCGTCCCGGGAGATGCCGATGCCCGTCTGCGTGAGGTCGTTGGTGCCGAAGGAGAAGAAGTCGGCATGCTCGGCGATCTGGTCGGCGACCAGCGCGGCTCGCGGCAGCTCGACCATGGTGCCGACGGTGTAGGGGAAGTCCTTGCCCGCAGCCTCGAACTCCTCGGCGAGCGTCTCCTCGACGACCTCGCGCATCCGGCGCAGCTCCTCGGCGTAGCCCACCAGGGGCACCATGATCTCGACCACCGCCTCGGCGCCGTCGTCCTGGACGGCGAACGCGGCCCGCGCGATGGCGCGCACCTGCATCCGCGCTATCTCGGGGTAGAGCAGGGCCAGCCGCACCCCGCGGGTGCCGAGCATGGGGTTCATCTCCGTGTGCTTCTTGACCTGCGCGAGGAGGGTGCGCTCCCGGCGCAGCTCGGCCTCCTCACCGCCCTGCAGCTCCAGGCGCTGCACCAGCAACGACTGCTCGACCAGGTCGGGCAGGAACTCGTGCAGCGGCGGGTCGAGCAGTCGGATGGTGACCGGCAGCCCGGACATGGCGGTGAAGATGGCCGCGAAGTCCTCCTGCTGCATCGGCAGGATCTCCTCCAGCGCGGCCGCGCGCTCGGTCTCGTCGCCGGCCAGGATCATCGCGCGCACCGCCGGCAGCCGGTCCGGCGCCATGAACATGTGCTCGGTGCGGCAGAGCCCGATGCCCTGCGCCCCGAACTCCCGCGCCTTGGCGGCGTCCTCTCCGGTGTCGGCGTTGGCCCGCACGCCGAGCCGGCGCACCTCGTCGGCCCAGCCCACGACGGCCTCGAAGTCCTCGTTGACCTGCGGCGGCACGAGGTCGAGGGCACCGACGTAGACCTCACCCGTGGAGCCGTCGAGGGTGATCATGTCGCCCTCGCCCAGCACATGGTCGCCGATGCTCAGCTGCTTGGCACTCGCGTCGATCTTGATGCCGGAGGCGCCCGCCACGCACGGCTTGCCCATCCCGCGCGCGACGACCGCCGCGTGCGACGTCATACCGCCGTGGGCCGTCAGCACACCCTGGGCGACGATGACGCCCGCGATGTCGTCGGGTGCCGTCTCCCACCGGACCAGCACCACCGCGTCACCGGCCTTGCCGCGCTGCTCGGCCGTCTCGGCGTCGAAGACCACCTCGCCGACTGCGGCGCCGGGTGAGGCGTTGAGCCCCTTGGTCACCGGCGTCTGGTCGTGCTCGGGGTCGATGGCCGGGTGCAGCAGCTGGTCGAGCTGGGCGGGCTCGATGCGCCGCAGCGCCTGCTCGCGGGTGAGCACGTCCTCGGCCACCATGTCGCGGGCGATCTTGAACGCGGCGGGGGCGGTGCGCTTGCCGGAGCGGGTCTGCAGCAGATAGAGCGTGCCCTCCTCCACCGTGAACTCGATGTCCTGCATGTCGCCGTAGTGCTCCTCGAGCCGGCGCATGGTGTCCACGAGCTCCTCGAACGCCTCCGGAAGCACCTCCTGCATCTCCGCCAGGTCCCGGGGGGTGCGGATGCCGGCAACGACATCCTCACCCTGGGCGTCGACGAGGAACTCGCCGTAGAGCTCCTTGGCGCCGGTGGAGGGGTTGCGGGTGAAGCAGACCCCCGTCGCGGAGGTCTGCCCGCGGTTGCCGAAGACCATCTGCATCACGTTGACGGCCGTCCCGAGGTCATCGGGTATGCCGTGTGCCTTCCGGTAGACCCCGGCCCGCGGGTTCTTCCACGACCGGAAGACCGCGTCGATGGAGCGGCGCAGCTGGTCTCTCGGGTCCTCGGGGAGCTCCTCGCCCATGTGCTCGCGGGAGACCTCCTTGAACTGCTCCACCAGGGCCTGCAGGTCCTCGATGCTCAGCTCGGTGTCGTGCTCCATGCCTCGCTTGCGTTTCATGGCGCTGAGCGCGTCCTCGTAGGCGTAGGCGGGCACCTCCTCGACCACCTCGCCGTACATCTGGATGAACCGGCGGTAGGAGTCCCAGGCGAACCGGGGGTTGTCCGCCTCCGCGCCCAGCGCCTCGACCGTCTCGTCGCTGACGCCCAGGTTGAGGATCGTGTCCATCATGCCGGGCATGGAGACCACGGCGCCGGAGCGGACCGAGACGAGCAGGGGGCGCTGCGCCGAGCCCAGGGCACGGCCGGTCCGCTCCTCCAGCCGCTGCAGCGCCGCGAGGGTGTCGTCCCACAGCCCGTCCGGCCAGTCGCCGCCCGTGCGCATCGCGGCGATGCTGGCGGCCGTGCTCACGGTGAACCCGTCGGGCACCGGCACCCCGAGCCGCATCATCTCGGCGACGTTGGCGCCCTTGCCGCCCAGTAGCGGACGCATGCTCGCGTCACCGTCGGCCAGGTCGTAGAGGTACTGCTCCGCGGACGGGTCGGTCGTGCTCATCGTCGCTCCTCGCGTCGTTGCGTGACTGCGTCCTTAGCAGGCTATCGTTCAGCTGGTGGCCGCGTCGCGGCGCCGCTCGATGACTTCGATCACTCTCCCGGCGGCCTCTTCGAGGGCCAGCGCAGTCGTGTCGATCACGGGACACCCCAACCGCCGTTGAAGCGCGTTCACCTCGTCCAGCTCGTCGAAGATCCGGCCCAGCTCGGCGTACCCGTCGCGCCCGGCCCGCGCGCCGAGGGTGCTGACCCGGCGTTTGCGGATGGCCTGCAGTCGTTCCGGGTCGATGGTCAGCCCGACGATCTTCCACCGGTCCACCTCGAACAGCTCGCGGGGCGGCTCGATGCCCGCGACGATCGGGATGTTGGCGGTGTGATAGCCCAGGTAGCCCAGGTACATCGACAGCGGGGTCTTGCCCGAACGGGAGACGCCGATGAGGACGATGTCCGCCTGCCCGATCGGGTTGCCCAGCTGGCCGTCGTCGTTGGCGATGGCGAACTCCATCGCGTGGATGCGCTGGAAGTAGTCCTCGCCGACGCCCACCGGGCGCACCACACGCTCCGGGTCGGTGCCGGTGGCCACCTGCATCGCCGAGACGGCAGCGTCGAGCAGGTCGGCGTGCGGGATGCGCAGCTCCTCGCAGCGTGCGACGACCAGATGGCGCAGATCCTGCTGGACGATCGTGGAGAAGACCACGGTGCGGATCCGGGAGGGGTCGAGCCGGTCCAGCACCTTCTCGACAGACTGCGGGGAGGACAGGCGGGGGTGGCGCACGATGCGCACCTCCCACCCCGCGAACTGCGCCGCCGTCGCGCGCGCCACCCGGGCGGCCGTGTCGCCGGTGGAGTCGGCCAGGACGTGCAGCTCGATCGGGGTTCTGGCCATGAGCCCAGTATGCCGGGGCGTGGCAGACTGCCCGCGTGTCTGCCGACGTCTCGGCCGGCGGCCCCGCAGCGCCGGCCCGCCCCGAGCCTGACCCCGTGGTGGCGGTCCTGGGTGCCACGGCGACGGGCAAGAGCGGGCTCGCGTTGGAGCTGGCCGTCCGCCTGGGTGGCGAGATCGTCAACGCCGATGCCTCCCAGCTCTACCGCGGCATGGACGTCGGCACCGCCAAGGTGCCCCGTGAGCAGCGTCGCGGCATCGCCCACCACCAGCTGGACGTCCTGGAGGTGACCGATGAGGCCAACGTCGCGGCATACCAGCCGTCGGCCCGGGCCGACCTGGCTGACATCCGCTCCCGCGGCGCCCGACCGATCGTGGTCGGGGGGTCGGGGCTCTATGCTCGAGCGCTGCTGGACCGCCTGGAGATCCCGCCGACCGATCCCGCGGTGCGCGCCCGCTGGGAGCGCGAGTTCGCGCAGCGGGGCGTCGAGCACCTGTATGTCGTGCTGCAGGAGCGCGACCCGGTGGCCGCCGAGCGAATCGAGCCGGCCAACGGACGACGGATCGTGCGGGCGCTGGAGGTCATCGAGCTGACCGGGCGCCCCTTCAGCGCCACCCTGCCGGCCCGGGAGCTCATGGAGCCGACCGTGCTGCTGGGGCTGCGCGCCGCGCGCGCGGTGCTGCACGAGCGGATCGCGGCGCGCGTGCAGCGGATGTGGAGCGGCGGGCTGCTGGCGGAGGTGGCTCGGTTGGACGCCGTGGGCCTGCGGAGGGGCAGGACGGCATCGCGGGCGCTGGGCTACGCCCAGGCGCTCGCCCACCTCGACGGTGAGCTGAGCGCCACGCAGGCACAGGAGGCCACCGTGGTCGCGACGCGCCGGTTCGCCCGGCGGCAGGAGGCGTGGTTCGGCGCCGACCCGCGGATCGTGTGGATCGAGCACGATGCCCCTGACCTGGTGGACCGCGCGCTGGCCGCCGCCGCCTCCGCTGAGCGATGACCTTGCCGGCCGCGCGCCACTCGGGCGCGGTTCGGTCGACTCGTGCACGGCCCAGCACACTGGTGCACACCGCGCGCCGTGCATGAGTGTGCTGATTCACGCACGAGCCCACGTCCACTGTGGGGTGGGCGGACGAGGCTCCGAGCTGCCGGGTGACGACGACAGCCACGGCTGGTCACCCTTCGGGCTGCGGTGGACGACATACCCGGGGATGCGCACGCCGTGCGGCGGCCTGGATCCGGACGTCGAGCTGCGCAGGGTCGCTCAGCCCGGCGTGGGCGAGTCTCACGATTCCGTAGCCGAGATCGCAGATGGCGCTCTCCCGATGCTTCTCGGACATGACGGCCTCGACCGATCCGGAGCCGTCGGACCCGACATACTTGACCCGCCCGTCCACCTCGATCACGACGCCGAGCTCCTCGATCAGTCCGTCCACTCGAGCGACGAACGCACCGTCGGGCGCCACCAAGCGGACCTGCAGCCGCATCTGGTGGCCGAGGGCCGAGACCACCAGACGCGCCCTGCTCTCCAACGGCGACTCGCTGAGCCCGTCCGCCGCATGGATGACCCGTCGGATCACGGCGGTCCCCGGGCGACGGGGCAGTCGGGCCAGCCACGCCTGTGCCTCCTCGAGCGTGGTCTTGCCCTGGTGCAGAGCCGCGTCGAGCGCCACCACACCGGCCACCATGCCGTCGGCCTCGGCGACCCCAAAGGCGGCCAACACCGGCAGGACGGCGGCGACCCCGTCGACGGGGACGGCGCGCTGGTCGGTGCCGTAACGCCGGTGCAGCGTGTGGCGTCTCGTCGTGTGGCTCGGACCTCCGTCGCCGCGGGTCAGGTGCAGCCGAAGGCACGGTATGCCGGATGGCGAACAGACCAGGGGCAGGCCGTGCAGCGCGGCGGCGGCCGAGTGGCTCAGCAGGGCGGGCGCCAACAGGCGCAGGGACGCCGCCTGCGCTCGGAGCACCAGTCGTCGCTCCGGGGAGGCCGCCTGCCACCGCCCACCCGTCACGAAGGCGCCAGGGGCGACTCGGGTGATGACGCCGCGAGTGGCCCACTGCCCTAGATCGTGCCGATGTACCCCGCTGGCCGCGGCTTCCGCCAGGGTGAACACGCCGGTCGGGCGGACCCGGCCGAGGGTCACGAGCGGTAGGTGCGTCGGGTCGAAGGTCATGAGGCCAGGGTGCGGCGCGGGAGTGGCCGCTGAGGTCATGGTGACCCCGCCTGTGGATGAACGACACGACTCGTGCGGGATGTGGATGACTGGTGCCCGCTAGGGCTGACTCATGCACGACATGAAGGACTTATGCACGGCGCGCGCGCAGCATGAGTGTGCGGCAGGGGGCACGAGTGGGCCGAAGTCGGCACCGGTGTGCGAGAGAGGGCACCAGTGCCGGGGCCGGTAGGACCCGGGGTGCGGACTCAGGCTCCGGCGTGGACGGCCAGGACGCGGAAGCCCTTGGAGCTCGCGTGCCGGCTGACGTCTGCGTGTGGAAGCTGCGTGGTCAGCCAGGTCTGCAGCGAGTCGGCACCGAGATTCTTGGACACCACGAGGTATGCCGTCCCGCCGGGGGCCAGGCGGGGCAGCCAGTGCACCAGCATCTCGTGCAGCGCCTGCTTGCCGACGCGGATCGGCGGGTTGGACCAGATCAGGTCGAAGGTCACGTCGTCGGGCACACCGTCGGGTTCGGCGGTCACGATGCCACCGCCGCTGGAGGGTCCGTTGGCCAGGGTGGCCGCGCAGCCGAGCCGGTCGGCGTTGCGCCTGGTGAGGTCGAGGGCTCGTCGGCTGACGTCGACCGCATACACCGTGGCCTGGGGAGAGGCCAGCGCCAGGGTGAGCGCCAGCGGCCCCCAGCCGCAGCCGAGGTCCAGGAAGGTGCCGTCGGCAGGAGGGGGCGGCGCTGAGCGCAGCAGCACGGCGGTGCCCTTGTCGAGGTCGCCGGGGGAGAAGACGCCGCCCGCCGTGTGCACCGTCACGGTGTGCCCGGCCAGCTCGATCGTGCGCTCGCGCAGCTCACCGTCCGAAACCGGCTCGGCGGTGAAGTAGTGCTCGGGCTCGGGTCGCTCGGTCATCGCGGGGAGTCTACGGCGGGGACGAATTCGGTGGCGTCGCGCGTTGCACGATGAGACGGTGGCCTCAGCAAGGCACCCAGAATCGACCGAAGGGGACCATGACCGCTCGCATGCACGACGACGGCCACATCGCCAACCAAGACGGTGACCAGCTTGAGCGCGATGAGCGCGCCGCACTGCGCCGGGTGCAGGGACTGTCCACCGAGCTGCAGGACATCAGCGAGGTCGAGTACCGACAGCTGCGCCTGGAGCGCGTCGTGCTCGCCGGGGTGTGGACCGAGGGCAGCGTGCAGGACGCGGAGAACTCGATGCACGAGCTGGCCGCCCTCGCCGAGACCGCCGGCTCGACCGTGCTGGATGGCGTGCTGCAGCGCAGACACAAGCCGGACCCCGCGACATACCTGGGCTCGGGCAAGGCGGTCGAGCTGCGTGACATCGTGCTGGCCGAGGGTGCCGACACCGTCGTGTGCGACAGCGAGCTCGCCCCGTCGCAGCGGCGCGCCCTGGAGGACGTCGTCAAGGTCAAGGTCATCGACCGCACGGCGCTGATCCTGGACATCTTCGCCCAGCACGCCACCTCTCGGGAGGGTCGGGCCCAGGTGGAGCTGGCCCAGCTGCAGTACCTCCTGCCACGGCTGCGCGGCTGGGGTGACTCGATGTCCCGGCAGGCGGGTGGCCGGGTCGCCGGGGGTGAGGGGATCGGCTCGCGCGGACCGGGTGAGACCAAGATCGAGCTGGACCGGCGGCGGATCAACCAGCGCATCGCCAAGCTGCGCCGCGACCTGGCCGGGATGAAGACCACCCGAGACACCAAGCGCTCATCGCGCCGAGCCGGTCACGTGCCCAGCGTTGCCATCGTCGGATACACCAACGCGGGCAAGTCTTCGCTGCTCAACCGGCTGACCGGGGCTGGCGTCCTCGTCGAGAACCAGCTGTTCGCGACGCTGGACCCCACGGTCCGCCGGGCCGAGACCGCCGACGGCCGGCCCTACACCCTGGCCGACACGGTCGGCTTCGTCCGGGCGCTGCCGCACCAGCTGGTCGAGGCCTTCCGGTCGACCTTGGAGGAGGCCGGCGACGCGGACCTGCTGCTGCACGTGGTCGACGGCTCGCACCCCGACCCCGAGGGCCAGATCTCGGCCGTGCGCGAGGTGCTCGCCGAGGTCGAGGCCACCGACCTGACCGAGATCATCGCGATCAACAAGGCCGACCTGGCGCAGCCCGGGACGCTGGACGAGCTCGTCCGGCACCATCCCGGCGCCCTCGTGGTCTCGGCCCGCACGGGGGAGGGCATCGAGGCCTTGGTCGGGGTGCTCGAGGGCGCCCTGCCGCGCCCCGAGATCGCGGTCGAGGTGCTGCTGCCCTACGACCGGGGCGACCTGGTCAGCCGGCTGCATGCCGAGGGTGAGGTGCTGACCGAGGAGCACACCGGCGAGGGCACCCTGGTGCAGGCCAAGGTCTCGCCCGACCTGCACGGGCTGCTCGGCGCCTACGCCGTCTGAGCCTGCGGCCGGTCCATCTGGACTGGCCGCGACGCCGTCCGACCACCGGCCACCTGTTGTGTCAGGCTGACCCGCGTGAGCGCCGAACACGACAGACTGTCCGAGTCCGACGACCCGCGAGCGCCCTGGCGGCAGTGGGGACCCTACGTCTCCGCCCGGCAGTGGGGCACGGTCCGTGAGGACTACTCGGCCGGCGGCGACGCCTGGGAATTCTTCCCGTTCGAGCACGCGCACCGCCGGACCTACCGCTGGGGTGAGGACGGCCTGGCCGGGTTGTGCGACGTCAAGGGCTACCTCAACGTGGGACTGGCCCTGTGGAACCGTCAGGACGACCGGCTCAAGGAGCGGCTGTTCGGGCTGACCGGCCCGCAGGGCAACCACGGCGAGGACGTCAAGGAGTACTGGTGGGCCCTGGAGGGCACGCCCACGCACAGCTACGCGACGTGGCTCTACCGCTACCCGCAGGCCGCGTTCCCGTATGCCGACCTGGTGGCGGGCAATGCCGCGCGGGGGGTCAACGACGAGGAGTTCGAGCTGGCCGACACCGGCATCTTCTCCGGCGACTGCTTCTTCGACGTCCACCTCACCCACGCCAAGGCGTCACCGTCGGACATCTGCATGGAGATCACCGCCACCAACCACGGCCGCGATGCGGCGCCGCTGCATCTCGCGCCGCAGATCTGGTTCCGCAACACCTGGTCGTGGGGTCTGGACGACCGCCGGCCCACCCTCACCCCGGACCCCGAGACGCCGCAGGGGTATGCCGGGGTGCTGGGCGATCACCACGAGCTCGGCCAGGTGCGGCTCACCGCCCAGGATCACCCGCAGGCTGGGCCGCCCCGGCTGCTGTTCTGCGACAACGAGACCAACGCCGTGGGCCTGTGGGGCGAGGCGGCCGCGGCGAGCCAGCACACGGCATACCCCAAGGACGCGATCGACCGTGCCATCGTGCGCGGACAGGACGACGCGACCAACCCGGAGCAGACCGGCACCAAGGCGGCGTTCTGGTGGGCGTTCGAGGCGGTGCCGCCGGGGGAGAGCGTGACGGTGCGGCTGCGGCTGACCGCCACGGACGGCGAGGGCGAGGGCGAGGGCGCGGTTGCAGCGGTGACCGCCTTCGACGAGGTCTTGGCCGCGCGTCGTGCCGAGACCGACGACTTCTATGCGCAGGTGCTGCCGGAGGGCACCAGCGAGCAGGATGCACTGATCGCCCGCCGCGCCTTTGCGGGCCTGCAGTGGGGCAAGCAGCTCTACCTCTACGACGTGAGGCAGTGGCTGCGCGGCGACCCGGCCGGCCCGCCCCCGCCGCCGCAGCGCGCGCACCAGCATCGGGGCCGCAACACCGACTGGGCGCACGTCGACCTGTCCGAGGTCATCTCGATGCCGGACGAGTGGGAGTACCCGTGGTTTGCTACCTGGGACCTGGCCTTCCACTGCGTCGCACTGGCGCACGTCGACCCGGCGTGGGCCAAGTGGCAGCTGCTGCTGATGTGCCGGGAGTGGGCGATGCACCCCAACGGTCAGCTGCCCGCATACGAGTGGAACTTCTCCGACGTCAACCCGCCGGTGCATCCCTGGGCGGCCTGGCAGGTCTACGCGATCGACGGGTGCCGCGACCGGGGGTTCCTGCAGCGGATCGGGTTGAAGATGCTGCTCAACTTCCCGTGGTGGGTCAACCGCAAGGACGCGGAGGGCTCGCACGTCTTCGAGGGCGGCTTCCTCGGGATGGACAACGTGGGCCTGTTCGACCGCAGTGAGGAGCTGCCCGGCGGGCAACGGCTGGAGCAGGCCGACGCGACCGCGTGGATGGGCATGTTCTGCCTGAAGATGCTGCGGATCTCGGCCGAGCTGGCCCGAGAGGACGACGCGTGGGAGGAGGTGGCGACCAAGTTCCTGACCCACTTCCTGGCCATCTCGGAGTCGATGGAGGACTTCGGCTCCCAGCACGCGGCGTTGTGGGACTCCGGCGACGAGTTCTTCCACGACATCCTGGTCGGCGAGGACGGCTTGGCGCACCGGATGGAGGTGCGCTCCATGGTGGGCCTGTTGCCGATGGCCGGGGTGATGCTGGTGCCCGACTGGGTCGACGACGAGCTGCCCGAGATCACCGACTTCTTCGGCGGATGGGTGCAGCGGCGGCCCGAGCTGGCCGACAGCCTGATCCACACGCAGCACGGCGGAGCGACGCGGCGCACCTTGTCGATGATCTCGCGACACCAGTGGGAGGCGATCCTGAGGGCGCTGCTGGACGAGGGGGAGTTCCTGTCACCACACGGTTTCCGGTCGCTGTCCGCCGCCCACCGCGACGGCGTGCAGGTCGACATCGACGGTCAGCAGTGGAGCCTGGCCTACGAGCCGGCCGAGTCGCGCTCCCACATGTTCGGCGGCAACTCCAACTGGCGTGGGCCGATCTGGCTGCCGGTCAATGCCCTGCTGACCGACGCGCTGCGCAGCTACGGCCGGGGGGCGGGCGCCCGGGCCGGGGTTGAGTTCCCGACCGGGTCCGGTGAGCAGCTGCCGATCACCCAGATCGCCGCCCTGGTCGAACAACGCATGGTCGCGATGTTCCGGCCAGGACCGGACGGGCGTCGGCCCAGCACGCCACGGCACCATCCGAGCGGTCCGCTGTGGGACGCGCACCCGACGTTCAGCGAGTACTTCAACGGTGACACCGGGGCCGGGCTCGGCGCGTCGCATCAGACCGGGTGGACCGCTTTGGTCGCGCACTTCGTCTGCGTACCCGAGGGCATCGACAACCGCTGAGGGGCGCCCTTCGGGATCACCGTTCTTGGGAAGTGCGCTCCCTCGGCGACTGGTCGTGAGGGGCGTAGAACTGCCGGCCGGGGTTGGCGGTCAGGCCGTAGAGCACCACGCTGACCGTGACCGCCAGGGTGACGGCCGCGAACAGCGCAGGATCCTGCACGCCCTCGTCCCGGGCATGCTCCATGTAGAACAGGGCGCTGACCCCCATCGGTCCGAACCAGCCCATGAACGCGGCCTGAGGTCTGCGGACCCCGAGCGGACGGGCGAACGCGACGACGAGACCGGGTCGGCGCAACAGGACCACGCCCAGCACGAACAGGATCACTCCCCAGCCCAGGTCCGACCACTGCGCCCAGGGCAGCACGATCCCGAGCACCGCGAACAGCGGGATCACGGCATACCGGTTGATGCCCTCGTCGACGGCGACCTGGTGCCGGCGAGGACTGTCGGGGACCACCCGGTTGTAGGCCAGGCCGGCCACGAACACCGCGAGCACCCCGGCCACCTCGGCCAGTCGGGCGACGCCCAGGACGGCGAGGGCGAGCAGCAACGTGTACACCAGCTCGGGGCCCTCGCCCAGGTCGTGATGGTTCACCGCCGCTCTCAGGCAGAGCCCGGCCAGCCAGCCCATCGCGACACCGATGACCGCACCCGCCGCCACCTCCCAGGCCACGAGGCCGATCGCCTGCGCGAAGCCCTCGGCAGGCAGCACCGCCGCCACGGCAACGCCGACCAGGACGATCCCCAGCCCGTCGTTGGCGCCGCTCTCCATCGTCAGCATCGAGCGCACTCGCTCGCTCAAGGTCCTCTCGGCGGCCTCACCGGTGACCACCGACGCGGCCAGCACCGGGTCCGTCGGTGCCAGGCAGGCACCGATGAGCACGGCCAGGGCAACCGGCACGCCGAGAGCGAGCGCGGACAGGCCGGTCAGCAGCGCGGCGACCGGCATGACCACCACGAGCAGCAGCAGCACCGGCCGCAGCAGCCCCCGGAGGCTGTCGAAGCCGAACCGCAGTGCGGCTGCCATCACCGAGAAGGCCAGCAGCACCCGGCTGCCCTCCAGGAAGATGGCATCGCGCACGTCGTCGGGGACCTCGATCAGTCCGAGCACCGCCGGTCCGAGCAGAACCCCCAGGACGAGTGCCACCAGCGACTCGGTCAGCGGCACCCGGCGCTGCATGGGTGCGCTGAACAACGCCAGCACGATCCCGGTGAGGCCGACCCCGGCCAAGGCAAGAGGCAGCCAGTTCGTCAGCACGCGACCATGCTAAGAAAATTGTCGGCACCGTGCCGGTCAGCGCGCCGTCACCGATCTCATGGCGCGTCGAAGAGCCAGGCGCCCTCCTGGTTGGCCACCACTTGAGTATCGCTGTCGGTGTCGCCGTCGCCGATTTGGTCGGGCAGGGCCATGGCACCGCCTCCCACGCCGGGGGTTAGTTTGGCGTCAATGGTCGATCTGGGTTGTGGCGACCAGTGCTGGGGCAGGGAACGTCACGGAGCCGTCGGCCGATACGAACGAAGCCAGCTCGCGTTCTGCCCGGGCCACCAAGGCAGCTTCGCCAGCGTCGTCGACCAGGTCGGTGAGCGTCCAGCCTCGTACGTCGGTGTGTACCCAGTCGGCGATGGACGCGAATCGAGCCGTGCCGGCGATCTCATCCACGCGGATGTCATGACCGAATGGGGTCAGGAGCTGCCGGACGTCCTCAACATCTCCGAGCACGAAGGGGACCCGTAGGGCGTTGGCCGCTGCTTCGCCGAGCTCGTCGTCGATCAAGGCCACCATCGCGTCGTATCCGGGGGTGCGGTCGAGACCGGCCCAGGTGGCGATGGTCACGGTGCCGCCAGGGACGGTCACGCGGGCCATCTCGTGGAGTGCGGCTTCGCGGTCGGTGAAGAACATGACAGCGAACTGGCTGAGGATGTGGTCGAAGGAGCGGTCATCGATGGGGAGAGACTCGGCGCCGGCTAACCGCCAGTCGATTGACTCCTCCGATCGGCGGGCGACGGCGAGCATGCCCTCGTTCGGATCGACGCCGACCACCTCGCCATTCGCTCCGACGCGTCGGTAAGCTGCTTTGGCGACGATTCCGGTGCCACAGCCGATGTCGAGCACCCGGGCGCCGGCTCTGACCCGCGCATGGTCGAGGACCTGGTCGGGGAACTGCCCGAACAGGGCCGGCACGAAGAAGGTGTCGTAGATCTCCGCTGCTGCCGTGCTCACCTGCCCGCGTTCGGAGTCGGTCATGGTCGTGTTCGTGTTGTCAGCCATGGGTCGAAGTGTCCGCCTGTCCGCGCACCGTGTGAAGTTCTGATTTCGAACCCGGAACGCGACGTCATGGTGCAAGAATGGTGAGATGGGCGCCTATCGCCAGTACTGCCCGATCGCACGCGCATCGGAGATCCTGGCCGAGCGCTGGACCCCTCTGTTGGTACGGAATCTGATGCTCGGTGCCCATACGTTCAACGACATGGCCCGCGGAGTTCCGGCCATGTCGCGCTCGATGCTCTCCAAGCGCCTGGCCGAGCTCGAGCACGTCGGGGTGATCCGGTCCAAGCCGAAGGAGCTGGGCCGCGGATCGACGTACGAGCTCACCGAAGCCGGCGCCGATCTGGCCGCTGTCATCCATGCACTGGGTGCTTGGGGTGAGCGATGGGTCGAGGTCACGACCACGCACGCTGATCCGGGCTTCGCGCTGTGGGCATGGTGCCAGGCCCAGCTCGACCGATCCAAGCTCCCCGAGGGCCGTATCGTCGTCGCCTTCACCTTCCCCGACGAAGCGGCTGGAAACCGGCACTACTGGCTCCTTATCGAGAACGGCGACGCCGAGGTCTGCTACGCCGATCCCGGTGGTGCCCCGGACCTGTATGTCGAGGCCGAGTCGTTGGCATTTGTCGATTGGCACCGAGGTGCGCTCTCGTGGTCATCGGCCGGACGTGATGGTCGGATCACTGTCTCGGGTCCGCCGCATCTGGCTCGAGCACTTGCGACGTGGAACCTCCATGCTCCCATCGCGTCCCGCACCTGAACTCGCATGCGCCAGCGCCAAACCACGGGACTGCCCTCTACCGTCGGGCAGGCGTCGGGCGGCGCAGCGACCCTCTGGACCAGTGCGGAGTGAGCGATGGTGACCACCGAGCTTTTGGAACGGGCACGAGCAGCGTTCGCCGCGCGCTCCTGGCAGGACGCCTACGACGACCTCAGGCGAGCCCGTCTGACCGCGTCGCTGGAGCCCACCGATCTCCAGCGACTTGCCACTGCGGCCTACCTGACCGGCCACGATGCCGAGAGCACCGACGCTTGGTCGCAGGCCCACCATGCGTGGCACGAGCGGGGCGACGCGGAGCGGGCGGTGCGCTGCGCGTTCTGGCTCGGCTTCGCCTTGGTGCAGCGGGGGGAGATGGCCCAGGGCGGTGGCTGGCTGGCCCGAGCCGCGCGGATGGTCCAGCAGCACGAGCTGGACACGGTGGAGCGCGGATACCTGCTGGTACCCGAGGGCCTGATGGCGATCGGCGCTGGCGAGCCCGCCACTGCCCTCGAGCGGTTCGCCCAGGCCGACTCGCTGGCTCGACGCTTCGGCGACCGGGACCTGGCCGCGCTCGGCACGCTGGGGCAGGGCGAGGCCCTGCTGCGCATGGGACGGATGGCGGAGGGCCTGCGCCTGTTCGACGAGGCCATGGTGGCGGTGACCGCCGGGGAGACCTCGCCGATGATCTCAGGACTTGTCTACTGCGCGGTCATCGATGGCTGTCAACACGTGTTCGACCTGCGTCGGGCTCGCGAGTGGACGGCGGCGCTCGACCGGTGGTGCGATCAGCAACCCGGGCTCGTGCCGTACCGGGGGCAGTGCCTGGTGCACCGGGCCCAGGTTCTGCAGCTCCGGGGCAAGTGGGCCGAGGCGATCGCCGAGGTCGAGCGGGCCCGGGAAAGGCTGAGCGACCCGCCCCACCCGGCCGTGGGGATGGCGCACTACCAGCTCGGTGAGCTCCAGCGGCTGCGGGGTGAGCTGCCGCGGGCCGAGGCCGCCTACCGCCAGGCCCACGCCGCCGGCCGGGAGCCGCAACCTGGCATGGCCCTGCTCCGCCTGGCCGAGGGACGCGCCGAGACCGCGGCCGCCGCCATCGAGTCAGCGCTCGATGCCGCGGGCGACCGCATGTCCCGTGCCCAGCTGCTGCCGGCCTACGCCGAGATCATGTTGGCCGTCGGTCGGCTGGACCGAGCCCGGGCCGCGGCCGACGAGCTCGTCGAGCTGGTCGAGGCCGGAGGCGCCACGATGCTCGGCGCCTTCGCCAGCCAGACCCGCGGAGCGCTGCTGCTGGCAGGCGGCGACGCCAGGGCGGCGCTGGGCCCGCTAAGGGCTGCGCTCGACGCGTGGCAGGAGCTGGACGCGCCTTACGAGGCCGCGCAGGTGCGAGTGCTGTTGGCCGGCGCCTGCCGGCAGCTCGGCGACCGAGACCGGGCCGAGCTGGAGTGCGATGCGGCCCGTGACACATTCGAGCAGCTCGGCGCGGCGCCGGCGCTGGCGCAGCTCGACCGGCTGCTGGCCGACGATTCCCTGGACGTGACCGAGCCCTCCGGGTCATCGGGTCGGGGCCGGTTGGTCACCGGCCGGGAGCGGCAGGTGCTCCGCCTGGTGGCCGCGGGGCGGACCAACCGGGCGATTGCCAGCGAGTTGACGATCAGCGAGAAGACTGTCGAGCGCCACCTGGGCAACATCTTCACCAAGCTGGGGGTGTCCAACCGGACGGCTGCCACCGCCCACGCCTACGAGCACGGTCTGCTGTAGCGCGGTCTCGGCCCCCAGTGCGGGCGTGGGGGTTCTCCCCCAGGCGGACCCCCACGAAGTTGGCGGATTCCCCCGAAGTCGGCCGGGTCGGCCCATGCGTACGTTGGCTTCCATCACCCATCGAGGAGGAACCGATGAGCACCCGGACCACCACGTCGCTGTACGAGAAGTACGCGGCCAGCAGCGCCGAGAACTACGAGCGCTACTTCGTACCCGTCATCGGCGAACCGATCGCCCGGCGCCTCGTCGCCGCCGCTCGGCTCGCCTCGGGTGAGCGGGTGATCGACATCGCCTGCGGCACCGGAATCGCGGCCCGCCTCGCGGCCTCGGCCGTCGGACCTGAAGGCACCGTCGCCGGCCTCGACGCCAACCTCGGCATGCTCGAGGTGGCCCGCACCGTGTGTCCTGACGGCATCGAGTGGCACGCGGCGCCGGCCGAGGCCATGCCGCTGCCCGACGCCGCCTTCGACCTGGCGCTGTGCTCCATGGGGCTGCAGTTCTTCACCGACAAGGACCAGGCGCTGCGGGAGACGCGCCGGGTTCTCGCCCCGGGCGGTCGGGTCGTATGGTGCACGCCCGGGCCCACGCCTCCGCTGTTCGAGGCCATCGACGAGGCCCTCACGAACCACATGGGGCCGGGCGCGTCCATGTTCGTCCACACCGTGTTCTCGCTGCACGACGCCGACGAGGCGCGGACCTTGATGAAGGCGGCCGGCTTCGACCGCGTCAACACCGAGACCACGTCGGTGCCGCTGCGCGTGGCGTCGCCGGCCGACTTCTTCTGGCAGTACGTCCAGAGCACCCCGCTGGCTGCGGCGGCGGCCGAGCTCGACGAGCGGGCGCGGACAGCGCTGGAGGCCGAGGTCGTCCAGCGCTGCGCGCCATTCGTGGACGGCGACGGCTCGGTGTTGGAACCCGGCCTGCTGACCGTCACCGGTCACCGGGAGGAGTGATGACCCCGACCACGCTGCAGCAGTACCGGAACCGCCTGTTGCGGGGCGTGCCGGTGACCGAGCGTCGGCTCGACGTGTCCGGCATCTCCACCGCCGTCCTCGACGGCGGCGACGGCCCGCCCGTACTGCTCCTCCACGGTCCGGGCGAGTCGGCCGTGAACTGGCGCTGGACCATCCCCGATCTAGTCATGACCCATCGAGTGATCGCGCCCGATCTTCCCGCGCATGGCTCCTCGGCGGCCAGCGACCCGCCCTTGGACGCAGACCGCGCCGTGCACTGGCTGGGCGCGCTCATCGAGGCGACCTGCGACGAGCCACCGACGGTCGTGGGCCATGTGCTCGGCGGGGCGATCGCCGCCAGGTTCGCCACCCGCCGCCCGGGCGGTCTGCGGCGGCTCGTGCTGGTCGACTCGCTGGGACTCGGCCGCTTCCGGCCTCGCGCCCGCTTCGCCCTCGGCCTGTTGCACTTCCAGGCCCGCCCCCGCGAGCGGAGCTACGAGCGCTTCATGAGCCAGTGCGCCTACGACCTCGACGAGCTGCGGCACGACCTGGCCGAGGACTGGCCCTCGTTCGTGGCCTACAACCTGGGGATGGCCACATCGGACTCGGCCAGCGAAGCAGGGCGCCTGTTCCGCACGGCCGGTCTACCCCGCATCCCGGACGAAGAACTGGACCGCATCGACGTGCCCACCACGCTCATCTGGGGCCGCGACGACCGAGCCAACCGCGTGCGCGTCGCCGAACGGGCCAGCATCCGCCACGGCTGGCCGCTCCACATCATCGAACGGGCGGCCGACGACCCCGCTCGCGACCGGCCCGAGGAGTTCCGGACGGCCTTGCGGTCCGCGCTTAGCGAGTAGGCGGCCAGGTTCAGCGCCGGTAGCGACTTGGTCGGACGAGCGGGGGGAGCGGGTCATGACGGCATACCAGCAGATATGCCGTGCCCGCCGCAGAAGTTGTCCACAGAGGCACCTGCAAGCGTGCTTGACGGTCGGCGCCACCGCATACCCTGGGGCTGTGCCGGACCCCTCGACCGCTGACCTCGACGCGCTGCTGCACGCGGCGGTCGAGTCGGTCGGCGGCACCGAGCGACCGGGCCAGGTGCAGATGGCGCACGCCGTGCGAGACGCGGTGGAGCACGAGGAGCACCTGCTGGTGCAGGCCGGCACCGGCACCGGCAAGTCGCTGGCCTACCTCGTGCCGGCGATCGCGCACGCCATGGCCACCGGCAAGCCGGTCATCGTGGCCACCGCCACCCTGGCCCTGCAGGCCCAGATCATGGACCGTGACCTGCCCCGGATCGCGGACGCCCTGGCGCCGTTGATGGGACGACGTCCGACGTTCGCGCTGGTCAAGGGCCGGGCCAACTACCTGTGCCAGCACAAGCTGGCCGGCGGCTTCCCCGACGACGACGAGGACAGTCTCCTCTCGATGGGAGCTGTCGATGCCGACCGCTCCCGGTTGGGCACACAGATCGTGCGGCTGCGTGAGTGGGCCGAGGTCACCGAGTCCGGTGACCGCGACGAGCTGGTGCCCGGGGTGAGTGGGCAGGCGTGGCGGCAGGTGTCGGTCAGCGCCCGGGAGTGCCTGGGGCAGCGCTGCCCGATGGTCACCGAGTGCTTCGTGGAGCAGACCCGGGCGGCCGCCCACGAGGTCGACGTCGTGGTCACCAACCATGCGTTCATGGCGATCGACTCCTTCGAGGGCCGGCAGATGCTGCCCGAGCACGACCTGCTGGTCATCGACGAGGCACACGAGCTCACCGACCGCGTCACCTCCACCATCACCGACGAGCTGACCGGGGGCACCGTGACCGCGGCGGCCAAGAAGGCCAAGCGGTTCGCCGACACCGACCAGCTCACCGAGGCCTCCGAGCAGGTGCAGGACGTGCTCGACCAGCTGCCCGAGGGCCGGCTGACCGGCGGCGTGCCCGAGCAGCTGGCGATCACCCTGGCCGCGGTCCGTGACGCCAGCCGCGGGCTGACCAGCGAGCTCAAGGGTGAGGCCAAGGACGCCGGCGACGGCGCCAAGCAGCTCGCCAAGGCCGCCCTGGAGGAGATCTTCGACACCGTCGAACGGGTCCTCGAGGAGCGCGAGCTCGACGTCGCCTGGGTCTCGCGCGACCCGCGGCGCGGCGCCGTGCTGCGGGTCGCGCCGATGAGCGTGGCGCTGTTGCTGCGCGACAAGGTCTTCGGCCACCGCACCGTGGTGATGACCTCGGCCACCCTGGAGCTGGGCGGCAGCTTCGACGCCGTCGCCGGCACCCTCGGCCTGCGCGGGCCGGACGCCCCGCGGTGGCAGGGCCTCGACGTGGGCAGCCCGTTCGACTACCCGCAGCAGGCCATGGCGTATGTCGCCGCGCACCTGCCGCCGCCCGGGCGCGACGGGGCAGGGTCGGTCGTCTTCGACGAGATCGAGGCCCTCGTCCGCGCGGCGGGGGGACGCACGTTGGGGCTGTTCAGCTCGCGGCGGGCCGCCGAGGTGGCGGCTGCGGAGCTGCGCACCCGGCTCGCCGACGCCGAGATCGAGGTGCTGTGCCAAGGCGACGACCAGACCCCCACCCTGGTGCGCCAGTTCGCCTCCGATGCGACGACGTGTCTGTTCGGCACGCTGTCGCTGTGGCAAGGGGTCGACGTGCCCGGCTCGGCGTGCCAGCTGGTGATCATCGACCGGGTGCCCTTCCCGAGGCCGGACGACCCGCTGTCCTCGGCGCGCACCGAGGCGATCTCGCGGATGGGCGGCAACGGCTTCATGGCCGTCTCCGCCACCCACGCGGCGCTGCGGCTGGCGCAGGGCGCCGGCCGGCTGATCCGGCGCAGCGACGACCGGGGCGTGGTCGCCTTCCTGGACTCGCGGATGATGACCGCGCGCTACGCCGGCTTCTTGCAGCGCTCGCTGCCACCGTTCTGGCCGACGAAGGACCGTGACCTGGTGCTCGGTGCACTACGACGTCTTGACCAGACGGCGGGCCCGCCGGAGCCGGTGCAGCAGCCGGGGGAGCGGCCCAGCGCCGGTCCGCCGCCGGTGGCCCGGTCAGCGCGCACGGCCGTCACGGGAGGGCACGCCTGGACCGATGAGCAGGATGCTGAGCTGCGCGAGGGGGTCGAGGCCGGGGTGGGCATCGAGGAGGTCGCCGAGCACCTGGAGCTGGCGCCCGACCTGGTGACCGCCCGGCTCAACCAGCTGGAGCTCACGGTGAGCACGTCATGAGCACCCAGCCCCCGACATACGTGCTGGTCAGCGGTCCCGAGGAGGTGATGGCCGAGCGAGGAGTGGCCAGCGTCGTCACCCTGGTCCGGGAGCAGGAGGCGGACGCCGAGGTGGTCCGGCTGTATGCCGGGTCCTACACCCCGGGTGACCTGGGGGTGCACGCCAGCCCGTCGCTGTTCGGTGGGTGGACCGTCATCGTGGTGCACGACCTGGACGAGGCCGACGACGCGCTGCTGGATGACGTGATGGCACTGCTGGCCGCGCCCGCGGACGGGGTCACCCTGATCGTGCGGCACAAGTCCGGCAACCGGGGCAAGCGGGTGCTCGATGCGTTGCGCAAGGCGGGGGCCCGGGTGATCGAGGCCAAGGCGATCAAGTCCGAGGGCGACAAGCTGGGCTTCGTGATGGGGGAGTTCCAGACCGGGCGGCGCCGGATCGAGCGGGACGCGGCCCTGGCCCTGGTGCACGCCGTCGGCAAGGACGTGCGCGAGCTGGCCGGAGCGTGTGAGCAGCTGATCCGCGACACCACCGGCAGCGTGGGCGTCGAGAAGGTCGAGACCTACTACGGGGAACGGGTGGAGACCACCGGCTTCAAGGTGGCCGAGGCAGCACTGGCCGGCAACGAGCCGGAGGCGATGCGGCTGCTGCGGCACGCGATGACCGGAGGGCTGGACCCGGTGCCGATCGTGGCGGTGCTGGCGATGCAGCTGCGGCAGGTCGGCCGGGTCGGCGCCGCCGGACGGGCCAGCTCGGGCACGGTGGCCAAGGACCTGGGCATCGCGCCCTGGCAGGTGGACCAGGCGCGGCGGGTGGCGCAGGGGTGGGACGGGCACCGGCTGGGACGCGCTATTCAGGCGGTCGCGGCCGCCGATGTCGAGGTCAAGGGCGGTCTGCGCACCGGCACGACCGTGGCGAGGTCGCCGGAGTATGCCGTGGAGCGGGCTGTGATGACCATCTGCCGGGAGCGGCGCAGCTGAGGTGGGACCATGCAGGCGTGGGCATGGTCGGTGATCTGCTGGAACGGGCGGCGCGGGCCACGCCGGCTGCCGTGGAGGCCCGCGGGTCCGGCTGGTGGTTGCGGCACACCGACAACGACACCTGGTGGTCGGGAGCGGTCCTTGCCCACGGCGCCGCCGATGCGCTGGACGAGCGCATCCAGACCGCGGAGAGCTTCTACGCCGAGCACGACGCCGACGCACGCTTCCAGATCTGTCCGGACTGTCCCGACGGGCTCGACCCGTCGTTGGCCGAGCGCGGCTACCTGAGGCAGTCGGCGATCTCGCTGCTGACGTCGGTCGCCGGTCCACAGGCACTTCCGCAGCCCAGATCGGGAATGACGGTGCACGTGAGCGCGACGCCCGTCAGGGAATGGCTCGAGGTTCTGCTCGCGACCAGCGAGTCCGGCACCGATGTCGAGCGCGAGACGCGTCTCCTGGACCGGTCGATCGGCCGCAGGCGTATGTCGTCGTGCGTGCCGATGGGGAGCCGGTCGGGATCGGCCGCGCCGTCGCTGAGGACGGCTGGACCGGCGTCTTCACCATGGCCACCATCCGGACCGCGCGCAGACGCGGGGTGGGGGGCCTGGCCCTGTCGGCGATCGCGCAGTGGGGCGAAGCGAACGACGCACCACACCTGTACCTGCAGGTCGAGCAGTCCAACGTCGCGGCACGGCGTCTCTACCCGGCTGCCGGCTTCACCGAGCCTGCCGAATACCACTACCGTTGCCGATAGGAGGACCCCATGCGCGCCATCCGCATCACGGCCAATCTTCGAGTGGCCGACGTCGAGTCAGCCAAGGACTTCTACACCGACTACCTCGGGTTGAGCACTGAGGAGTTCAACCTGGGCTGGGTGGTCCGCTATACCTCCCCCGACTCGGGAGCGAACGTCCAGCTCCTCACCCGCGACGCGTCCGCACCCGAAGACTCGGTCATCTCCGTCCACACGGATGACGTCGACGGCGCCTATGCCGACGCTCAGCGGTTCGGCTACGAGATCGTGCATCCCCTCACCACGGAGCCCTGGGGGGTGCGCCGGTTCCTCGTCCAGGCACCGGACGGCACTGTCATCAACATCGTTCACCATCGAGAGTGAGCAGCGACGCGTGACACGGTTGCGGATCCGCACCGGCCACCCGTCGTTCTACCTGCCGTAGTGGTAACGGCAGGCGGCGATGCGAACTTCGGTGCCGGTGACCTTGTAGACCAGCCGGTGCTCGTCGGTAATGCGGCGAGACCAGTAGCCCGCGAAGTCGTGCTTCAGTGGCTCCGGCTTCCCTATCCCCTCGTTGCCTTTTCGCATCACGTCGTGGATCAGCAGGTTGACCCGCTTGAGGATCTTGCGGTCCTGGGTCTGCCACCACAGGTAGTCCTCCCAGGCGTTGACATCCCAGACCAGGCGCATCAGTCGGCGTCGATCAGGTCGTACTGGTCCCCGCCTCCGGCCTCCAGTCGCTCCATGGCATCCAACAGGCGCCGCGCGTTGGCCGGCGAGCGCATCAGGTAGGCCGTCTCCCGCAACGACTCGAAATCCTCCAACGACACGATCACCACCGGATCGTGGCCCGACCTGGTGATGACGATCGCCTCTCGATCGTCAATGACGGAGTCGAGCACTTCCGCGTAGCGTGCGCGCGACTCGGTGTACGTCATGGTCCTCACGTGAATCTCTCCTCTCCGGGGCGTACGGAAAACTGTACAGCAGGGCCAGGGTCGGGAGTCCAGCTACCGCATGCACGACGCGGCACAAGGACGAGATCGGCCTGGCGGAGCTTCGGCAGGACGCCAGCGACGTGGGGTGTGCGTGACCGAGTCGAGGAAGCGATCGACGACAGCTCTGCAGACTTGGAGCACCTCGTGACGGTGCGATCCCTCACCACGCTGGAAGCGGAGCCCAACGACACGTAGGGCGATGGGCCCCTACGCCCGGATCAGCGGCAGGCTGGGGTCGATGCTGACGATGTCGACGTCGTGAGCCTTGAGCAGTCGAGCCAGGCGCACCTGCTTTGGTCCGCGCCACGCCTGGGCGACCACTACCGCGGGGATGCAGATCGCTGCGTTGCGACGTCGCGCTTCGTCCAGTCGTGAGCATGATGACGGCCTTGGTCGGGTGATCCAGAGCGAGGAGGGCTCCGGTGTCGAGGGTGAGCCCCACCGTTGCCGAGGCGATCACCCAGCGCCCCCGGGATGCCGTTGATCCGGATCGGTCAGACCGACGCCGTCGAGCTCGGCCACGGCCTGCTGTCGCGCGTCGTCGGGGGCAGGTGACGCGGCCTGCCACGCCGCCAGGATCTCGTCCAGGACCGTAGGCGCTGTCTTGTCCGTCGCTCTTGCCCTGCGCCGACGGGACCTACGCGGCTTCCTCGGTCGCCACTGACCGGCCAGGCCCCTCGTCCGGCGGCAGGGTCATCACCTCCGTGCCGATGAGCCCGCGCAGCTCAAGCAGGGTATGCCGTCGAGCCAGGGTCGCCGGCGTGTGTCGCTCGCACAACGGGCGCAGGGGTGCGCTACCCAGGGGCATGGCGCTGCGGGAGACCAGGTCCTGCTGGGCGAAGAGCTGCTCGCTGCGAAACCGTGGATGCGTGATCGGGCAGGCGGCGGCACTCATGCCTTCGCGTGCGCACGGCTGGCACCGATCTGCGACCTCGATGCGGACGATCCGCTGACGTTGCGCGCGGTAGCCGTGCTCGTACTCCAGCACGTCGCCGTCCAGATCGGCGGTCAGCAGCACGTAGCTGCGGGTCGGTTGGATCGAGCCGAGCCGGTCGATCAGCTCGAGGGCCTGGGTGCGGTCGCGGAAGGCATAGAACCCGCAGAAACAGCTCAGGCCGGGCGGAGCGCAGTCGCCTCGTAGGCACCTCGCGTGGTCGTCGACGTCGTAGCGAGCACCCATCACCCCGGCGAGCCAGGCTCGCCCGTCCCCGACGATCAGCTGCGCGACCTTGTAACCGCGGAACGGTTGGTCACACGCGTGTATGTCGTGGCCCTCCCACCGTGCTTGGCGGGTCCGGCGGCGTCGGGCTCGCGTCAGGCACTCCACCGCAAGGGGCAGCGGGACCAGCACCAGCATGGCGATGAGCAGCTCCATGGGTCGCGGGCCCGCTAGCCCGTGGGGCGGCCCACCGGCGCAGGGTCAGGCGAGACCGGCTGCTCGGTCTCCGCGAGGTCGGGCGTCCTGACACGGACGTCGACGGGCGGCCTGTCGCCGGGCGGGGCGTGGTCGCCGCACTCCTGGGGTCGACGTGCGATGTGCCGGGCAATCGGTCGTCCGAGGTCCATGGTGACTCCTTCCACGTCCCGCAAATTCTACGCGCCCGAAGGGGGATGGAGAAGGGTCGGTCGTCACGGTCTCCGTTCGCCGCGCAGCATCGTGACCGCGGCGAGCAACAGCCAGATCTTGGCCGGCCAGATCGTCACCCGCTCGACCGCACCCTCCCAGGTCGCCGAGCCCAGCAGTGCAGCGAAGGCCACAGCCCCGCTGACCGCGACGACACCCAAGACCAGGCCGGTGCGGCGCGTCGCGCCCGCCGGCATCAGCCGGGCGTGCAGCAGGATCGCCAGTGGCTGGGCCACGAAGACCGGCAGGGCCACGAGCGTGTGTGCGGTGGGGTGGTCATCGACCGGCAGCAGGCCCACCAAGATCGAGAACAGCCCGGCCACCGCCCACAGCGTCCCCACCAACTGATGGGATCGAGGCGAGCGCCGCAGCAGTAGCACCGCCCCGAGGGCCTGCAGCACGCCGAAGACGATGAAGACGACGTTCATGGCCGCCGGAGCGCTGGAGCAGCCGCTCACCACGTCCGAGCCGCACGAGGTGCCCAGCGCGCTGATCGTGTTGTCGCGGAAGGAGTAGGTCACCCCGGTGACCAGCCCGATGAGCACCTCACCGATCAGGTATGCCGGCTGCGCGAGCCAGGCGGCCCGCAGCACCGGATCTCCTGCGCGCATCCAGGCAGCATACGGACGCCGACGTGCGTCTTGGTGATGCAGGGCAGCTCGCGGTATCGTGGGCGGTCGCGTGCGCGCTCAGGTCGTGCGCGCATGCACGACCAAACGGGCAGCACCGACTCCGATCCCCGCGCGCGCCACATCGGCGCCCGGCCCGAGCCGGGTGGCCCTCACGACATACCCCGACCGATCGAGCAGGAAGACACTTCGTGGCCAACATCAAGTCCCAGATCAAGCGCGTCAAGACCAACGCCGTACGCACCGAGCGCAACCGCGCGCACAAGTCCGAGCTGCGCACCTGGCTGCGCAAGTTCCGCGAGGCGCACGCCAGCGGCGACGCCAAGGCGACGCAGATCGCACTCCGTGACGCGAGCCGCAAGCTCGACAAGGCCGCCTCCAAGGGCGTCATCCACAAGAACCAGGCCGCCAACAAGAAGGCGGCCATGGCCAAGAAGACCGCCAGCCTCGGCTGAGCCGGCTGCCGCCATCGGCGGCCTCACGCTGCGAGGGCGCTCACCCGAGACCGGGAGGGCGCCTTCGGCATCTCCAGGGGTGTCGCGCGCAACGGGGTCAGAGACTCTTGATCCTCAGCTGCCGGACCTTGTCGAAGTCCGAGCGATTGCGCGTGACCAGGCTGAGGCCGAGTTCCAGCGCGGTGGCCGCGATGAGCGCGTCAGGCAGACGAGTCCCGGACTCTCTGCGGATTCGGCCGGCACGCTCGGCGATTGCCCGATTCACCGTGATCTCCCGGAACGGTGACAGCAGCATGTGCGTGCGCTCGGTGGCCGAGTTGCCCGCCAGCAACTCGGCGCGCGTGATCACCGAGTAGTGCAGCCGGTGCCGACCGGGCGACAGCTCGTGCGCCCCACGCAGGTGGTCGATGAAGACGTCCGTGTCGATCAGCAGGTCAGCCACGCAGCCACTCGTCCCTGGTGGGGGTAACGAGGTCCGGTGCCGTGCCGAAGGTCTGACTCAATGCCGCAGCAGGATCGGGGTGCTCCTCAGCGAGGTAGGCATCAAGTGCTCGGCGAATCACCTCGGCCATGGTCAGCCCTTCGGACGCGGCCAGCTCGTCGATCCGGGAGCGTTGCTGCGCCGTGAGGTAGATCTGGGTGCGCGTGGCAGACATACATCACAATATACAGCGCCCAGGCGCTGCGCTACGATGCAGAGACCATGACGACCCCGGCCTGCGTGCACCTTCTCCTTATGCGGCCGCGCTGACGACGCACCACCCAGCGCGGCTGACCCCTCGAGCGCCGAGGGGCTTTTTTGTGCACCGGACCGGACGACATACTCAGCAGCAGACCTCAGGCAAGGACAGACCAGGCAGATGAGCGAGGACACACCCCCGCACCGCTACACCGCGGCGCTGGCCGGGCAGATCGAGGCCCGCTGGCAGGACCGGTGGGACGTCGAGGGCACGTTCTCCTCGGCCAACCCGGCCGGGCCATGGGCCCAGCCGGACGACCCACGACTGGCTCCCGAGCGTGGCCACCTGATGATCATGGACATGTTCCCCTACCCCTCGGGGACGGGCATGCACGTCGGCCACCCGCTGGGCTACGTCGCCACCGACGTCTACGCCCGGTTCCAGCGCACGACCGGCAAGAACGTGCTGCACACCATGGGCTTCGACGCCTTCGGGCTGCCGGCCGAGCAGTATGCCGTGCAGACCGGGCAGCACCCGCGCGCCACCACCGAGGCCAACATCGAGACCTACCTGCGGCAGTGGCGTCAGCTGGGTCTGGGGCATGAGCAGCGCCGCCGGTTCGCCACGATCGACCCCGACTACTACCGCTGGACCCAGTGGATCTTCTCGACGATCTATCACTCCTGGTATGACGTGGACGCGCCGCGCGAGGGGGGCGGCACCGGGCGGGCCCGACCGATCGCCGAGCTGGTCGAGCAGTTCGAGTCCGGGGAGCGGGTGACCCCTGGGGGCCAGCCGTGGGCGGAGCTGAGCCGGGTCGAGCAGGCGGCGGTGCTGGAGGAGCACCGGCTGGCCTACGTGTCATCGGCCCCGGTCAACTGGTCGCCCGGCCTGGGCACCGTGGTCTCCAACGAGGAGGTCACCAACGAGGGGCTGACCGAGCGCGGCGACTTCCCGGTCTTCCGGCGCAACCTGAGCCAGTGGATGATGCGGATCACCGCGTATGCCGACCGGCTGGTCGACGACCTGGACCGGCTCGACTGGCCGGAGCGGGTCAAGGCGATGCAGCGCAACTGGATCGGCCGGTCCACCGGCGCCCGGGTGCGCTTCGCCACTCCCGTGGTGCAGGGGAGTGTGGCGCAGGGTGCGGTGGACATCGGGGTGTTCACGACCCGCCCGGACACGCTGTTCGGAGCCACCTTCATGGTGCTGGCACCCGAGCACCCGCTGCTGGAGCAGATCGTGCCGGCGGCTTGGCCCGACGGCACTGACCCGCTCTGGAGACAGGGCGCGGACGACCCGCGGGCGGCGGTGACGGCATACCAGCGGGCGGCCTCGACCAAGAGCGACCTGGAGCGCCAGGCCGACACCAGGACCAAGTCGGGGGTGTTCACCGGTGCCTTCGCGACCAACCCGGTCAACGGACAGCAGATCCCGGTCTTTGTTGCCGACTACGTGCTGATGGGCTACGGCACCGGCGCGATCATGGCCGTGCCGGGGCAGGACCAGCGCGACTGGGACTTCGCGACTGCATACGGGCTGCCCATCCTGCGCACGGTGCAACCCAGCGACGACCACCCGGGGGACCAGGCGTATGTCGGGGAGGGTCCGGCGATCAACTCGGCCAACGACGACGTCAGCTTGGACGGGCTGGAGATCGTCGAGGCCAAGGAGGCGATCGTCGCCTGGCTGGGCGAGCAGGGCCGCGGTGAGGCCACGATCACCTACCGGTTGCGCGACTGGCTGTTCAGCCGGCAGCGCTACTGGGGCGAGCCGTTCCCGGTGGTCTGGGACGCCGACGGTGTCGCGCACACCGTGCCCGACGAGATGCTGCCGGTGCAGCTGCCCGAGGTGCCCGACTACAGCCCGCGCACCTTCGACCCGGACGACGCGGACTCCAACCCGGAGGCGCCGCTGGCCCGGGCCACCGACTGGGTCGAGGTCGAGCTGGACATCGGTGACGGGCTGCAGACCTACCGCCGGGACACCAACACGATGCCCAACTGGGCGGGCTCGTGCTGGTACTACCTGCGCTACCTGGACCCGGACAACAAGCAGGCTCCGGTCGACCCGGAGGTCGAGCGCTACTGGATCGGGCCGCGCGACGAGCCGGTCGCCGGGGCGCCCGAGGGCGCGAAGGACCCCGGTGGCGTCGACCTCTACATCGGTGGCGTGGAGCACGCCGTGCTGCACCTGCTGTACTCCCGGTTCTGGCACAAGGTGCTGCACGACCTGGGCTACGTCAGCAGCGAGGAGCCGTTCCGGCGGCTGATCAACCAGGGCATGATCGAGGCCTACGTCTACCGCGACTCCCGCGGTCAGCCGGTGCCGGCCGACGAGGTGGCCGAGCACACCGACCCAGCCGGCGGCGCGTCGACATACACCTGGCAGGGCCGGCCGGTCACCCAGGAGCACGGCAAGATGGGCAAGTCGCTGAAGAACGTCGTGACGCCGGACGACATGTGCGAGCAGTACGGCGCCGACACGTTCCGGGTCTACGAGATGTCGATGGGCCCGCTGGAGCAGTACCGGCCGTGGGAGACCCGGGCGGTCGTGGGGTCGCAGCGGTTCCTGCAACGGCTGTGGCGCAACGTCGTGGACGAGGACACCGGCGAGGTCCGCGTCGTGGACGAGCCGATGGACGCCGAGACCGAGCGGGCGTTGCACCGCACGATCGCCGGGGTGCGCGCCGACTATGAGGGCATCCGCTTCAACACGGCCATTGCCAAGATGATCGAGCTCAACAATGCGCTGACCAAGCTGGCTGCGGTGCCGCGGAAGGCGATCGAGCCTCTGGTGCAGATGGTCGCCCCGGTGGCCCCGCACCTCGGCGAGGAGCTGTGGGCCCGGCTGGGGCACGCCGAGTCGTTGGCGTTCGCGACCTTCCCGCTGGCCGACCCGGCGCTGCTGGTGCAGGACACGGTGACCTGCGTGGTGCAGGTCAAGGGCAAGGTGCGCGACCGGATCGAGGTGCCGGCCGACATCGCCGAGACCGACCTGCGCGAGCGGGCCTTGGCGACGAGCCGGATCCGCGACATCCTGGGGGGCAGCGAGCCCCGCACGGTGATCGTGCGTGCGCCCAAGCTGGTCAACATCGTCCCTGCCGCAGGGAGCGCCCCGTGAGGACCGCCGTTCGATGAGCACCGCCGTTCGATGAGCACTGTCGTCGTCACCGACTCGACCGCGTCCCTGCCGGCCGCGCTCGCCGCCGAACGCGGGGTCGAGGTCGTCCCGCTGCATGTCGTCGTGGGTCGGCGGACGTATGCCGAGGGGGTCGACATCGGCTCCGCCGAGGTCGCCGACCTGCTGCGCAAAGGCAAGGAGCAGGTGAGCACCTCTCGGCCCTCGCCCGGAGAGCTGGTCCAGCGCTACCGGGCGCTGGCGCAGCGGGAGGGTGTCGACCACATCGTCTCGGTGCACCTGTCCTCGCGGATCAGTGGCACGGTCGAGGCGGCGGAGCTGGCTGCTGCTGCGGTGCGATCTGAGATCGGGGTGAGTGTGGTCGACAGTCGGACCTTGGGCATGGCGATGGGGTATGCCGCGTGCGCCGGTGCCGAGGCAGCCGCGGCGGGTGCTGCGCCGCAGGAGGTCGTCCGGCGCGTCCTGCAGCGGGCCGGCGACAGCATGGCCTGGTTCTACCTGGACTCCCTGGAGTATCTGCGCCGTGGTGGCCGGGTCGGGGCCGCGGCGGCGGTCGTCGGCGGTGCGCTAGCCATCAAGCCGTTGCTGCAGGTCAGCAATGGTCAGGTGGAGCCGTGGGAGCGGGTCCGCACGCGGGGAAAGGCGCTGGCCCGGCTGGAGACACAGGCGGTGCAGACGGCGCAGGGGCACTGCGACGGTGGGCGCGAGGTCGCGGTGGCCGTGCACCACCTGGCCTGGGCCGAGCGTGCCGACGAGCTCACCGGCCGGCTGCGCGAGCAGCTGCCGGACTGCCGGGTGGACCTGGTAGAGCTCGGCGCGGTCACCGCGGTGCACACCGGTCCCGGGACGCTGGCCGTGGTCGTCTCCCCGTCTGCTGGCTGAGATTTAGTCGCGGCCGAACCCTTGTCCACATCCCCGCCCCTCGAGTCGTGCGTCCACAACGGCGGAGTCGTGGCTGTCGGAGTTGCGGGTCTCGTGCCTAGCGTGCGGTCATGCCCACCCCTGACGAGCGCCTCGATCGGCTGATCGAGGCGCTCGGGACCGAGGCCGCTCGAGGCATGCAGGCGGGCGGCGGGACCGAAGAGACGGGCAGGGCCGGTGAGCCGCCAGGGCCACCGCCGCGACCGGGTCGTGTGCGCGAGGGCACGGCAGCAGACGCGGTACCCCTCGGACGACACCGGCCGGGGCGCATCCCCCTGCTGTCCCTGCCGTCGTCGCTGCACGGTGCCCGGCTGGGCGTGAGCACTCCCGTCCTACGCGGTGTGGTGGTGCTCGTCGCGGTCCTGGCCGTGGTCCTGGGGGTACGCGTGGCCTGGGCCGAGCGCAGCGCCACGCCACGGCCGGTGTCGGCTCCCGGGAACTCCGCCGATCTTGGCGCTGCCACGACGACGGCGCCGCCTGTCCTCGGCAGTCCGCAGAGCTCTGCCTCGGTACCGTCGAGCGAGTCCGTCGCGAACTCGGCTGTCTCCGCCACGTCCGCTCCGCAGATCGTGCTGCACGTCATCGGGGCCGTGCGCGACCCCGGCATCGTCTCGCTGGCGCCCGGCTCCCGGGTCCACGATGCGGTCGAGGGCGCCGGCGGGCTCAGCGAACGGGCCGACCTGAGCCGCCTCAACCTGGCCCGGCCCGCTGTCGACGGGGAGCGGCTGTGGGTCCCCGTGCCGGGGGAGGAGCCGCCACCGGAGCTGCCGGCGCCACCGCTACCGGTCCCGACCTCGGCGGCTCCGGGTGCCGGGTCGAGCGACGGTGCCGCCGGCGACGACACCGTGGTCGACCTCAACACCGCCGACCAGACCGAGCTGGAGACGTTGCCCGGGGTGGGTCCGGTCACCGCGGAGCGGATACTGGCGTGGCGCGAGGAGCACAGCGCCTTCAGCACCGTCGAGGAGCTGTTGGAGGTGAGTGGCATCGGGGAGCGCACGCTGGAGCAGCTCCGCCCGCACGTCGGGTTGGGGCCGTGACGGCGAGCACGGCGAGCGTCCATGCGGTGGCCGCGCCGCGGCTGGACCTGCGGTTGCTGGTCCCGGCCCTCGTCGCGTGGGCCGTGGCCGCGACCGCGCTGCCATGTCCGCCGGGTGCGCAGCTGGGTGTCGCGGCCGGTTTGGGGGCGGTGGCGCTGTCGGTCCGCAGATTCCTGCGCGGCCCGCGCGGACCGACTCGCGGTGATCACCCCGGCGCCACCTGGACGACGGCGCCCGCAGCGCAGGTCGGACTGTCGGCGGCCGCGTGCGGACTGGTCTTGGTGGCAGCGGCCGGTCACGCCGCGGTGGCCCGTGCGGGCGAGGTGCCGACCCTGGCTGCTGAGCGCGCCGTCGTCCAGGTGCGCGGGACGGTGCTCACCGAGCCCCGGACCATCAGCCGCGCCGACGAGCGGGCCGACCTCGTGGTGCTGACCCTGCGCGTGGACCACGTCGAGGGTCGGGGCGAGCGAAGCAGCCCACGGACCCCCGTGCTCGTCTTCGCCACCAGCCCAGATGAGTGGTCGCAGGTTTCGTGGCGCTCCCGGATCGAGGTCGCCGGGCGGCTCGGCCCGCCGGAGGAGACCGGGGCCGCGACCGTGGCCGTGCTCACTCCGCACTCCGCGCCGCGGCTGGTCCAGCGACCGACAGTGCTGCTGGGGTGGGCCGAGCACGCCCGCTCACGGCTGCGTTCCGCGGTCGACCCGTTGCCCGCGGACGCCCGTGGCCTGATCCCCGGGCTGGTCATCGGCGACACCTCGCTGACGCCGACCGAGCTCACCGAGGCCATGCTCGACACGGGGATGAGTCACCTGTCTGCGGTGAGCGGCAGCAACGTCGCGATCGTGCTCGGAGCCGTGGTCGTGCTGTGCCGATGCTGCGGCGTGCGCCGCGCCTGGCGACCGGTGATCGCCGTCGGCGCGCTGGTCGGCTTCGTGATCCTCTGCCGGCCCGAGCCCAGTGTGCTCCGGGCCGCAGTCATGGGGGTCGTCGGGCTGATCGCGCTGTCGAGTGCGCGGCGCAGCAGCAGCCTGCCGGCGCTGGGCGTCGCAGTGCTGGTGCTGCTGTGCATCTGGCCCGAGCTGGCCCGGTCCTACGGGTTCGCCCTGTCGACCCTGGCCACCCTCGGTCTGGTGATCTTCGCCCGGCCGTGGGGTGACGCCATCGCCGGCCGGTTGCCGAAGCGACTCTCGCTGATGGGCGACGCGATCGCGATCCCCCTGGCCGCGCAGGTGGTCTGCGCGCCCGTGATCGTGCTGCTGCAGGGCAGTGTCAGCACCATCGCCGTGCTGGCCAACCTGCTGGCCGCCCCGTTCGTGGCGCCGACGACCATCGCGGGCATCGGCGCGGCCCTGCTCGGCGTGCTGTGGCTGCCCATCGCTGCACCGCTGGCCTGGGCCGGGGCGCTGCCCGCCTGGCTGATCGGCCGCATCGCACGGGTCTGTGCCGAGGTGCCGATGGGACAGCTCGACTGGGTAGACGGTGCTCCCGGAGCGTGGCTGCTGACCGGGCTCACCGTGGTCGTGCTGCTCACCGGGCCGTGGTTGCGGCAGTGTGCCGGTCAACACCCGTATGCGGTCCTGGCCCTGCTCGCGCTGCTGGCCGCAGCGGCGTGGCCGGTGCCGACCCCGGGCGGCTGGCCACCCACGGGATGGGTCGTCGCCGGCTGCGACGTCGGCCAGGGCGACGCCTTCGTCGTGCCGACCGGGCCGACCTCGGCCGTGCTGGTCGACACGGGGCCGGAGCCCGGACTGGTGGTGCGGTGCCTCGACGAGCTGGGCGTCGAGACCCTGGACGCCGTGGTGCTCAGCCACTTCCACAGTGATCACGTGCAGGGGCTGTCGGGTGTGCTGGACGCCATGCCCGTGGGCGCGGCCTACGTCACCCCGGTGCGCGACCCCCCGGGGGAGGCCGAGCGCACCCTGGACCTGCTCGCCGACGCCGGCGTTCCGACATACCCCGCGCTCGCGGGTGACCAGATGCAGTGGGGCTCGGCCTCGGCGCGGGTGCTCTGGCCGCTGCCCACGACGAGTGCACGCACCGGCGCCAACGAGGGGAGCGTCGTGCTCGACCTGACCAGCGGGCGCACCCGGATCCTGTTCACCGGCGACATCGAGACCATGGCCGCCGCGCAGCTGCGTCGGGCCGTGGCCGGCGAGCGGTTCGACGTGCTCAAGGTCGCCCACCACGGGTCGGCCGTGCAGGATCGCGAGCTGGTGGACGGGCTGGGCGCGCAGGTCGCCATGATCGGGGTGGGCGCCGACAACACCTTCGGGCACCCCACGCCCAGCGCGCTCGCCTTGCTGCGCCAGACGGGGGCGGTGGTGCTGCGCACCGACACCGACGGAGACATCGCGGTCCTCGAGACCGAGGACGGTCGGGCGGTCGCCACCCAACGCGACTGATCAGCCCCTGGCCCCGACCGACTCGAGACGTGCACGGAATCTCTCACCGAGCCAGCCAGGTTGCTCGCGGCCCCGGCACCGGAGAGGACCCCGTAGGGGGCGACCGGGCGCCTCCGAGTCAGGCTCATCGTGTCCTCCTTTCGTCCGGACATGCCGAGTGTCGTACGACAAGGAGCGGGCAAGGACGTCGTGGGCACAACAGGTCGAGGGAGCCAGCATGGTCCATGAGCACACCCCAGCCCCAAGCAGTCCTCGTTCCGATTCCGTTCGACGGTGCCGACAGCGCGTTCCGTCGCGCCGTCGCCGCGCACCTGGCCCGGTACACCGGGCAGACGCGTACCCACACTGACTCCGACCTGCGCGCCTTCCTCACCTGGTGCACCGAGCGCGGCCTTGATCCCCTACACGCCCAACGCGTCCATGTCGAGCTGTACGTGCGGTGGATGCAGGAAGTCCGCCGGTACAAGCCGGCCACGATCTCCCGCAGACTCAGCGTGGTCATTGGGTTCTACCGCACCTGCGTCATCGACGGCGTCCTGACCGCCTCCCCCGGCCGACCACGTCCGCCGACCCCACGTCCCACCCGAATCACCCACCCTAGGGCTGTCCCACCTGCAGTTCGAAGCCATGCTGCACGCCGCGCGCACCAGCGCCAACATCAACGACTTTGCCCTCGTCACCATGCTCGGACTCCTCGGGCTGCGCATCTTCGAGGCCTGCGGCGCCGACATCGAAGACCTCCGGGAGGAACACGGCCACCGTGTCCTGAAGGTGCGTGGCAAGGGGTCTAAGGTCGTGCTCACCCCGCTACCCCCGGCCGTGCAACGCGCGATAGAACGCGCCGTCGACCGCCGCGAGGCAGGCCCGATCCTGCGGAACCGACGCGGCGGCCGGATGGACCGCCACGCCGCCACCCGACGCCTGCATCACCTGGCCGATGAGGCTGGGATCAGCCTGCCCAGGATGCACCCCCACATGCTGCGGCACACCTTCGTCACCACGATGCAAGTGAGCGGAATTGCAGCTGATGCATCATTCGGCAGTTCTGGTGATTCCGCTCGTGGTGGTGCGGTCGGGTGGTTGTGGGTGTCTTCGGCGCGGTGCTGCGGCGATGGGTGACACGCCCTCTGAC
>NZ_JBPCKQ010000248.1:0-3531 GCF_051004135.1 Ornithinimicrobium sp.
TGCCGACCGACAGACCGTGGCGGTATGACCGGGGTGCGCTGGTGGGGGTGGTCTAGGGGGCTGGAGCCGGCGCAAAAAAATCCCGGGCCGCCGGGCGGAGCTGGCGGTCCCGCGGCCGCGGGTGAGCGCACCACTCGGTCCCTCGGGCACCCGCCGGCCGACAGACCGGTGCGGTAGGAACCGAGTGCGCCGGTCGGGATGGTCTCAGGGGCTGTAGCCGGCACCGCACAATCCCGGGCCGCCGGTCGGAGCCGGCCGTCCCGCTGCCGCGGGTGAGCGCACCACTCGGTCCGTCGGGCACCCTGCCGGCCGACAGACCGGTGCGGTATGAACCGAGTGCGCCGGTCGGGATGGTCTCAGGGGCTGTAGCCGGCGCCGCACAATCCCGGGCCGCCGGTCGGAGCCGGCCGTCCCGCGGCCGCGGGTGAGCGCACCACTCGGTCCGTCGGGCACCCTGCCGGCCGACAGACCGGTGCGGTAGGAACCGAGTGGGCCACTCGGGGTGGCCCGGCGTCTGCTGCGCGCACCGCACAATCCCGGGCCGCCGGTCGGAGCCGCGCCGGGTCGCAGCCACCCGGCGCGGTTGACGCCCACCCGCGTCCTCCGCAACAGTCCGGGGGTGACGTGGAGGGCCAACCGTGGCGCACGATGAACGCGAGCAGTACCTGATCCGCTACGCCGGCGACTTCGCCCCGTTCGTGGTGGCGAAGGCCGAGGGCTCGTGGGTGCACACCACCGACGGCCAACGCATCCTCGACTTCACCTCCGGGCAGATCAGCTCGACGCTGGGGCACAACCATCCCCGCGTGGTCGAGGCCGTGCAGCGCTCGCTGCGCGAGGTCATCCACCTGAACTCGTGGATGGTCAACGATGACGTGCTGGGGCTGGCCGAGCGGCTGGCGCGGCTGCTGCCCGAACCGCTGGTGCGGTCGATGCTGCTCAACGTCGGGTCGGAGACGAACGAGGTCGCGATCCGGCTGGCCAAGTCCTACACCGGCAGGTTCGAGATGGTCGGGGTGACCCGCAGCTTCCACGGCCTGCTCGCGGGCACGAACTCGCTGACGTTCTCGATGGGCCACCAGGGATACGGCCCGCTGGTGCCGGGCAGCTTCGCCATCCCGGCTCCGCACCAGTACCGCTGTCCGATCCGGCACTGCCTGGACGCATGCGACAGGGTCTGCCTGGACGTCGGCTTCGAGACCGTCGACCAGGCCTCCGTCGGATCTCTGGCCGCGATGATCGTGGAGCCCGTCTTGTCGACCGGCGGGATCATCCCGCTGCCGGAGGGCTACCTGCAGGCCGCCAAGGACAAGTGCGAGGAACGCGGCATGCTGCTGATCGTGGACGAGGCGCAGACCGGCTTCGGCCGGGTCGGGTCGATGTTCGCCTTCGAGCAGGACGGTGTGGTGCCCGACATCCTGACCGTCTCCAAGACACTTGGTGGCGGGGTGCCGCTCGGGGCGACGATCACCAGCGCCGAGATCGAGGACCGCGCGCACGCCAACGGCTTCGTCCACCTCACCACCCACGTCTCCGACCCGATGCCGGCCGCAGCCGGGCTCGCCGTGCTCGACGTCATCGAGGAGGAGGGGCTGGTCGAGCGGGCGCAGGCGATGGGCGACTACCTGTTCGACCAGCTGCACAAGCTGCAGGAGAGTCACGAGGAGGTCGGCGACGTCCGCGGCCGCGGTCTGCTGGTCGGCATCGAGCTGGTCACCGACCGAGACTCGAGGACCCCAGCCACCAGCCTCGGCGCCGCGGTGACCGCCGAGTGCCTGGCCCTGGGGTTGTCGATGAACATCGTCAAGGGCGACGGGCGCACCTCAAACTGCCTGCGGATGGCGCCGCCGCTGTCGGTGACCCACGACGAGATCGACCTGGCGATCGAGATCTTGGATCGGGCGCTCACCAGCTGCAAGGCGGCTGCTCGTGCCGGAGATGACTCGTAGTGCGGCGAGCTGGCCCACGAGGTGACGTTGTCCCGAATGCACGGCCTCCGCAAGCCCCGTGACGTTGATGCGAGCGGGTGAGTCGCCCCAGCCTGTGTCGTTCATATTGGCGGTGGCGAAGCCTAGCGGCCCGTCGCTTCTGCGCGTACTGGTTGCCATCGGGGTGACACGCCAGCGCGGACGCAGTGCCCGCCGGCCCGTCGTCGAGCGGGCGGTTCGCGGCTCTGCGGCGATGGCCGCGAGGTTCACCAGCACGATGAGCCCGGCCAGGCCCAGGGGCGACCGGCAGCAGCGGGTAGGGAACCCGCACACCCCGGGCTGGGGTGTCGGCGGTGAACTGCATGCACCGGGCTTGCTCCCCCAGGTACGCGGGCGCCACAACAGCGCCACGTCTCGCTCGTTGGACTCGACCTCCGCGTACGCCACGCCCATGTGATCGCCGTTCTTGCGGCCTGCGCAGGGCGGGGCCCCGGCCAGGTGTGCGCAAAGGCACCACCGGCGCGCGCCGTCATGGTGTGCTTCCGCACACCCGCAACATTCCCCGCCTTCTGGCCCAACCTCGGGCCAGTCGGCACCCAGGAATCATCGGCGTGCAGCATCCAGGACCTGCCCAGCCCATGGACCGCGGCACGAGCGACGCTCGTCACCATGAGCGCCTACGCGCGGTCACCACGAGAGCGTCCTGCGCCCACACCGTTGGCATACCGCCGAGAACTCGTGCGCGTACCTGCTCCCGCACCTGCGTCCGAGCATGAGCGTGCTCGATGTCGGCTGCGGCCCGGCACCATCACCAAGGACCTGGGCCGGCTCGTCGGCGGGCAAGGTGAACCATCCCGGGTTTGATGCACTCCTCCTTCGTTGGGAAGGTGCATCTCATGGCGAGCAAGTACGACCCGGAGACCCGGGCCGAGGCAGTCCGTCTCGTCGTCGACCATCGCTGCGACTACCCGAGCGAGTCGAGTGGGCGGCGATCAATGCCGTGTCGAAGCGGTTGGGGATGAACGCCGAGACGCTGCGCAACTGGATCCGTCAGCAGCAGGTCGACGACGGGCAGCGTGCGGGGATCAGCACCGAGGCCGCTGCCGAGGTCCGCGAGCTGAGGAAGCGCAACCGCGAGCTCGAGGAGACCATCGAGGTGCTCAAGGCCGCGACGTCTTTGTTTGTGCGGGAGAGCGACCCGCGCTCACGTCGCTGACCACTGCTGAGGTCTGTCAGTTCATCGCCGACCACAGGGACCGGTTCGGGGTCGCTCCGATCTGCCGCGTGCTCACCGAGCACGGCGTCAAGATCGCCCCGCGCACGTTCCAGGCGTGGGCAACCAGGGCGCCCTCGAAGCGGTCCCTGTGGGACGCCACGATCACCGAGATCCTGGCCGGCTACTACGAGCCCGACGAGAACGGCCGCAAGAAGCCGGAGTCGCTGTACGGGTCGTTGAAGATGTGGGCCCACCTGCAACGCGAGGGCATCCCGGTCGCGAAGTGCACCGTGGAACGGCTGATGCGCGCGAACGGCTGGCAGGGGGTGCGGCGGCAGAAGAAGGTCCGCACCACGATCCCCGACCCGGCTGCGGAGCGTGCGCCGG
>NZ_JBPCKQ010000249.1:0-12859 GCF_051004135.1 Ornithinimicrobium sp.
CACGAGCGGCTCACCTATCGCAACTTCTTCCCAGGCGGCTCCCGCTGGGCTTTCTCCGGGCTTCGACTGGCTCGCTCGTGAGCGCCCTGCCCTCGTCCCCGCAGCCGACCGGGGACGAGGGGGAGCAGGCACGACGACGTGCCGGTATGCCGTCCACCCGGTTCCGGCTCGACCGGCACCTGCTCCCCTCCTCGATGCGGGTGGCGCTGGAGGCCGACGTCCGCGCCGGGCTCACGGCGAGCCCCAAGTCGCTTCCCCCGAAGTGGTTCTACGACGCCCGCGGCTCCGAGCTGTTCAGCCGGATCACCACACTGGCCGAGTACTATCCGACCCGGGCCGAGCACGCCATCCTGCGGGCGCACGCCGGGCAGATCGCCGAGCTGACCGGCGCCGACACCCTGATCGAGCTGGGCAGCGGCACCTCGGAGAAGACCCGGGTGCTGCTGGACGCGCTGCAGGAGGGCGGCACGTTGGAGCGCTACGTGCCGTTCGACGTCGACGAGAGTGTGCTCCGGGAGGCCGGCGAGGCCGTGGCCGCGGAGTACCCCGAGGTCGGCGTGCACGCCGTGCTGGGTGACTTCGAGCACCACCTGCCGTTGCTGCCCACGGGCGGCCGGCGGCTGATCGCCTTCCTCGGCGGCACCATCGGCAACCTGATGCCGGCCCAGCGGGCAGCGTTCCTGCATACCTTGGCCTCGACGATGGCTCCCGGCGACGCCCTGTTGCTGGGGACCGACCTGGTCAAGGACCCGGCCCGGCTGGTCGCGGCCTACGACGACGCCGCCGGGGTGACAGCGGAGTTCAACCGCAACGTGCTGCACGTCCTGGTCCGTGAGCTGGGCGCCGATCTCGACCCGGAGGCCTTCGCGCACATGGCGCTCTGGGATCCCGAGCACGAGTGGATCGAGATGCGGCTGCGCTCGCGCACCGATCAGGTGGTGCGGGTGCTGGACCTGTCGGTGCCGTTCGCCGAGGGGGAGGAGCTGCGCACCGAGGTCAGCGCGAAGTTCCGCAGATCGCGGGTAGCGGAGGAGGTCAGTGCGGCCGGGTTGGAGCTGTCCCAGTGGTGGACCGACACCGACGGTAACTACGCCTTGTCCCTGTCCACCCTGAGGCCACGGTGACCCGCCACCGACGCGCCCGGGCATGAAGCTGAGGCCGTCGGGCGCAGGCGCTGCCGCACGACGGTCAGGATGTTTCGCGGCATATCGGCCTCCGGCCAGATCGGTCACTCCCTGCCCCGACTCCCGATTTCCTCACCCTTGCGTCTTGGCCGGGTTAGACATACCCGGCTTGGGTATGTAACGATTTGGTCACGACCGCGATGCGGAACCGGTTCTCGTGCCCTTAGCGAGAGTTGGGCCGCGCCGCGCACCGCAGCAACGTGTGTGCCCTGACGCCAAGCCTCGTCACAGGGCGCCGAGCCGGAACGTCCGGGCATCAGGCGAGGGCGGGGGACCCAAGTCCGGTGTGCCACCGTAGGCACGCCTTGGGGTGGAGCCGCATGCGCGGCCGGGCACTGACCGCCCGAACCCGACAGCTAACCCCGCAGGCGTATGTGTCAGGAAGGAACAACCCCCCTATGCGCTACACCCCCAAGCACTCTGCCGCGCGTTCGCGTGGCCCTCGCGTCGCCGGTGCGACCCTGGTCAGTGCCGCCAGCCTGGTGGCTGGTCTGGCCGTGACCGCCCCCGCTGCCCAGGCCCAGGAGGGCGTCTGGGACCGAGTGGCCGCCTGCGAGTCCGGTGGCAACTGGAGCATCAACACCGGCAACGGCTTCTACGGCGGGCTGCAGTTCGTCCAGTCGACCTGGGTCGGCTACGGCGGGAAGCAGTATGCGGCCTACGCCCACCAGGCCAGCAGGAGCCAGCAGATCGCCATCGCCCAGAAGGTGCTCGCCGGACAGGGCCCGGGCGCGTGGCCGACGTGCTCGGTGCAGGCCGGGCTGACCCGCGCCAACGGTGGGGCCGGGTCTGCTCCCGCCCAGGCGCCTGAGCCCGAGCCGGCCCCTGCGCCCGCCCCGGCCCCGGCCCCTGCGCCCGCCCCGGCCCCGGAGCCTGCTCCCGCCCCGGCCCCGGAGCCTGCTCCCGCCCCGGCGCCCGAGCCCGCTCCCGCCCCGGCCCCGCAGACCTCCTCCGCGCCCGAGCGCAGCCAGTCCTCCGCTTCCCGTCAGGCTCCGGCCGAGCGGGTCTCCGGCCCGAGCTACACCGTCGTCGCGGGGGATACCGTCTCCCGGATCGCTGCCCGCTTCGGCAGCAGCGTCTCGGCCATCGTCTCCGCCAACGGGCTGGCCGACAACGGCCGGCTGATCTACCCCGGCGAGACCCTGGTCGTCCCGGGCGGCAACACCCCCGCGGCCGCCCCGACGACGTCGGACTACACCGTCCGCTCCGGTGACGTGCTGTGGCGCATCGCCAAGGACCAGGGCACGAGCGTCGACGCCATCGTGGACGCCAACGACCTGAGCAACCCGGACCTGATCCTGCCCGGGCGGACGCTGGTCATCCCCGGCGCCTGATCCATCAGCGACTTGTCGGCCCGAGCGGCCGGCGACGTCGCCCGACGAACCCCGGTGGCCTCGGCCACCGGGGTTCGTCGGGCTGCATGGAGTGGACGTATCACCGGGTCTGCTGCGGACTCCTTGCCTTCTGGTACGACCGAGTCCGACACTGGTCATCAGCGAAGATAAGAGGAAGTCATGGCTCAGCAGTCCAGCGACCACCAGATCACCACCAGCCTGCCGCCCGAGATGTCGGCCCGGTGCTCCTGCGGAGCCACCAGCGGCCCCCAGAGCTCGAGCGCTGAGCTCCAGCAGTGGGTCGACGAGCACACCGGTGACAAGCAGACCCAGCCGTACTGGGCCGGCGTCTAGGAGACCCGGACCAGACCGAACCCGAGCGGGTCAGCGGGGCGGCATCCGCAGCGCGCCGTCCAGTCGGATCACCTCGCCGTTGAGCAGCGGGTTGTCCACGATGTGCGCGACCAGCGCGGCATACTCGGTCGGCCTGCCCAGTCGGGAGGGGTGGGGCACCAGTGTCTCGAGGGTCTGCTTCACCTCACCGGGCATCCCGGCCATCATCGGCGTCTCGAACACTCCCGGGGCGATGGTCATCACCCGGATCGCCTTGTCGGCCAGGTCGCGGGCCGCGGTCAGGGTCAGCCCGGCCACCCCGGCCTTGGACGAGGCGTAGGCCGCCTGCCCGATCTGCCCGTCGAACGCCGCGACCGAGGCGGTCAGCACGATCACCCCGCGATCACCGTCGACCGGCTCCAGACCGGCCATCTGCTCGGCCGCGAGCCGCAGCACGTTGAACGTGCCGATCAAGTTGATCTCGACCACCGTGCGGTAGGTGTCCAGGTCCAGGGTCCCGCGCTTGGACAGGATGCGCCCCGGCGTGGCCACACCGGCGCAGTTGACCACGACCCGCAGCTCGCCGAGCTCGCCTGCCTCGGTGATCGCCGCCCGGACCTGGTCCTCGTCTCGCACGTCAGCAGCAGCGAAGCGGGCCTTGTCGCCGAGCTCGGCGGCCAGCTCCTCGCCGCGTCCGCCGGGCAGGTCGGCGAGCACCACGGACGCGCCGTCGGCCAGCAGGCGCCGGGCGGTGGCCTCGCCGAGGCCGCTGGCCCCCCCGGTGACCAGGGCGACGGTGTGTGCGGTGATGTCCATGCCGGTGTGCTCCTTCGACGCGCCTAGCGGTTCTGCTGCAGCTGGCGGGAGATCACGAGCCGCTGGATCTGGTTGGTGCCCTCGAAGATCTGGGTCACCTTGGCCTCGCGCATGAACCGCTCGACCGGGAAGTCCTGGGTGTAGCCGTAGCCGCCGAGCACCTGCACGGCGTCGGTGGTCACCTTCATCGCGGCGTCGGTGGCGACCAGCTTGGCCACGGAGGCCTCCTGGGTATGCGGTCGGCCGGCGTCCTTGAGCCGGGCCGCGTGCAGGTAGGTGGCCCGGGCCGAGCCGACCGCGGCGGCCATGTCAGCCAGCAGGAAGGCCAGCCCCTGGTTGGCGATGACCGGCTTGCCGAACTGCTCGCGCTCGCACGCGTATGCCGTGGCCTCGTCCAGCGCTCGCTGGGCCAGTCCCGTGGCGCACGCGGCGATCCCGAGCCGGCCGCCGTCCAGGGCGCCCATGGCGATCTGCATGCCCTGGCCCTCGGCGCCGACCAGCCGGTCGGCCTCGACCGCGACGTCCTCGAAGACCACGTCGGCGACCGGGTCGGCGTGCAGGCCCATCTTGCGCTCGGGTGCCCCGAAGCCCAGGCCCGCCGCGCCACCGGGCACGACCAGGCAGGACAGGCCCTTGGTGCCGTCGTCGCTGGTGCGCACGAAGGTGGAGTAGAAGTCGGCGTGCCCGGCGTGACTGATCCACGCCTTGGTGCCCGACACGGCATACCCGGTGTCGGTGCGCACCGCCCGGGTGCGCATGCTCGCCACGTCGGAGCCGGCGTGCGCCTCGGACAGGCAGTAGGCGCCCAGCTGGTCGCCGGAGAGCATGCCGGTCAACAGCTTCTCCTGCTGTGCCGGGGTGCCGAACTGCGCCACCGGGAAGCAGGTCAGTCCGTGCACCGAGACCCCGACCCCGACCGACATCCAGGCGTGGGCGAGCTCCTCGAGCACCTGCAGATAGACCTCGTAGGGCTGCCCGCCCCCGCCGAGCTCCTCGGGGTAGGGCAGCGACAACAAGCCGGTCTGACCGAGCATCCGATAGGTGTCCCGGGGCAGCTCCCCGGCTGCCTCGGCCTCGTCGGCGCGGGGGAGCAGCTGCTCGGCGGCGATCTCGCGGACCAGGTCCAGCAGGTCACGCGACTCCTCGGTGGGGAGCACTCGCTGCACGGCCATGGCGTGAACTGTAATCAGTCGACGGACGTCAGCCCCCATCGGGGCGCTCGACCAGGCTCCACCACCCGATGTGCTCGCCACCGCGCCCCGCGCAGGGGGCGGCGGCGCGCACAACGGTCAGCGGGCGTGTGGACGGCGGCCGGGCTGCACACTCAGGCGGGATAGGTGCGCACCTCGGTCGCCTTGACGCCGGCCCACAGGGCACGGCCCCGACGCAGCCCGAGCTCGGCCACCGCGCCGGTGGTGACCTCGGCGATCAGCGGGACCGGCCCGTCCAGCCCGACCCGCGCCCGCTGCCCGGAGACCGTGACCTCCAGCACGGTCACCGGCCAGGTGTTGCGCGTCGAGCCCTGCGCAGGTGCGTCGTAGAGCGCGACGGCAGCGGGGTCGACCGCCACCCACAGGGCCGCCCCGTAGGCCACCGAGCCGGGGTCCTCCGCGGTCACGATGGTGGCCCCGTCGAGGTCCACACTCACCTGCCGGCCGACGCGCGCTCGTCCGCGGAGCAGGTTGAGCCCGACGATGCGAGCGACATACGGGCTGCGCGGTTGGGCGATCGCGGCGCCGGGGGTGTCGACCTGCACGACCCGGCCATGCTCGAGGAAGACCAGCCAGTCGGCCAGGGTGAGCGCGTCGAGGGGGTCGTGGGTGACCAGCACGGTCGCGCCGGGGAAGTCCTGGAGCCGGTGGTGCAGGTCGGCGCGGGTGCGGGACCGCGTGGCTGGGTCGAGCGCGGACAGCGGCTCGTCCAGCAGCAGCAGGTCGGGGTCGGTGGCCAGCGCCCGGGCGAGGGCGGCCCGCGCGGCCTGGCCGGTGGACAGGGTGGGTGGACGGCGGTCGCCCAGCTCGGCCAGCCCCACCCGGTGCAGCTCCTGCACGGCGCGGGCGCGCGCCGTGTGCCGGTCGGTGCCCCGGGACCGGAGGCCGAAGGCGACGTTGTCGCGCAGCGTGAGGTGTGGGAACAGCAGCGGCTCGGCCAGGACCAGGCCGACGCCACGCTCCCGGGACGGGAGGGCGACCTGCTGGGTCACGTCGTCCCAGGTCGATCCCGGCGGGTATGCCGTGTGCTGGGCACGGCGGATGGTGCCGGAGGTCAGGGGCACGAGCCCGGCGAGGGCCAGCAGCAGGGTCGACTTGCCCGACCCGTTGGGGCCGAGCACGGCGGTCACGGTGCCCGGTGCGAAGTCCAGGTCGGCGGTCAGGGTGAAGTCACCGCGGCGCACCGTGAGGTCCGCGCGCAAGTCGCCACTGTCGTCGGCTGACGGTGCTGGCCGGGCGTTCATGGCAGCCACCGGCTACGCAGCGCGGCGAGCACGACGACGCAGACGGCCAGCATCAGCACCGAGAGGGCCAGCGCAGCGTCGGGGTCCTGCTCCAGCGCGGTGAAGACGGCCAGCGGCACGGTCTGGGTGCGGCCCGGGAAGTTGCCGGCGAAGGTGATCGTGGCTCCGAACTCGCCGAGCGCCCGGGCCCAGGCCAACGCCGCACCCGCCGCGATGCCGGGGGCGACCATCGGCACCACGACGGTGCAGAAGGTGCGCCACGGTGAGGCCCCGAGGGTGGCGGCGATCCCGTCGTAGCGCCGGTCCAGGCCGCGCATCGAACCCTCCACCGAGATGACATAGAACGGCATGGCGACGAAGACCTCGGCGAGCACGACGGCGAGGGTCGTGAAGGGGATGCTCACCCCGAGCGTCTGCTGCAGCGGCCCGCCCAGGACACCGGTGCGCCCCCAGGTCGCCAGCAGCGCCACGCCGCCGACGACCGGCGGCAGCACGAGGGGCACGGTGACCAGGGCGCGCAGCCAGGGCAGCAGGGGGTGCTCGCCGCGGGCGAGCAGCCAGGCCAAGGGGGTGCCCAGCGCCAGCACGACCACCAGGGTGCAGGTGGTGGTGAGGGCCGACAGCCGCACCGCCTGCCACGCCGCCGGCGACGCCAGGTCGCCGGGCAGGCCCAGCCAGTCCACCCGGAGCAACAGCGCGGCCAGCGGCAGGGTGAGCAGCAGCACCGCGAGCCAGGCGGGGGCCCGCAGCAGCATGGTGCTCCAGGTTTGCCTGCTCCGGTGCCGGGTGCGCCCGGTGGTGCCGCGCCGTGTCGTGGTCCGCGTCATGGTGCGCCGAACCCGGCCCGGGTCAGCAGCGCCTGCACCTCGTCGCTGCGCAGAGACCGCACGAACGCCGGGCCGGCCGGCGCGTCGCCGAGGGCCACGGCCGGGTAGCGGTTGACTACATTCAGGTCGTCGGGCACCGGGATGGCTGTGACGCCGGCGGTGGGGTCCACGTCGGTGACATAGACGACCCCGGCGTCGGCCTCGCGGGAGGCCACCTTGGCCAGGGTGGCCCGGACGTCGGGCTCGTAGGACACCACGCTCGGCGCGATCCCGGCCCGCTCGAACATCGTCGCCGCCGCCGCGCCACACGGCACCTGCTCGGCGCAGAGCACCAGCCGCAGACCCGGTGCGTCGAGGTCGTCCAGTCCGGTCACTCCCGCCGGGTTCGACTGCGGCACCACGACGGTCAGGGTGTTGCTGGCGAAGACCACCGGGTCGCCGGCCGGCAGGTCCGGCGACAGCGCGGACAGCGAGGACCCGCCGGCGAGCAGGACGACATCGGCGTCCGCGCCCTCGTTGACCTGCTGCACGATGGTCGAGGACCCGGCGTAGCTGAGCTGCAGGTCCAGATCGGGCTCCGTCTCCTCCACCTGCTCCTCGACCTCGGTCATCACGTCGGTCAGGGACGCGGCCGCCAGCACGGTCACGGTGCGGGTGTCGTCGCTCGGCGTCGCGCATCCCGCGCAGGCCAGCATCCCGACGAGCAGGGTGGCGGCGAGCCAGGGCCCGGACGGGCAGGCAGCGCTCACCCCGGCACCCCCACGGTCACGTGGGTGGCCTTGATCGAGGCGACCGCCACCGAGCCGACCTCGAGCTCCATCTCGCGCACCGACTCGGCGCTCAGCAGCGACACGATCCGGAACGGTCCGGCCTGGATCTCGACCTGAGCCATCACCCGATCGGCGACGATGCGGGTGACGATGCCGCGCAGCTGGTTGCGCGAAGAGGTCCGGCCCAGGGTGCCGATGTCGGGAGTGTGAGCGAGCTGCTGGGCCAGGGCGGCGACGTCGGCGCCGGCGACCACCACGCGCCCGGAGTCGTCCCTGGTCGCGCTCAGTCGCGCGGCCTCGATCGCCCGCCGCACGGTGTCGGTCGACACCCCGCGCAGCTCGGCCGCCTCAGAAACCCGCAGATGCGTCATGCGACTCAGCATACGGCCGCATTTGCGTCACTAGGGAAGGTGCACCGCCTTCTCTGCGCTTGCTAGGGAGAGTGCGCGCTGGCTTGGGTTGGCTCGGGAATCCGGGTACGCACGCGGTCCGCTACGGGTGGTGCGGATCAGGGAACGAGGTATGCGGTTGGCGCAGCCGCTCAGGAGAGGCGACCCACGCGAACAGACAGGAGGCAGGGCCCCGGGTGGCCCACCGTGACGCGGTGCTGCTCATCGGAGCGGTTGAGGATCAGGGAGCCGGGAGCATAGACGGCGGCGTCGTTCTCCGACCAAGCCCCGGACAGTGAGAGGTAGCTCTCCTCGATCCCCTCGTGGCTGTGCTGCGGGTAGCTGGTGTGCGGCGCCAGCAGCACCAGCCCGAGGATGAGCTCCTCGCTGTAGACCGGACCCCGCGGGCCGAGGAGCTCGCAGTAGCCCAGATCGCGGGTGAGCTTCTCCGGCACGTCCTCGTAGCCGAACTCCCAGGGCAGCTCGTCGGCGACCCGGGCGAGCGCGCGGATCATCCCGGACAGCGGTCCGTCCACGCCGCGGTCGAGCGCGCGGCCGAAGTGGACGAGCACCGGCAGGGGGTCACTCACCCGGGCGACCTGCCGCGCGTCCGCCTCGACGACGGCGTGCAGCGCCTCGCGCACTCGGCGCCGATGGGCACTGATGACCTCGCTGCCTCCGGCCGAGCCGAAGCCGTAGACCGCCTCGATCTCGCCGAGCAGATAGGTCCAGTCGGGCCGGTCACTCAGGCGTGGGGCCTTGTCCGCAGCTGAGTCCTCGCTCATCGTGGGTCGCCCTCCGGTATGTCGTGCAGCGGCATGACCTCCGGCCGCTTGGCGCTGATGTGGTCGCCGGAAGAGCGACCCTGGAAGCGCCGCGCCACCCAGGGCCCTGCGTGCTGCTTGGCCCACTGCGCGTTGTCCCGGATGACCTCCAGGCGGCCCGGCGTCGCCCCGGGCGGCAGCGGCACGTGCCAGTCGACGTCGGCCGGGTCGTGACCCAGGCCGGCGTATGCAGCCAGGGCGACGCGCCGGTGGCCCTCGGAGGTGAGGTGGATCCGGTCCTGCGACCACATCCGCCAGTCGCGCAGGAAGTCCAGGCCCCACTGGTTGAGCACGTAGCAGCCATGGCGTTGGGCGATCTTCCAGATGTGCGCGGTGTAGATCGCCATCCGGCCCCGCGTGGCCCGGATCACCGGTGCGTCCCGCGGATCCGTCGGGGAGGCCACCAGCACGTCGGCGCCCGTCGTGCGCAGGCGCACGACGGCGTCCTCCAGCTGCTCGGCGAGTGTGTCGAGGTCGGCCCGGGGCCGCAGGATGTCGTTGCCGCCGCCGACGATGCTGACCAGATCCGGCTGCAGCGCAAGCGCGGTCTCGGTCTGCGCACCGGCGATCTGGGCGAGCATCCGGCCGCGGACCGCCAGGTTTGCATAGCCGAACGCTCCCGGCGTATGTGGTGCCAGCAGTGCGGCGAGCCGGTCGGCCCACCCGACGAAGTGCCCGTCGACCTCAGGGTCCAGGTCGCAGAGGCCCTCGGTGAAGCTGTCCCCGATGGCGACGTACCTGCTCCATTGGCGCGGAGCGGGAGACACGCTGCCGCTACCCGCGAAGGACGACGACGGCATACCGGACTCGGTGGGGCTCACGGCAACCTCCAGTCGACGGGCTCTGCTCCCTGGGTCCGGAGCAGGTCATTGGTGCGGCTGAACGGTGTCGACCCGAAGAATCCGCCGCGCGCCGACAGGGGCGAGGGGTGTGCGCTCTGCACCGTCGGCACGTCCCCCAGCGATGATGCCAGGTTGCGGGCGTCGCGGCCCCACAGGATGGCCACCAGCGGTCCGCCGCGCCGGACGAGCGCGTCGATCGCGAGGGCGGTGACCTGCTCCCAGCCCTTGCCGCGGTGACTGGCGGGAGCACCGGCCCGCACCGTCAGCACCCGGTTGAGCAGCATCACCCCCCGCTCGGTCCACGGGGTCAGGTCACCGCTGGTGGGCATCGGCACCCCGAGATCGGAGACCAGCTCGGTGTAGATGTTGTGCAGGCTGCGCGGGACCGGGCGCACGTCCGGGGCCACCGAGAAGCTGAGCCCCACGGCGTGACCCGGGGTGGGATAGGGGTCCTGCCCGACCACCAGCACCCGCACGTCGTCGAGCGGCTGGGCGAAGGCCCGCAGCACCTGTGGTCCGGGAGGTAGGTAGCCGCGGCCGGAGGCGACCTCCTCGCGCAGGAAGGCGCCCAGCTCGGCGACCGTAGCCTCGGCCGGGGAGAGAGCGTCGGCCCACGTCGGGTGCACCAGCTCACGCAAGGGAGTCGGTGCCGGATTCACCGGATCACTGTATGACGTGCCGGCCGCGCCATCACCCCGGCTCCATCAGTCTCGCGCCCGCCACGTTCGTGAGCGGGGCCGCTTGGTCAAACCTGCACAATCGCCATTTGGCAGGCAACGGCCCAGGTGGGGTCGAGTTGTGCAGTTTTGACGAAGCAGTGGGGCGGTGGCCCGTGGGGTCAGAGGGACGGGCGAGGGACATAAGACAGGGGTGAGCGCGGAGTTTGGGCGACGCGCCGCCGATGAATGACAGCGTTGTGATTCGATGCGTAGAATCCGGATCGGAGCACGTCGTCGAGCACCGTCGAGGAGTCAGTATGGCCGCGGCCAGCCAGGTCCACCACGTCGCACCGTCGCAGGGCCTGGGGGAGCGAGATCGTGCCATCCTGGACTTCGAGCGGCAGTGGTGGAAGCACCAGGGGTCCAAGGAGTCCGCCATCCGCGAGGGCTTCGAGATGGGGACGACGCGCTACTACCAGCGGCTCAACCAGCTCATCGACTCCGAGCAGGCGCTGGCCTACGACCCGATGCTGGTCAAGCGGCTGCGGCGGCTGCGCTCCAGTCGTCAGCGGGCCCGCTCGGCCCGCCGCCTTGGCTTCGAGTCGAGCGACTGATGCCCAGCGACCTGGACATCGCGCGGGCCGCCACGCTGCGGCCCATCGCGGACGTGGCCGCCGAGATGGAGGTGCCGACCGACGCGCTGGAGCCCTACGGCCGCCATGTGATGAAGGTCGACCTCTCCGCGATCGAGGCGATGGCCGACCGGCCGCGAGCCAAGTATGTCGTGGTCAGCGCCATCACGCCCACCCCCTTGGGGGAGGGCAAGACCACGACCTCGGTCGGCCTGGCCCAGGGGCTGGGTCGCCTCGGCAAGCGGGCCGTGCTCACCCTGCGCCAGCCCTCGATGGGCCCGACCTTCGGGATCAAGGGCGGCGCCGCCGGCGGTGGCTACAGCCAGGTCGTGCCGATGGAGACGCTCAACCTGCACCTGACCGGCGACTTCCATGCCGTCACGAGCGCGCACAACCTCCTCGCTGCGCTGATCGACAACCACCTGCACTTCGGCAACGAGCTCGACCTCGACGTCCGCTCGATCACCTGGCCGCGGGTGCTCGACGTCAACGACCGGGCGCTGCGCCAGATCGTGGTCGGACTCGGCGGCCGGGCCGACGGAGTGACCCGCCAGTCCAGTTTCGACATCACCGCCGCCTCGGAGGTGATGGCCCTGCTCGCCCTGGCTCGAGACCTCGACGACCTGCGAGCCCGGCTGGGCCGGATCGTGATCGGCTTCACCCGGTCCGGCGATCCGGTGACCGCCGAGCAGCTGCAGGGCGCGGGATCCATGGCCGTGATGCTGCGCGAGGCCCTCAAGCCCAACCTGCTGCAGACGCTCGAGGGCACGCCGGCTCTGATCCATTGCGGACCGTTCGGCAACATCGCCACCGGCAACTCCTCCGTGGTGGCCGACCTGGTCGGGCTGCGGGCCGGCGACTACGTGGTCACCGAGGCGGGATTCGGTGCCGACATGGGAGCCGAGCGCTTCTTCAACATCAAGTGCAGAGCCTCGGGGGAGTCGCCCGACGCCGCCGTGCTGGTGGTCACGACCCGTGCGCTGAAGATGCACTCCGGCAAGTTCCGCATCGTCCCGGGCAAGCCGTTGCCGCAGGACATGCTTGCCGAGAGCCCCGGCGACGTCGAGGCCGGGGCGGCCAACCTGATCAAGCAGATCGCCAACGTGCGTCTGCACGGCGTCTCCCCGGTCGTGGCCATCAACGCCTTCCCCACCGACCACGCCAGCGAGCACGCCGTGATCCGGCGCATCGCGCAGGAGGCCGGTGCACGGGTGGCGGTCTCCACCCACTTCGGCGACGGTGGGGCCGGGGCGGTCGAGCTGGCCGAGGCGGTGCAGGAGGCCGCTGAGGAGCCCAGCGACTTCCGCCCGCTCTACGACCTGGGCCTGTCGCTGCACGACAAGATCGAGACCGTGGCGCGCGAGGTGTACGGCGCCGACGGCATCGACCTCGGCACCGGGGTGGCCAAGCAGCTGGACGCCTACGAGCGGGCCGGGTTCGGCCGACTACCCGTCTGCATCGCCAAGACCCACCTGTCGCTGAGCTCGGACGCCTCGCTCCTTGGCGCCCCCACAGGCTGGCGTATGCCGGTCCGCGAGGTTCGTGTCTCGGCGGGAGCGGGCTTCGTCTACCCCATCGCCGGGACCATGCGGACCATGCCCGGACTCGGCGCCAGCCCGGCCGCGCACCGGATCGACCTCGACGACCAGGGAGAGATCGTCAACCTCTCTTGAGGTCTCCGGCCGAATCTCGCAAGGAGGGACCAACAGCAGCGGGAGGGAAACACACGAGGGGGGGAAACCGTTTGCCGGGGCGGGGGAGGGGGGCTGTCCTATGGGGGGGGACGGCAAGAAA
>NZ_JBPCKQ010000250.1:0-13010 GCF_051004135.1 Ornithinimicrobium sp.
TGGCGTACGTCGAGGGTGTTGCCGCAGCCGGTGTAGTCGGTGTAACGGCGTTTGTCGTCCTCGCGCAGCCGGTAGTACATCGGGTTGTCGAACCCCTTGAAGCTGAGCGTGGGGCCGAGGTGGTTGCCCTCCCCGGAGTGGTTGTAGACCACGTCGAGGATCACCTCGATGCCCGCCGCGTGCAGCGTCTTGACCATGCCCTTGAACTCCTGGACCTGGCCGCCGCGCTCGCCGGTGGCGGCGTAGGCGGCGTGCGGGGCGAAGAAGCCGAGCGTGTTGTAGCCCCAGTAGTTGCTCAGATCCTTCTTGACCAGGTGCGGCTCGTCGGTGAACGTGTGGATCGGCAGCAGCTCCAGGCTGGTGACGCCGAGCCGCTGCAGGTGATCGAGCACCGCCGGGTGCCCGAGCGCGGCATACGTGCCCCGCAGCTTCTCGGGCACCCCCGGATGGCGCATGGTCAGCCCGCGCACATGCGCCTCGTAGAGCACGGTCTGGGTCCACGGCACGGCAGGTGGCTCGTCGCCGGACCAGTCGAAGCCATCGCCGAGGACCACGCTGCGCGGGACGCATGCCGCGCTGTCCCGGTCGTCGCGCCGCTCACCGTCGCCCTGCCACGCCGCGTCGACCCGGTGCCCGAACACCTCGGGCCCCCAGCGGACCTCGCCCTCCAGCGCGACGGCATACGGGTCCATCAGCAGCTTGGCCGGGTTGTGCCGGTGCCCGGCGCGTGGGGCCCACGGGCCGTGCACCCGGTAGCCGTAGCGCTGGCCCGGGGCGACCCCGGGGACGTGGTCCCACCAGATGCCGTAGGAGCGGTGACGCAGCGGCACCACCCGCTGCGCCCCGGCCTCGTCGAACAGGCACAGCTCGACGGCCTCGGCGTGCCGGGCGAGCACGGCGAACTCGGCGCCCTCGGAGGTCAGTGTGACGCCCATGGGGGGAGGGGTGTCCGGCGCCCGGCGCGGGGCGGGAGTGACCGGGAGCATGGTCGGCACCTTATGTGTTACGGGTGGGGAGTCGGTACGTTGGGGACCATGAGCGATCCCACCGCACTTCCCAACTTCCCGCCGCCGCCCGAGGAGCACCCGCTGCGCGGGCGCGTCCTGGACGCCCTGCAGGACCTCGAGTACGGTCCCGATCTCGACGCCCAGGGGGACGTCTCCTTCACCGCGCAGAGTCAGAAGCTGTTCGTGCGCTGCATGGAGGGGGGACAGGTCGACATCATGCGCACCTTCGGGCAGTGGCAGATCGCCGACAACATCCCCGCTGACATGACGACCCGGCTCAACGCGTGCAACGACATCACCCTGGGGGTGAACCTGGTCAAGGCCGGCATCGCCGCGGGCAACCTGGTGCTCACGGTCGAGCAGATCATCGCCAAGCAGGAGAACCCGAAGGCCAAGGCCCAGATCAGCGTGGGGCTGCTGCTGCAGGCGGTGCAGCTGTGGCACAAGAATGTCGTGGCCAAGTCGCAGCGGGCCACGGCGGAGCCCGGTGGGGAGGCTCCGGAGATCGCACCGTGGCTCTCCGAGGCCGTCGGCCGACCGCCGCAGCACGACGGCGACCAGTCCGGGACCGAGGGTGAGGACCCCCAGGCATGACCGAGCAGCTCGTGCGGGTCGAGGTCGAGGACGGCCTGGCGACCATCCGGATCGACCGGCCGAAGATGAACCCGCTGGACATCGCGGTGCAGGACCAGATCGGGGCGGCGGCCCGGGAAGTTTCCGCCGACCGTGACATCGCGGCCGTCATCGTCTACGGCGGTGAGTCGGTGTTCGCGGCCGGTGCGGACATCAAGGAGATGCAGGCGATGACCTACCCCGACATGGTCGAGCGGGCGGGGGTCATCCAGGACTGCTTCAAGGCGGTGGCGCACATCCCGAAGCCGACGGTTGCCGCGATCACCGGCTATGCGCTGGGCGCGGGCTGCGAGCTGGCGCTGTGCTGCGACTTCCGCATCGCGGGCAGCGACGCCAAGCTCGGCCAGCCGGAGATCCTGCTCGGCGTGATGCCGGGGGCCGGTGGGTCCCAGCGGCTGCCCCGGCTCATCGGTCCGGCCAAGGCCAAGGACCTGCTGTTCACCGGACGGATGGTCGATGCGCAGGAGGCGCTCGAGCTGGGGCTGGTCGACGAGGTCGTCGCACCGGAGCAGGTGTATGCCGTGGGGCGGGAGCGCATGTCGCGCTACGTCGGCGGCCCGGCCTTTGCGCTGCGGGCCCTGAAGGAGGCGGTCGACCGGGGGTTGGAGACCGATCTGGACACCGGGTTGGCGATCGAGGCCACCCAGTTCGCCGGGGTGTTCGCCACGCGGGACCGCCAGATCGGGATGGCCTCGTTCGTCGAGCACGGGCCGGGTAAGGCGGAGTTCGAGGGCCGCTGACCGCACCCCCTCGAGGCGGCGCCTTCGCGAACAGAGCCCCGGCAACTCCTCGAGCAAGTCGCTGGTGGAGGCCGCAAGACCTCTCACAAGTGGGTTGTGTGTCTGACTAGTTAGGCATACGATCTACTTCGTGACGTTGACTCCTCAGTGGCCGAGTGAATGGCTGCGCGGTGTCCTCGGCGTCGCCGTGCTCTCGGTGCTGAGCAAGGGGCCGACGTACGGCTACGCCATCGCCACCGAGCTGGCGCAGGCCGGCGTGGGCACCATCAAGGGCGGCACGCTCTACCCCCTGCTCGGTCGTCTCGAGGACGCCGGCCATGTCGAGGTCGAATGGCGACCCGGCGAGGGCGGCCCCGGCCGCAAGTTCTACGCCCTCACCGAGGCCGGCCACGAACATGCCCGTCAACAGAGCCGAGCCTGGGCCGACTTCACCGCCACCACCGCACGAGTGACCGAACCGCTGACCATCGCCGCATCGAAGGGGAACTGAGATGAACCGCACCAGACTGTCCTGGCAGGACCAGCTCACGCTGGAGCTCAGGATGCACGACTGGGACGGCTGCAGTTCAGCCTCGGGAACCTGCTCGTCCTCGCGGTGACCGTCCTGGCCGGAGGCATCCTGTCGATGCGGCCCACGCCGATCCTGCGCTTCCTCGCCGAGGGTGGCGTGCTGCGCATGGTGCTCGTCGGGTTCCTGCCGTTGACCGTGATGTTCGTGCTGTTGTTCGCGCTCACCGGGCAGGTTCTCGCATTGCCCTGGCCGGTGGTCGGGGGGGTCGCCGGTCTCGCCCTGGTGGTGTCGGTGGTCGGACTGTGGTCGGTTCGCGGTGGAGACCCCGTCCGTAACCCCGCGACGGGGCACACCGCCTACCCCGGGCGCGTGCTGCGAGTCATGACGGTCTTCTGCTTCCCGATCCTCGCCGCGCTGCTGGTGGGCCACGCGTACCTGCTCACGCTTATCTGACCGAGTCACACCTGCCCCGACGGCAGGTGGGAGGATGACGCTCAGATAGCCCAGTGATGAGAGGTCGTGACGCGTGAAGATCGTCGTCTGTGTCAAATACGTCCCCGACGCGCAGTCGGAGCGGACGTTCCAGCCCGACCACACCACCGAGCGCGCGTCCGTGGACGGACTGCTCTCCGAGCTCGACGAGTATGCCGTGGAAGAGGCCCTGGCTATCGCCGACGACGGTGACGACGTCGAGATCACGATCCTGACGATGGGGCCGGACCAGGCCACCGCCGCGATCAAGAAGTCGCTGCAGATGGGCGCCCACGAGGGAGTTCACGTCAACGACGCGGCCATTGCCGGCTCGGACGCCATCGCCACCTCACGTGTGTTGGCTGCGGCCATCGACACGATCGGCGACGTCGACCTGGTGCTGACCGGTCTCGGGTCCACCGACGGCACGATGAGCGTCGTGCCGGCGATGCTGGCCGAACGGCTCGGACTGCCCCAGGTCACCTTCGCCTCCGAGCTGACGCTGGACGGTGAGACCGTTCGCATCCGCAGGGACGGGGACGTCGCCAGCGAGACGATCGAGGCGTCGCTACCGGCGGTGGTGTCGGTGACCGACCAGATCAACGAGCCGCGCTACCCCTCGTTCAAGGGCATCATGGCCGCCAAGAAGAAGCCGGTGCAGACCTGGACGCTGGCCGATCTGGGGGTCGAGCCGGCCGAGGTCGGCCTCGGCGCCTCCTGGACCTCCGTGGTCTCGGTCGAGCAGCGACCGCCACGCAGCCAGGGGGAGGTCGTGACCGACGAGGGACAGGGCGGTCAGGCCCTGGCCGACTTCCTGATCTCTCGCAAGTTCGCCTGAGCCCGCCCCGCGAGCTCTACGGGCTTCGACATACGCAAGGAGCAGATCACATGGCAGAGGTACTCGTGCTGGTCGACCACATCGACGGTGTCGTGCGCAAGACGACCGGGGAGATGCTGACCGCGGCCCGGCGGCTGGGGGAGCCCTCGGCGGTCTTCGTCGGCACCGGCTTCGACACCGCCAAGGACGACCTGGCCCGCTACGGCGCGGCCAAGGTGTATCGCATCGAGTCGGCCGACGTCACCGACCACCTGGTCGCGCCGACCGCTGAGGTGCTGGCCCAGCTCGTGCAGCGGACCAGCGCAGCGGCGGTCCTGCTGGCCTCGAGCACCGACGGCAACGAGATCGCCGGGCGGTTGGCCATCAAGGCCGAGTCCGGTCTGATCACCGACGCCGTCGACGTCCAGGCCGGCGACGGGGGCGTGCAGGCGACCAAGTCGGTGTTCGCCGGCAACTTCGCGACCGTATGCAGTACGTCGCACGGGTCGCCGGTCATCACGGTCAAGCCCAACTCCATCGCCGCGCAGGAGTCGCCTGCCGAGGCGACGGACGAGCTCGTCGAGGTCAGCGTGTCCGACGGTGCCAAGAGTGCGCGGATCGTGGAGCGCTCGGAGAAGCAGAAGTCCGGGCGGCCGGCACTCACCGAGGCTGCCATCGTGGTCTCGGGCGGCCGGGGGACCGGCGGCAACTTCGACCCGGTCGAGCAGTTCGCCGACTCCCTCGATGCCGCCGTCGGCGCCTCCCGCGCGGCGGTCGACGCCGGGTGGTATCCGCACTCCAGCCAGGTCGGTCAGACCGGCGCGCAGGTCTCGCCGCAGCTCTACGTCGCGGCCGGGATCTCCGGGGCGATTCAGCACCGTGCCGGTATGCAGACGTCCAAGGCGATCGTCGCGATCAACAAGGACGAGGAGGCCCCGATCTTCGAGATGGCCGACTTCGGTGTGGTCGGCGACCTGTTCACCGTGCTGCCGCAGGCCACCGAGGCGATCACCAAGGCAAAGGGCTGAGCCGAGCCCGCCGCCGCAGCCTCCACGCCACCCCAGCCGGAAAGCCCACTTCCAGCGCCATGCATGGCGCTGGAAGTGCGGCTTTGTGGCTGGGGGTCGCAAGGAGTGGGGGAGGCGTAGAATCCGGTCGAGTGAGCGTCTACCTTGACCACGCGGCGACGACCCCGGTGCTTCCGGAGGTCATCGAGGTCGTGGCGCGGACCATGCGAGACGTCGGCAACGCCAGCTCGCTGCACACGGCCGGCCGCTCCGCCCGCCGTGTCGTCGAGGAGTCCCGCGAGTCGATCGGCGAGGACCTCGGGGTGCGCCCCTCACAGGTCGTGTTCACCTCCGGCGGCACCGAGTCCGACAACCTCGCGGTCAAGGGCACGTTGTGGGCCCGCGCGGGCGCTGAGCCCCGGCACCGCCGCCTTGTGGTCAGCTCGATCGAGCACCACGCCGTCCTCGACGCGGTCGACTACCTGGTCGAGACGGGGCAGGCCGACGTGACCTGGTTGGCTCCCGACGCCGAGGGCGTGGTCACCGCTGACGCCTTGCGCCGGGCGCTGGCCGCGGATCACGACAGCGCCGCCCTGGTCTCGGTGATGTGGGCCAACAACGAGATCGGCACCATCCAGCCGGTCGCCGAGCTCGCGGCCCTGGCCCACGAGCACGGGATCCCGTTCCACTCCGACGCCGTGCAGGCGCTGGGTCAGGTGCCGGTCCGTCCCGACGAGATCGGCGCCGACCTGGTCACCGTCACGGGTCACAAGATCGGTGGTCCGCTCGGTGTCGGGATCCTGGTCGCCGGTCGCGACCAGAGTCCGGTGCCGCTGACCCACGGCGGCGGTCAGGAGCGGCAGCTGCGCAGCGGCACCCTCGACGTCCCGGGCATCGCCGGGTTGGCTCACGCCGTCCGGTATGCCGTGGCGCACCAGCAGGAGCGGGCGCAGCGTCTGGTCGGGCTGCGGGACCGGCTCATCCAGGGTGCTCTGGCTCAGGACCCGACGATCACCGTCAGCGGTCACTGGGAGCCCGGCGACAGCACCCGTCGTCTGCCCGGCAACGCCCACCTGCGCATCCCCGGCTGTGACGGTGACTCGCTGCTCTACCTGCTCGACGCGACCGGGATCGAGTGCTCCACCGGGTCGGCCTGTCAAGCCGGAGTGCCGCAGCCCAGCCACGTCCTGCTGGCCATGGGGGTCAGCGAGACGCAGGCTCGCGGGGCACTCCGGCTCAGCCTTGGTCATACCTCGTCCCAGGCCGACGTCGACGCCTTCCTGGCCGCCCTGCCTGCCGCCGTCGAGCGCGCCCGCCGAGCCCGGCAGGCGACTGCGAGGGTCAGCTGATGCGGGTTGTCGCCGCGATGAGCGGGGGAGTCGACTCGGCCGTCGCGGCCGCCCGGATGCTGGAGGCTGGCCACGAGGTGGTCGGGGTCCACCTGGCCCTGTCCCGGTCGGCGGCCACGCTGCGCGAGAGCGCCCGCGGTTGCTGCACGATCGAGGACGCCGGTGACGCACGCCGGGTCGCCGACCGGCTCGGCATCCCGTTCTACGTGTGGGACATGGCGCAGCGGTTCGCCCAGGACGTGGTCGAGGACTTCGTGGCCGAGTACGCCGCCGGCCGCACGCCCAACCCGTGCCTGCGCTGCAACGAGAAGATCAAGTTCGCCGCCCTGCTCGACAAGGCCCTGGCTCTGGGCTTCGACGCGGTCGCGACGGGGCACTATGCGCAGATCCGCGAGGTGCCCGACCCGTCGGCGTCCGGTGGCCTCCGGCGCGAGCTGCATCGGGCAGTGGATGGGGCCAAGGACCAGTCCTACGTGCTCGGCGTGCTCGACACCGACCAGCTGGCCCGCAGCTTCTTCCCGCTCGGCGACACGACCAAGCCCGACATCCGGGCCGAGGCCGCCGCCCAGGGCTTCTCGGTGGCCAAGAAGCCGGACAGTCACGACATCTGCTTCATCGCCGACGGTGACACCCGCGGCTGGCTCGCCCGTCGGCTGGGCGAGCAGCCCGGCGACGTCGTCGACACCGACGGTCAGGTGCTGGGCGAGCACGGCGGTGCGTTCGGTTACACGGTCGGGCAGCGTCGCGGACTCGGCCTGAAGGTCCCACCGGCCGACGGGTCCAAGCGGTATGTCGTGGGCACCGACACGGCGACCAACACCGTGGTCGTGGGCCCGCAGGAGCTGCTCGGCGTCGACCACATCGTCGGTGACCATGCCCGGTGGTGCGGATCAGCGCCCGAGGGGGTCATCGAGGTCGGCGCGCAGGTGCGAGCGCACGGCCAGGAGCATCCCGCCACGGCCTGGCCCGAGGGCGAGCAGGTGCACGTCGCGCTGCAGGAGCGGATCCGAGGGGTGGCACCCGGCCAGTCCGTCGTGCTCTACGACGGCACCCGCGTCGTCGGGTCGGCGACCATCGTTCGCGCCGACCGAGCGGTGCCGGCCTGGTCCTGAGGCCCGGCAAGGGTCACGACCGCCTCAGCCCTGCTCGGCGACCGTCCTGGGCTCGGCGGGGAGGCGGTAGCGCCCCGGCTGCGGGCGGCGATCCACGCCCACGCCGCGATGCGCTTCTGCTCCCGTCGCGGCAGCTGGATGAGCCGGCCCTCCTGGTCCACGAAGGGGCGCAGCGAGGCGGGCACGGCGAGTGACGACATACCCCCAGTTTGGCTGGGCCCAGCCGATGACTGCACCCTCGGCCGCGCTACCGTGATCCTTCATGGGCACGCCGGTGGACAGGTTCGACGGGTTCGGTCCGCAGGTAGTGGCCTTCTGGCACGAGCTGGCCGCCGACAACACCAAGGCGTTCTTCGACGCCCACCGGGACACCTACGAGCAGGACATCAGGCTCCCGCTGGAGCAGCTGCTCGCTGAGGTCGCCGAGGAGTTCGGGGACGGCAAGGTGTTCCGCCCGAACCGCGACGTGCGCTTCTCCGCCGACAAGTCGCCCTACAAGCTGCACGCGGGAGCCGTGATCGGCGCGGACCCCGATGCCGCCGGTGTCGTCGGTGCCGTCTACTACCTGCACGTCAGCGGCGAGGGACTGTTTGCCGCGTCCGGCTACCACGAGATGAGCCGGGCCCAGGTGCGACGTTTCTACGCGGCGGTGGACGACGACGACGCCGGGCCGCAGGTGGCTGCTCTCGTCCAGGCCGCGCGATCCAGCGGGGGGACGGTGGGCGGAAGTGCGCTGAAGACCGCGCCCCGCGGATACCCCAGCGACCATCCCCGGGTCGCGCTGCTGCGGCACAAGGGCCTCACCTTGTCCAGGTCCTGGCCGGAGTACCAATGGCTGCACACCCGTGCGGCGCTGCGGCGGGTCACCGGGCTGTGGCAGGATGCTGCGGACCTCAACGCCTGGCTGGCTCGACACGTGGGTCCGGACCGGGAGGAGGAGACCTACCACTGAGAAGTCGGCGCGGCCCGATGCGGCCGTCTACGCTGCTCGCGTGGACACCGACCGGACTGAGGCCGACTCCGACCAAAGCACCGGCAGGGCCCGGCGACCCCGGCGGCTGCTCCCGTTGGACCTGCTGCGCGGCTTCCTGATCGGCTCCGCCGAGCTCGTGCCAGGGGTCTCGGGTGGCACGGTGGCGCTGGTCACCGGGGTCTACGACGAGCTCATCGACTCCGCCGCGCACGTGGGCGGCGCGGGTCGCAAGCTGGTGACCGGTGGTGACGGAGGACGTGCTCAGGCCAGCCGGGCCGAGCTGGCTCGCACCGACTGGTGGCTGGTTCTGCCGGTCCTGCTCGGGATGGTTACCGCGGTGGTGACCATCGCCGGGGTGATGAGCGCCTTCGTCGCCGACAGCCCGGAGCACGCCCGCGGCCTGTTCTTCGGGCTCGTCGCGGTGAGCATCGTCGTCCCGCTGCGGATGCTGCCGCCCGCGCATCGCGCGCGAGCCCTCGATGCCGGACTTGTGATCGTCGCCGCCGTCGCGGCATACCTGCTGATCGGGCTCGCCGCGGGAGGGGGAAGCGCCGAAGCACCGCTGTATGTCGTGTTCCTGGCCGCTTCGGTGGCTGTCTGTGCGCTGGTGGTCCCCGGTGTCTCCGGCTCGTTCCTGCTGTTGGCGGTCGGGATGTACACCACGACGCTGGGCGCGGTCGAGGACCGTGACCTGCTCTACCTCGCCGTGTTCGGCGCCGGAGCCGTGCTGGGACTGGGGTCGTTCGTGCAGGTCCTGCGGTATCTGCTCAACTCGCACCGCCGGACCACCCTGCTGGTGATGTCCGGGCTGATGATCGGCTCGCTGCGGGCGCTGTGGCCCTGGCAGTCGACCTCCGGAGGTGGCGGCGAGGCCGAGGGGCCGGGGCAGCTGGTCGCGCCCTACGCGCCGGTGCTCGGCCCCGTCCTGCTGGCCCTCTTGGGTGCGGCCGTCGTCGGCATCCTGGTCCTGGTGCAGATCCGCGCCGACCGAAAGGCCGCGGAGAGCTCGCAGGACTGAGCGCTGAAGTCCGTGGCGCTGTCGGCGTCGCCCGATGGCCCAGACTGGCCCCATGGTCGGTGTGAGCGGGATCGGGTCGTGGCCGGGCACGGACGTGCGGGAGGCGATCCGGGTCGTCCGTGACCTGCTGGGTGCGCCGTCCGCCGAGGGGGTCACCGGGCTGCCCTACCTGCCGGAGCTGCCTGCTCGCGGACCGGGTGCGGACCTGATCGGCCGCGCCGCGCACCTGCTCGTCGACCTGCCCGTGGACCTGCAGCCGCAGGGGTGGCGAATGGTCGACCGGCCCGGCCGCGACGCCGAGCGCACCGCCTCGTGGTGGGGTCAGGACCTGGACGAGCTCGCCGAGGCGTATGACGGGTGGTCCGGCCCGCTGAAGGTGCAGGTCGCCGGGCCGTGGACCCTTGCCGCGCAGACCTGGCTGCCGCTCGGTGACCGGGTGCTGTCCGACGCCGGGGCCGTGCGCGACCTGGCCGGGTCGCTGGCCGAGGGGGTGGCCCGGCACGTCCAGGAGATTCGCCGGCTCGTGCCGGCGGCGGAGCTGGTGCTGCAGCTCGACGAGCCGGCGCTGGCCGCGGTGCTGCTGGGCCGGGTGCGCTCGGAGTCCGGCTATCGGGTGCTGGCGGCGCCCGAGCCGTCCGAGGCGACCGATGCGATGCGCCAGGTGCTGGACGCGGCTCGGGCGGGTGGTGCAGCAGGCACCGTGCTGCACTGTTGCGCCGGCAGCCCGCCGGTCGAGGCGCTGCGCGGTGCGCGTCCCGACGCGCTTGCCCTCGATGTCGCGGCGCTGGGCCCGCGCACCTGGGAGGCGGTCGCGGTCGCCGCCGAGGACGGGGTGCGACTCTGGGCCGGGGCGCTGCCCACGGACGGCGAGCGCACCGCATACCGGGAGCACCACGACGACCTCGTTGCCCGGTGGCGCGAGGTCGGCCTGCCCGTGCGTGACCTCGCCGAGGTCACCGTGACCCCGGCATGCGGGCTTGCGGGCGCCTTCCCCCAGCGGGCCCGGGCGATCACCGAGGCCACCCTGCGGCTGGCCGTCGACCTGGCGGAGACCGCGGTAGCGTAGTGGCACTGGAGCCGAGCGGGGAGGGCCCACGACAGAGGGGCGCGACGTCGTCGGATCCTCTGGGGCGGGAGGCTCGCAGCGCTCTGCATCTGGGCGGCGGTGGCTTCCGTCGGCTACTGGCTCGCCCCGGACGACATGTGGGTCTGGTTGCTCTCCAACGGCCTGGCCCTGACGTGGGTGTCCTTCACCACATACCTCGAGCGTCGCTGGAAGGTGAGCGACCGGGCGAGCGTCACCCACGGACCAGCGGTGTCCCGTGACTGACCTCGGAGCGGATATGCCGTCGTACCAAGCCACCGCGACCGACAGCACGCTCCGTGATTCGGCCGAAACCTCCGCAGACTAAGCCCCTGCAGTGGTGTTGGCCTGGCGACACATCTGCAGAGGCCAACCCCGGTCGGCGCGGAGCGCCTTGGTCAGTTGGCGCGCTTGCGCATCTGAAGCATCAACCACACCCCCGCCGAGGGCGACCATAGGGCCGCCGTGTCGATGTCGGTGGCGTGGGTGAAGATGGTCACCGTGACCGACCAGGCGAGCCAGACGGCATACCCGGACGTCCCCGACGATGTCCGGCACGAGTGGGCCCGGCTGACGCAGGAGATCCGCGACCACCAGTTCGCCTACTACGTGCGTGACGCGCCGAGCATCAGCGACGGCGAGTTCGACACGCTGCTGCGGCGGCTACAGGAGCTGGAGGAGGTGCACCCCAGCCTGCGCAGCCCGGACAGCCCCACCCAGCAGGTGGGCGGCACGTTCTCCACCGAGTTCACCCCCGTCGACCACGTCGAGCGCATGCTCAGCCTGGACAACGCGTTCAGCGCCGAGGAGCTGCATGCCTGGGCAGACCGGGTCGAGCGAGCGGCCGGTGGGGCCGAGGTGCACTACCTGTGCGAGCTCAAGATCGACGGGCTGGCGGTCAACCTGCTGTATGAGGAGGGCCGGCTGGTGCGCGCCGCGACCCGGGGTGATGGGCGGACGGGGGAGGACGTCACCCACAACGTGCGCACGATCTCCGGCGTGCCGCACCGGCTGGTGCCGCCGCAGGATCAGGACGGTGCGCAGGTGGCGGTGCCCGAGCTGGTGGAGGTGCGCGGTGAGGTGTTCTTCCCGGTCGAGGCGTTCGCCGAGCTCAACGCCTCGCTGGTCGAGCAGGGCAAGGCGCCCTTCGCCAACCCGCGCAACGCCGCCGCCGGATCGCTGCGCCAGAAGGATCCCCGGGTGAGCGCGACCCGGCCGCTGCGGATGCTGGTGCACGGCATCGGGGCCCGCACCGGCTTCGACATCACGCTGCAGTCGCAGGCGTATGACGTGCTGGGCGCCTGGGGTCTGCCGGTCTCGCCGCACGCGAAGGTGCTCGGCGACCTGGCGGCGGTGCAGGAGCTCGTGGAGCACTACGGGTCGCAGCGGCACGCGGTGGAGCACGAGCTCGACGGGGTCGTTGTCAAGGTCGACGAGGTCGCGGTGCAGCGCCGGCTCGGCTCGACGTCACGGGCGCCCCGGTGGGCAATCGCCTACAAGTACCCGCCGGAAGAGGTCACCACGAAGCTGCTCGACATCCGGGTCAACGTCGGGCGGACCGGCCGGGTGACCCCGTATGGGGTGATGGAGCCGGTGCTGGTGGCCGGCTCGACGGTGGAGATGGCGACGTTGCACAACGCGTCGGAGGTGGTCCGCAAGGGGGTGCTGATCGGCGACACGGTGGTGCTGCGCAAGGCCGGAGACGTGATCCCCGAGATCCTCGGGCCGGTGGCCGATCTGCGCGACGGCAGCGAGCGGGAGTTCGTGATGCCCACGCTCTGCCCGAGCTGCGGGACCAAGCTGCGCCCGGAGCGGGAGGAGGACAAGGACATCCGTTGCCCCAACGCTCGGTCGTGCCCGGCGCAGCTGAGGGAGCGGCTGTATGCCGTGGCCGGGCGGGGGGCGTTCGACATCGAGGCCCTCGGGTGGGAGGGGGTGCAGGGGCTGCTCGACGCCGGGGTGCTGAGCGATGAGTCCGGACTTTTCTCACTGACCGAGGCCGAGATCGCGCGGGTGCCGCTTTACACCCGGGCGGCGAAGAAGACGGACCCGGAGGACGAGGTGGTCGACGGCCGGGTGCTCTCGGCGAACGGTGCCAAGCTGGTCGACAACCTGGAGGAGGCCAAGGCCAAGCCGCTGTGGCGGGTGCTGGTGGGTCTGTCGATCCGGCATGTGGGGCCGACCGCGGCGCGGGCGCTGGCCACCGAGTTCGGCTCGATGGACGCGATCCGTGCCGCCGACGTCGACACCTTAGCCGCGACCGACGGGGTCGGCCCGATCATCGCCGA
>NZ_JBPCKQ010000251.1:0-37244 GCF_051004135.1 Ornithinimicrobium sp.
CCTGTCCACCCGCACCGGCATGGACCAATGGCTCGAAGCCATCGACGACGACGAAGACGCCTGGCGCTACGGCCACGAACGCCCGCTGACCCTGTTCCACCACACCGACGGACGCCGCCGCCCCGGAACCCCACACGGACAACCCGACCCCGACGAGCTCATCAACCCCACCCCCCCACCACCACCGGCCCACGACCCCCCACCCTTCTGAGCACGAGGTGGGGCGCCCACCTACCTTCCACTCCCCTGGGGTGATCGCCACCAGGCTGCGAGTCTTCCTCCCTCGGATTGTTTCCAAACCGTCACTCACCTGTGACCAATCCTCCGCGGGCCCCTGCCTAGACTCCTATGGCTCATTCATTGCCGACGCCCCAGAAGGAGGCCTTCCATGCTGTCCCGACCTCAGCGAAGAGTGTCCTCGCTGCTGGTGGCTGGCCTGCTGGGCGCCCTCGCGGCGTGCGGCTCCGACGACGCCGACAGTCAGGACGCCGTGTCGGTCGCAGACGACACCGCCGATACCCCGGTCTCGCAGGGGGCCGTGGAGTGCTCGGTGCCGCCCGCGCTGCCGGCCTCGGTGCCCACCTTCCAGGCCGGCGACGCGCCGGTGCCCGGCGAGCAAGGCCCGGTCCGTGCTCAGGTCCAGACCAGCTGTGGACCGATCACGCTTGACCTCGACGGGCAGGCAGCGCCGCAGACCGTCGCATCCTTCTCCTTCCTGGCCCAAGAGGGCTACTGGGGCGACAGCCCCTGTCACCGGCTGACCACAGAGGGCATCTATGTGTTGCAGTGCGGGGATCCGACGGGGACTGGTCGGGGAGGTCCTGGATACACCTTCGGCATCGAGAACGCCCCGAGCGACGGGCTCTACCCACGCGGCACCGTGGCGATGGCCCGCTCGTCGGAGCTCGACTCCAACGGCGGTCAGTTCTTCATCGTGCACAGCGACACGATGCTCCCCACCGAGGGAGGTGGGTACACGATCTTCGGTAGGGTCACGGAGGGAATGGACATCATCGACGCGGTCGCCGCTGCAGGCGTGGATGGTGGCGGGGCAGACGGCCCGCCGGCGCAACCGATCAGCATCACCGGAGTCGAGATCGAGGAAGAGGCAACATCGTCGTGAGTGAGCAGTCCCCGCCGAGCCGAACCGTGCCTGCTCCTCCGTCGCCTGCGCAATTCGCCGGTCGCAAGGCCGCGGTGCGGCCAGCCGCATCGGTGCCGACCCAGGTCGGCGGCTCCAGCGAGGCCATGGCGTTCGGCAGGGTGGCCGAGGACGGCACGGTCTACGTGCGCACCGAGGACGGGGAGCGCGCAGTCGGGTCCTACCCCGGGACGAGCCCGGCGGAGGCGCTGTCCTACTTCGCCCGCAAGTATGACGAGTTGGCCGCCGCCGCAGACGTCCTCAGCCAACGCCTCAGTCAGACCGACCTGAGTGCCCACGAGGCCCGTGAGTCGCTGGCCCACCTGAGGCAGCAGATCGGGGACGCCCATGTCGTCGGTGACCTCGCGGCCCTGCACCGGCAGGTGGACCAGATAGCGCAGTCGATCAGCGAGCGAGCCGCCGCCGAATCGGCCAGTCGCGCGCAGGCCAAGGCCAAAGCCTCGGCCCAACGCGAGCAGTTGGTCGTCGAAGCCGAGGCGATCGCGGCCACCGAGCCGACGAAGATGCAGTGGAAGGCCGCCAGCTCCCGGATGCGCGACCTGTTTGACACGTGGAAGACGATGCAGCGCTCGGGTCCGCGCCTGGACAAGGACGTCGAGGCGGCTCTGTGGCAACGCTTCAGCGCCGCTCGCACCGCGTTCGACAAGGTGCGCAAGTCGTGGTTCGCGCACTTGGACGAAGAGCAGGAACAAGCCCGCCGGGTCAAGGAGCGCCTGGTCGCGCAGGCCGAAGAGCTGACCAAGAGCAAGGACTGGGGCGCCACCGCAGGGGAGTTCAAGAGCCTCATGCAGCAATGGCGCAAGGCCGGTCGCGCTCAACGCTCCCAGGACGATGCCCTGTGGACGCGCTTCAAAACGGCGCAGGACCGCTTCTTCGAAGCCAAGGACGAGATCGTCGCGCAGGAGAACGCCGAGTTCGAGGCCAACCTGGTCGTGAAGCAGGCTCTGCTGGAGGAGGCGGAGGGGTTGGTCCCGGTCACCGATCTGCAGGGGGCCAAGGCTCGACTCCGCTCGATCCAGGACCGCTGGGACGTCGCCGGCAAGGTTCCCAAGAGCCAGATGCACACCGTGGAGACGCGGATGCGCGCGGTCGAGAAGGCGGTCCGCGACCTGGAGGACCGTCGCTGGAAACAGAGCAACCCAGAGGTGAGCGCACGCGCGCAGTCGATGGTCGATCAGCTCGAGCGGGCCGTCCAAGGGCTCCATCAGGACCTGGCGGCGGCGCTGGCAGGTGGCGACCCGGCAGCGATCGCCGAGGCGGAGCAGGCGCTGGAGGCTCGTCAGGCCTGGCTGGACTCGGCCCGTGCGGGGTTGGCCGAGTTCGGGGGCTGAGCCGGATGACCTGGACCCGCGAGGACCTACGGCCGCACGTCGACGAGGTCGCCACCGGGCTGTGTCGCTACCTCGACGCCTCGCCCTCGCCCTTCCATGCGGCCGACCGCGCGGCGATCCTGCTCGGCGAGCAGGGCTTCACCGAGCTCGAGGAGCAGGGGCCTACTCCCCGGGAGCCCGGCCGCTTCCTGGTGCGCCGCGGCGGCTCCCTCATCGCCTGGTCCAGTGAGCAGGCAGCGGGCCCCACCACGCCGTTCCGGGTCGTGGGCGCCCACACCGACTCCCCCAACCTGCGGGTCAAGCCGCAGCCGGATCGGCGGCACGCCGGCTGGCACACGCTGGGGGTGGAGATCTACGGCGGTCCGCTGCTCACGTCCTGGCTGGACCGCGACCTCGGGCTGTCCGGTCGGGCCGCGGTCCGCACCCCGCACGGGGTGCAGTCTCGGTTGTTCCACTACGACGAGGCGCTGCTGCGCGTCTCCCAGCTCGCCATCCACCTGGACCGCTCGGTGCACACCGACGGCGTCAAGCTCAACCCGCAGCAGCACCTCGCTCCGCACTGGGCCGGAGCCGAGGGGCCCGACTTCCACCGCTGGCTGGCCGAGCAGCTGAGCCTGGACCCGGCCGACCTGCTGGGCTACGACGCGATGACCCATGACCTCACACCCGCCCGCCGCATCGGCCGCGACGACGACCTGATCGCCTCGGCGCGCCTGGACAACCTGGCCACGGCATACGCAGGGCTGCGGGCTCTCGTGCACGCCCTGGACGCTCCCGCCTCCGCCCCGACCGTGCCGGTGCTCGCGCTCTTCGACCACGAGGAGGTCGGCAGCACCTCCGAGCGCGGGGCGGGCTCGACCCTGCTGCCCGGATGGCTGGAACGTATCGTGCTCGCCGCAGGCGGCGACCGTGAGGACTACCTGCGCGCACTGGCCGGTTCCGTGGCCGCCTCCGGTGACATGGCCCACGCCACCCACCCGCACTACTCCGAGCGGCACGAGCCCGAGCACTGGATCGAGATGAACGGCGGGCCGGTGCTCAAGGTCAACACCAACCTACGCTACGCCACGGACTCGATGGGCGCGGCGGCATTCTTGCTCGCCGGTGAGCAGGCGGGAGTGCCCGTGCAGACCTTCGTCACCCGCTCGGACCTGCCCTGCGGCTCCACGGTGGGTCCGATGACCGCGGCGCTGACGGGGGTCAGCACGGTCGACCTCGGTGCAGCGGTGCTGTCGATGCACTCCTGCCGGGAGGTGTGCGGGGTGTTGGACCAGGCGGGGTACGCCGCGGTGCTCGGGGCCTTCCTCGCGCCCCGGTGAGCGGTATGCCGTCGGCGGCCGAGCATCGCCACCGGGTCAGGCTGGGTGCTCGCGCTGCTGCGTCTCACGGCGGTGCGGGTCGGTGCCCGACGTGCCGGTGGCCCGGTAGGCGTCCAGCACGGCGGGCACCCGGCGGACCACACGCAGCACGCTCTCCAGGTGACTGGGGTCGGCCATCTCGAAGGTGAACCGGGACAGCGCCACCCGGTCACGCGTGGTCTGCACCGATGCGGACAAGATGTTGACCCGCTGCTCGGACAGGGCTCGCGTGACATCGCTCAGCAGCCCGGGCCGATCCAGGGCCTCGACCTGCATGTTGACCAAGAAAACGCTGGCCTCTGAAGGGGACCACGCGACCTCGATCAACCGCTCGGGGTGACGCTGCAGCGTGGCCACGTTGGTGCAGTCGGTGCGGTGCACCGAGACCCCCTTGCCGTGCGTGACGAAGCCCAGCACCGGGTCGCCCGGCACCGGGGTGCAGCAGCGGGCAACCTTGACCAGCACGTCGTCGGCGCCCACGACCGTCACCCCAGGATCGGTGGCGCGCAACCGGCCGCGACGCGGCATGGTCGCCTCGGCGAGGTCCTCGGTGGCTCCGTCCTCTCCGCCGAGCGTGGCGACCAGCTGCTTGACGACGTGGTCTGCAGAGACGTGCCCCTCACCGACGGCGGCGAACAGAGCGTCGATGTTCTGGTGGCGCAGCTCCCCCGCCACGGCGTTCAGCGAGTCGTGGGACATCAGCCGCTGCAGCGGCAGGTTCTGCTTGCGCAGCACCTTCGCGATCTGCTCCCGCCCGGAGCCGATGGCCTCCTCGCGTCGCTCCTTGGAGAACCACTGACGGATCTTGGTGCGGGCCCGCCCGCTCTTGACGAACTTCAACCAGTCCCGGCTCGGCCCCGCGTCGTCGGCCTTGGAGGTGATGATCTCGACCACGTCGCCACTGGCCAGCCCGCTTTCCAGGGGCACCAGCTTGCCGTTGACCCGGCCCCCGACGCATCGATGCCCCACCTCGGTGTGCACGGCATACGCGAAGTCGACGGGGGTGGCTCCCGAGGGCAGGGCGATCAGGTCGCCGCCGGGAGTGTAGACGTAGACCTCCGCCGCGGTGATCTCGAAGCGCAGGGACTCCAGGAACTCGTCGGGGTCGCTGGCCTCCTGCTGCCAGTCCAGCAGCTGGCGCAGCCAGGCCATGTCGGCCGCCGGCCCGATGGCCCCGTCCGAGCCGGTCTTGGCGGTGGCACCGGACAACTCCTTGTACTTCCAGTGGGCGGCAACGCCGTACTCGGCCCTGCGGTGCATCTGGTAGGTGCGGATCTGCACCTCGACCGGCTTGTTGTCGGGGCCGATCACCGTGGTGTGCAGCGACTGGTACATGTTGAACTTCGGCACCGCGATGTAGTCCTTGAAGCGGCCCGGGACCGGATTCCAGCGGGCGTGCAGCGCGCCGAGCACCGCGTAGCAGTCCTGGATCGACTCCACCAGCACGCGCACCGCGACCAGGTCGTAGATCTGCTCGAAGTCGCGGCCCCGCACGATCATCTTCTGGTAGACCGAGTAGTAGTGCTTGGGCCGGCCGGTGACGGCGGCCTTGACCTTCGCGGCCTTGAGGTCGGCGCCGATCTCGGTGCGCACCCGCGCCAGGTACTCCTCCCTGGCCGGTGACCGCTCGGCCACCAACCGGACGATCTCGTCGTAGACCTTGGGATAGAGCTGCGCGAAGGACAGGTCCTCCAGCTCCCACTTGATCGTGTTCATACCCAACCGGTGGGCCAACGGTGCGTAGATCTCCAGGGTCTCGGCGGCCTTGCGCTCGGCTGACTCCCGGGACACGTAGCGCCAGGTCCGGGCGTTGTGCAGCCGGTCGGCCAGCTTGATGACCAGCACCCGGATGTCGCGGGCCATCGCCACGACCATCTTGCGCACAGTCTCGGCCTGCGCCGCTGCGCCGTAGGTCACCTTGTCGAGCTTGGTCACCCCATCGACCAACATCGCGATCTCCGCACCGAAGTCGCGCTCCAGCTCGCGCAGCGAGTATGCGGTGTCCTCGACCGTGTCGTGCAGCAGTGCGGCCGCGATGGTGGAGGGGGTCATGCCCAGCTCGGCCAGGATCGTGGAGACGGCGAGGGGGTGGGTGATGTAGGCGTCGCCGCTCTTGCGGGTCTGGCCCCGGTGTGCTCGCTCGGCCACGACGTAGGCGCGCTCGATCAGCCCTACGTCGGCCTTCGGGTGGGTGGCGCGCACCGCGCGCAGGAGCGGCTCCAGCACCGGGTTGGCGCCGGTCCGGGGACCGCCGAGCCGGGCCCACCGGGCCCGTACCCCGGTGCTGCCCGGGGCAGGCTGGGCCGAGGTCGTGGCTGCCACGTCCTCGCTCATGGCCAGATTATAGGCGTCGCAGCTGGTGCCGAGGCCAGATCAGTCCCAGCCCAGGCGCGTCCGAGGTCCGGTCAGTCTGAGATCAGCGCGTAGACGGGGATCCCGGGCAGCTTGTCCCGCCCGTGCAAGAAGGCCAGCTCGAGCACCACGTCGACGGCGGCCACCTGTCCGCCACACCGCGTGATCAGCTCGCAGGTGGCGGCCGCAGTGCCGCCCGTGGCCAGAACGTCGTCGACGACGAGCACCCGCTCCCCTCGCTGCACGGCGTCGGTGTGCATCTCCAAGGTGGCCGAGCCGTACTCCAGGTCGTAGTCGACGCTGTGCCGGGCAGCCGGGAGCTTGTCGGCCTTGCGCACCGGCACGAAGCCCACCCCCAGATGGTGGGCGATGGCGGCGCCGAGGATGAAGCCGCGGGCCTCGATCCCGACGACCCGGTCGACCTGCTCGTGGTGCCGGCCCGCGACGTGGTGGACGACCCGTGCGCTCAAGGCCGGGTCGGCCAGCAGCGGTGTGAAGTCCTTGAACACCACGCCCGGCACGGGGTAGTCGGGGATCTCCCGCAGCACCGAGCGCACATCGGCGGCGAGGATCTCGTGGGGGGCGGTGGACTCGGTCACGTCGGGTCCTGACTCAGCGGCGCGACCGGGGCGGTCGCTTGGGTTGGTTGCGCGGGCCGCGCTGGGCATAGGGGTGCACCCCCCGGTCCGCCGTCGGGCCGGGCCGGTCCCGGCCGTCGGAGGGATCGCTGCCCACCGCGGTGGACCCGCTCCCCCGGCGCCCTGACGCCGCTCCGACACCTGCGGCTTGCCCCGTTGCGGAGCCCGGGCCATCGTGGTCGTCGGTCGCCTGCACACCATCTGCTCGGCGCGTGGCCCGGCGGGCCACCGAGGAGTCCAGCGCGGCGACCTCCTCGTCACCCTGGCGCAGGTGCACCAGCAGTGGCGTGGCGATGAAGATCGAGGAGAACGTCCCGACCGCGATGCCGATCAGCAGCGCGACCGCCAGGTCGAGCAGCGTGCCAGGGCCGATGAAGACGATGCCGACCACGACGATGGTGGCCACGGGCAGCAGGGCGACGACCGAGGTGTTGATGGAGCGCACCAGCGTCTGGTTGACGGCCAGGTTGGCGGCATCGGCATACGTGAGCCGCTTGGTCTCCATGGCCGCCTCGGTGTTCTCCCGCACCTTGTCGAAGACCACGATGGTGTCGTAGATCGAGTAGCCCAGGATGGTCAAGAAGCCGATCATCGAGGCCGGCGAGACCTCGATGCCGAGCAGGGCGTAGATCCCGACGGTGAACGCCACGTCGTGCAGCAGGGCCACCAGCGCGGCGGCGGCCATCTTCCAGGTGCGGAAGTAGAGCGCGAGCACGAGCGAGACGAGCAGCAGGAACACCACGAGGGCCTGGACGGCCTTGGTGGTCACCGTGTCACCCCAGGACGGCCCCACGAAGGAGCTGGTCACCTCCTGCGTGGGCACCTCGAATGCCTCGGCCAGGTCCGCCCGCACCTGCTCCGAGGCCTGCGCCTCCAGCTGTCCGGTCTGCACCCGCACCGTGTCCGTACCCACGAGGGTCACCGAGGGCTCGGTGTCCGGGGCCGCCTGGACCACCGCCTCGGAGGCCCGGGACTCATAGTCCGACAGGTCCGCCACGCTGCTCACGCGCAGCTCGGAGCCACCGCGGAACTCGATCCCGAAGTTCAGGCCCCGACCGAACAACCCGACGAGGGACACCGCGATGAGCACGGCGGAGACGACATACCAGAGCTTGCGCCGTCCGACGATGTCGAACGAACGGCGACCGGTGTAGAGGTCGTTGCCCAGCTTGGCGAAGCTCGCCATCAGACGACGCCCCCTTCGATCTCGGCCCGGGACGGTCTGGTCTTGGCCGGCGGCGGCACGAACTGGCCGCGGCCAAGGTAGGTGGACCGCTTCGCGCCGAGACGCTCCGGGTCCATCCCGGACCAACGGTGGCCCTGGCCGAAGAACTTCGTGTTGGCCAGGATACTGACCACGGGGTGGGTGAACATGAACACCACGATCAGGTCGATCACCGTCACCATGCCCAAGGCGAAGGCGAAGGCCCGCACACTGGACTCCGACAGCCAGTAGAGCACCCCGGCGGCGATCAGGTTGACCGCGTCGGAGATCAGGATGGTCCGGCGCGCCCGGGACCAGCCCGTGTCGACCGCATACCGCAGCGGGCGGCCGGCGCGCACCTCGTCGCGCACCCGCTCGAAGTAGACGATGAAGCTGTCAGCGGTGATGCCGATGGCCACGATGAGCCCGGTCACCCCGGCCATGGTGAGCCGGAAGTTGCTGGACCAGCCCAGGAACGTGACCGTGCCGTAGGCCAGCACCCCGGCGACCACGAGGGAGCTGATGGTCACCAGGCCCAGCGCGCGGTACTGCGCCACCGAGTAGGCGAAGACCATCAGCAGCCCGATGATTCCGGCGATGATGCCCAGCCGCAGCTGCTCGCCGCCCAGCGTCGGACTGACCTGCTCGCTGTTGAGCACCGAGAAGGAGATCGGCAACGCACCGAACTTGAGCTGGTTGGCCAGCTGCTCGGAGGAGTCGGCGGTGAAGTTGCCGGTGATGCTGGCCGAGCCGTTGCTGATCTGGCTGTTGACACCGGGGGCGCTGATGACCGAGCCGTCCAGCAGGATCGCGAACCGGTTCTGCGTGGCGCCCTGGCCGAAGCCCATCAACCGCGAGGTGATGCGGGAGAAGGTGGATCCGCCCTCGCCGTCGAACTCGAGTCGGACCTCGTACTGCCCTGTGGTCTGGCCCGTCTGGTTCGTCGCCAGCCCGGACGTCGCGTCGTCGACCTGGGCACCGGTCAGCTCGACGGGACCGAGAATGTACTTCTCGAACCCGTCCGCCGCACAGGCCACCACCGGCTCGTCCTCGGGAGCGGCCGCGACCTCCTGGGCCGCCCCCTCCTGACCCATCGCCCCTTCGGAGCCCGCGTCGGCTCCACTGGAGTCCTGGCCCTGCGCGCCGTCTTCCTGCGTGTCCTCGCCCTCCGCAGCGGGGGTGCAGTCGAGCCGGTCGAACTGCTCGCGCAGCTCGGGGGTGACCTGTCCCAGCGAACTCGGGTCCTCGGCCGGCTCAGCCGGGTCCTGCGACCCTGGGGGGGCAGTGGGTGATTCGGCGTCGCCGGTGACGTCGGCACCATCCTGAGCGGGGACTGCCGCCGACATACCGGGGCCGGGAAGGTGCAGCCCGGCCGGCGCTCCGTTGGTCTGCTCTGCGTCGTCCGTCGCCGGCGCGTCACCGGTGGGGGTGGCCGGGTCGACCGTGGGCGCCGAGGGGTCGGTGGTCGGGGCTGCCGGGTCGGGCTGCTGCAGCTGGTCGAGCTGCTCCTGGCGCGCGTCGTCGGGCAGCGGCAAGAACGGCGGGGCCTCCAGCTCGGGCTGCGGAGCCGTCGGCTCGGCCACGAGCACCGGGCGGAAGCTGAGCTGGGAGGACCGGCTCAGCGCCTCCAGCTGGGCGGCACTGGGGTTGCCGGGGATCGCGACAGAGATGTTCTGCTGACCCAGCCTGGACACCTCGGCCTCCGCGACGCCGCCGCCGTCGATGCGACGCCGGATGATGTCGATCGCCTGGGTGACCTGCTCGGTGGAGACCTCAGTGCCGCCCTCGACGACCGGCTCGATGACGATCTGGCGTCCGCCCGCGAGGTCGAGCCCGAGCTGCGGGGTCAGCGAGGCGGCGGGTTCGCCCCAGATCCGGGCGGCCGCTAGGCCGCCGAAGACCAGCACCACGATCGCCAGCAGGGCAGTCAGGACGCGCAGGGGCCCGCGGTTGCGGGGGTTCCTCCGGGAGCGGGATGTCTTGGCCATCAGCCGGTCACTCGCCCGGGGTGGGTTGGGGGGGGGTCAGCCGGCGCTTGAGGGGCGACCACGGCCCGCCGGTCGAAGCGGGCGACGACACGGGGGGCGATCTCGAGGTGGACGATCTGCGGGTCCAGCTCGGTGATCCGCCCGTAGAGACCGGCCGAGGTCATCACCTCGTCGCCCACCTGCAGACTCTGCTGCACCTGGGTCACCTTGCGCTGCCGCCGGCGCTGGGACCAGATCAGGTATCCGAGCAGCAACAAGGGCAGGAGCAGCAGCAGCAGGCTGCCGCCCCCGCTGCCCGACGTGCCGGCAGCAGCGGCCAGTGGTGACATGGTCGTCCTTCAACGGTCTTTGGTATGCGGTGCGCCGGGACCGGCTGGCGGTCCTCGCTCGCGCAGCGCCCGCGTGCGGGCACCCGGTGCAGTGTAGGTGAGGGTCGCGGAGGCACCAAAGACCACGCGCCGTGCGCGTGGCTGCGCTGGGACCGGCCGTGGCGACGCTTCCTCCCTCGCCCGTTGGTGTGGCTGAACCCAGCCGGGACGGGTCAGCCCAGCCGGGACGGGTCCGAGCTCAGGGGCAGGACGTCCTGACCGTTGGCCCCGGCCGCAAACCCGCCGGCCGCAGCGCCGCCCGGGGGTGGGGTCAGGCCGAGGTGGCTCCAGGCCGCTGCCGAAGCAGCCCGGCCACGGGGGGTGCGCAGCATGAAGCCCTCGCGGACCAGGAACGGCTCGGCGACGGACTCCACGGTGTCCGGTTCCTCTCCGACAGCGACGGCCAGGGTGCTGAGCCCGACCGGTCCCCCGCCGAACCGGCGGCACAGCGCCTCCAGCACGGCACGGTCCAGTCGGTCCAGTCCGAGCGCGTCGACGTCGAAGAGCTCCAGCGCGGCCTGCGCGGCCGCCAGGTCGACCACGTGCGCTCCGTGCACCTGTGCCCAGTCGCGCACCCGGCGCAGCAGCCGGTTGGCGATCCGCGGGGTGCCGCGGGAGCGGGAGGCGATCTGCTCGATTCCGGGCGCGTCGGCCTCGATCTGCAGCAGCTGGGCGTTGCGGGTCAGGATCAGCACCAGGTCCTGTGTGCGATAGAAGTCCAGATGCCCGGTGAAGCCGAACCTGTCTCGCAGCGGCGCCGGGAGCAACCCGGCTCGCGTGGTGGCGCCGACGACCGTGAAGGGCGGCAGCTCCAAGGGGATGGCGGTGGCCCCCGGCCCCTTGCCGACGATGACGTCGACCCGGAAGTCCTCCATGGCCAGGTAGAGCATCTCCTCCGCGGGACGGGACATCCGGTGGATCTCGTCGAGGAAGAGCACCTCCCCCTCGGCGAGGGAGGACAGCACGGCAGCCAGGTCGCCCGCGTGCTGAATGGCCGGTCCGCTGGTGATCCGCATCGGCTGGTCCAGCTCAGCGGCGACGATCATCGCCAGGGTCGTCTTGCCCAGGCCAGGAGGCCCGGAGAGCAGCACGTGGTCCGGCGCTGTGCCGCGCCGCCGGGCGGCCTCGATCACCAGCCCCAGCTGGTCGCAGACCCTGCCCTGCCCAGGGAAGTCGGCCAGTCGCCGAGGCCGCAGCGCCGCCTCGACCTGCCGCTCCTCCTCGGAGGACTCGGGGTCCACGACGCGTGACTCCTCGGCGTCCGTCATCGGCCGAGCTCGCGCAGTGCGGCGCGCAGCAGGTCGGCGACCTGGGGTGGCCCGGCCCGGTCGGCCGACTCCTGCTGGGATGCCGCGTCGGTCGTGACCACCTGCACGGCGTCGGCGGCCTGCTTGCTGCTCCAGCCCAACCCGACAAGGGCCTCGCGCACCTGGTTGGTGACGGCCTCCGGCGCCCCCTGGGCCATGCTGGTCGAGTCCGGCGATCCGTCGCTCCCCGGGGCGAGCACCTTGTCGCGCAGCTCCAGCACGATCCGCTCGGCACCCTTGCGGCCGATGCCGGGAACCTTGGTGAGGGCCACGAGGTCTCCTGTGCTGATCGCCCGGCCCACTGCCTCCGGACTGTGCACCGCAAGCATGGCCAGGGCCAGCCGCGGGCCGACCCCCGAGACCGTCTGCACCTGCTCGAACAGTGCCCGCGCCTCGGCCTGGACGAAGCCGTAGAGCGTCAGCGACTCCTCCCGCACCACCAGGGTGGTCAGCAGGCGAAGGGTGGTGCCCGCCCTGGCCTCGGACGCGGTCGCCGGGGTGGTGTGCACCCGCAGGCCGACCCCGCCGACCTCCACGACGACATGGTCCAGACCGACGTGCTGCACCAGGCCCGCGAGGGAGGAGATCATCTGCTCCTCCTGGCGGACTGCCCGACCCGGGAGGGCCAGGCGCTGGCTCGATCTCGTGAAGCGGCGTCCATGCTCTGGTGCAGCTGCACGAGCCGGTTGGCGGAGCGGGCCGAGGCTGCGGCGCCCTCGGCCGCGGCGCGGGTGCGCCGCTGCCGGTCGGCGACCTCCGCCTGGTCCAACCGGCCCTGGCCGCCACCACGCCATACCTGGCAGATGGCCAGCGCGAGGGCGTCGGTGGCGTCGGCCGGCTTCGGGGCAGCAGACAGCCCGAGGATGCGGGTGACCATGGCACTGACCTGGGCCTTGTCGGCGCGGCCGTTGCCGCTCACCGCCGCCTTGACCTCGGTGGGGGTATGCAGACTCAGCGGCAGGCCCAGTCGGGCGGCGGCCAGCATGGGCACGGCCGAGGCCTGAGCAGTGCCCATGATCCCCTTGATGTTGGCCTTGGCGAAGACCCGCTCGACCGCGACCGCGTCGGGCTCATGGTCAGCCAGCCACTGGTCGATTTCGGTCTGCAGGGTCAGCAGCCGCTCCTGAGGGTCATCGCCGACCGGAGTGCGCACGACCCCGACGGCGACCATGCGCAGCGGCCGCCCCCGCTGGCCCTCGACCACACCGAGACCGCACCGGGTCAGGCCGGGGTCGACGCCGAGCACACGCATGACGGGCTTCCTCCTCCGGGCGGGACCAGGTGATGACACGCCGCCGGTGGCGCATCGGCGGTTGCGTACAGGTGTTCGCAACCCACGCTACGACATCACCCAGGTCCGTTCGGTGAGCGACGCGCCGTGCGGAGTGAGCTCAGTCGCGGTCGAGCTCGGCCAGCACCTCATCGGAGACGTCGCCGTTGGCGTGGACGCTCTGCACGTCGTCGCAGTCCTCCAAGGCATCGACCACGCGGATCATCTTGCGAGCACCGTCGACGTCGAGCGGGACCTGCATGCTGGGGATGAAGGAGACCTCCGCGGAGTCGTAGTCGACACCGGCTCCCTGCAGCGCGGTGCGCACCTCGACCACGTCGCCGGCCTCGGAGACGATCTCGAAGACGTCGCCGTGGTCGTTGACCTCCTCGGCGCCGGAGTCCAGCACCACCTCGAGCAGGTCGTCGTCGGTGGTCTCCCCGCCCTCCTGCGCCTTGGGCACGGTCACCACCCCCTTGCGGTTGAACAGGTAGGCGACCGAGCCGGAGTCGGCCATCGAGCCGCCGTTGCGGGACAAGGCGGTGCGCACCTCCATGACCGCCCGGTTCTTGTTGTCGGTCAGGCACTCGATCAGGATGGCGACACCGCCGGGGGCGTAGCCCTCGTAGGTCAGCGCCTCATAGCTGGCTCCCCCGGCCTCGGCTCCCGAGCCGCGCTTGACCGCCCGGTCGATGTTGTCCCCCGGCACCGAGCTCTTCTTGGCCGTCTGGATCGCGTCGTAGAGCGTCGGGTTGCCGACCGGGTCTCCCCCGCCGCTTCGGGCAGCCACCTCGATGTTTTTGATCAGCTTGGCGAAGAGCTTGCCGCGCTTGGCGTCGATCGCGGCCTTCTTGTGCTTGGTCGTGGCCCACTTGGAGTGTCCGCTCATCGGTGTCCCTCTCCGTTGTCGTCCGATCGGCTGCCGCTCTGCGCGCGCACCAGATCGACGAAGAAGGCATGCACCCTGTGGTCCTCGGTCATCTCGGGGTGGAAGGAGGTCGCCAGCAGCGAGCCCTGGCGCACGGCGACGACATGGGAGGTGCCGCCGTGCTCGACGGTGGCCAGCACCTCGACCCCGGCGCCGACCTGCTCCACCCACGGCGCCCGGATGAACACCGCCCGGTAGGGCTGCCCGTGATCGTCCGGCAGTCCGCTGACCGACAGGTCGCACTCGAAGGAGTCGACCTGCCGGCCGAAGGCGTTGCGACGCACGGTGATGTCCAGGCCCCCGAGGGTCTGCTGATCCCGGTGCCCGTCCAGGACCCGGTCGGCCAGCAGGATCATGCCCGCACAGGAGCCGTAGACCGGCATCCCTTCGGCGATCCGGCGGCGCACCGGCTCGCGCAGCCCGAAGACCCGGCTCAGCCGGTCGATGGTGGTCGACTCCCCGCCCGGCAGCACGAGTGCGTCCACCGCCTCGACCTCCTCCGGGCGCCGCACCAGGACCGCCTCCGCGCCGGCCAGGGTCAGCGCGCGCACGTGCTCGCGCACGTCTCCCTGCAGCGCCAGGACACCGACCCGGGGGGTCACCACCCGCGCTCGGCGAGCCGGTGCGGCTCGGGGATGTCGTCGACGTTGATGCCGACCATGGCCTCGCCGAGGCCGCGAGAGACCTTGGCGATCATGGCGGGGTCCTCGTAGAACGTGGTGGCCTTGACGATGGCCTCCGCCCGGGCCTGCGGGTTGCCGGACTTGAAGATGCCCGAGCCGACGAATACGCCCTCTGCGCCCAGCTGCATCATCATCGCTGCATCGGCGGGGGTGGCGATGCCGCCCGCCGTGAACAGCACGACCGGCAGCTTGCCGGTCCGGGCCACCTCGGCGACCAGGTCGTGCGGAGCCTGCATCTCCTTGGCTGCGACGTACAGCTCGTCGGCCGACATGCTCTGCAACCGGCGGATCTCCCCGCGGATCGCGCGCATGTGGGTGGTGGCGTTGGAGACGTCACCGGTGCCGGCCTCGCCCTTGGAGCGGATCATCGCCGCACCCTCGGTGAGCCGTCGCAGTGCCTCGCCCAGGTTGGTGGCACCGCAGACGAAGGGCACCGTGAACGCCCACTTGTCGATGTGGTTCGCGTAGTCGGCAGGGGTCAGCACCTCGGACTCGTCGACGTAGTCGACGCCGAGGCTCTGCAGCACCTGGGCCTCGACGAAGTGCCCGATGCGGGCCTTGGCCATCACGGGGATCGAGACGGCCGCCACGATGCTGTCGATCATGTCCGGGTCGCTCATCCGGGACACGCCGCCCTGCGCGCGGATGTCGGCGGGCACCCGCTCCAGGGCCATCACGGCCACGGCCCCGGCGTCCTCGGCGATCTTGGCCTGGTCGGCGGTGACCACGTCCATGATCACCCCGCCCTTGAGCATGTCGGCCATGCCGCGCTTCACCCTGGTGGTGCCGCTGTACTGGGGGGCGGTGGGCTGGGTACTGCTCATCGGATCAAGTGCCTTTCGCGACAGGGTTCTGTGCCCGTGGTGGCGGGCTGCACGGGGTGTATGCCGTGTCGGTGCCCCACAAGTCTAGGGCCCCGCGGCACTGTCCCGGCCCGGCCTCAGGGCCACTGGTCGTCGAGCACGATCGGCTCGGGCATCGGGGTGCGCCCGGCCAGGTGCAGTGCCCGCACCACTCGCCGTCCGCGCAGGCTCCGAGTGCGCTCGACCACCTCGTTGTGGAAGTGCCTGGCCAGCCGCACCCGCTCGGCCGCGCCGGTCAACGGGGCCGACCTAGCATCGGGCGGAGACACCCGTCTCGAGAGGTCCGGGCCCACCCGGTCAACGTCGGGGAGGACGACCCGCAGCACCTCGGTGAGCTCGCTCTCCACGAGGCAGCGGTGGCCGTCCCACTCCCCCTGGTCGGCCAGCGCGTGCGTCGCCGCGTCCAGCAGCAGCGCAGCACTGGCGGGATCGACGTCGCCGCTGTAGGCCAGCTCCACCGTCGCCTCGGCGCGCCGGACCACCTGCGCGTCCAACGCGGCGGAGGTCGCCTCCACCTGGGTGTGCAGCCGGTCCAGACGCACCGCCACGTAGGACAGGTACCACCCCAGCGCCAGCAGGATCGGCAGCAACGCGGCCAGGGGTGCGACGACATACTCGACCAGTCCGCTCATCCGGCCCTTCCCCGCCGGCGGCGCAGGACCGGGACGTGCCGGCCGACCGTGCCGCCTGCGGGTCGCACCGAGTCGTAGACGGCCTCGATCCGAGGGCCCACGCGGGACCAGTCGAACCGGGCGGCGCGGTGCGGCCCGTCCTGGGCCAGGACGCCGCGCCGGGCCGGGTCCCGCCACAACTGCACCACCTCATCGGCGAGGCCGCGGTGGTCACCGGTGCAGAACAGCACGCCGTGCTGACGACCGCCGAGCACATCGGCGAACGCCGGCAGATCGCTGGCCACGACCGGGGCCCCGGCGCTCAGCGCTTCGACCAGGATGATGCCGAAGCTCTCTCCGCCGGTGTTGGGCGCGACGTAGAGGTCGCAGGCGCGCAGCAGGGCCGTCTTCTCCGGCTCGGTGACCCGTCCCACGAAGTGCACGGCATCCCGAGTCGACCTCGGTAGGTCGTCGCGCACCTCCGAGGCCCGGCCCGGTCCGGCCACGACCACCTGCACCCCAGGGGCGGACACCTGGATCAGCGGGAGTGCGTCCAGCAGCACCGACAGACCCTTGCGCGGCTCCCCGAAGCGCCCGAGGAAGAGCAGCCACGGCCCGGAGCCACCCCGCTGCTGCGGCATCCCGGGCGGCGCCACGCCCGCCCCCGTCCGGGCAAACCGGGCCACGTCGACGCCGTTGGGGATCACGATGGCCTCCGCGCCCAGCTGCTCCTCAACGGTCCGCCGCGCCTCGCGGGACACCGCGATTCGGGCCGAGATCTTGTCCATCCCCGCCTGCAGCACCGGGCCGGCCAGGCGCAGGGTGCGCGACTTGACCTGCGAGCTGTGGAAGGTCGCCACGACCGGGCCGCTGACCGCCCACAGCGCAAGCAGGGAGACGCTCGGACTGGCCGGCTCGTGGATGTGCACCACCTCGAAGGCGTGGTCGTCGACCCACTCGCGGACCCGGGCCGCGACCGAGGGGCCGAACGCCAGTCGGGCGACCGACCCGTTGTAGCGCACCGGCACCGCCCGGCCGGCGCTGACGGCATACGGGGGCAGGTCGGTGGAGCGCTCGGCCGGCGCGAGGACGCTGACATCGTGCCCGCGGCCGATGAGGTGCTCGGCGAGCTCCCGCACGTGCAGCTGCACCCCGCCGGGCACGTCGAAGGAGTAGGGGCTGACCAGACCGATCCTCATCAGCGGTCCGCCGCGACGAAGACCCGCTGCATCATGTGCCAGTCCTGGGTGTGCTCGCGCACCGCGCCGCCGAGGACGTCGGCGCACTGCTGGGTCATCGCCGCGACCCGCTCACCCCTGCTCCCGGAGCCAGGATCGCTCACCCGCTCGCCGAAGGTGATCACGATCCGGCATGCCGAGGGGCCGGGAGCCCGGTCCGGGCGCCGTTCGTAGTGCACCGACACGGGTCGCAGTACGGCCCCGGTGGCCAGCGCGAGAGCAGCAGGGCCGGCGGCCATCCGCGCGCGGTGACCACAGAAGTCGACCTCGACGCCGGTCTCGGTCAGGTCCCGGTCGGCCAGGAGGGGCACGAAGCCGCCGTCCCGGAGCGTGCGCACCAGGGTCTGGAAGGTCCCGCTCGAGCCGGTCAGCGGCAGGATGGTCATCCCCAGCCGCTCGCGGAAGGCGAGGAACTCGGCATACAGCTCGTCGGGGCGCAGCCGCTCGGCGACGGTAGTGACAGGGGTCAGGTGGCAGGTGGCCCAGGCGCCCGCGGTGTCCCAGTTGCCCAGATGCCCCAGGAACAGCACCTGCCCGTGCCCGGCGGCGAGCTCGGCGCGCACCGGTGCGTCCCCCACGCAGCGGACCATGCCGGCCAGGTCGGCGGGGCTGCGGTCCGGCAGCCGGAAGGCGTCGCACCAGTAGCGCAGGTAGGAGCGCAGTCCGGCCCGGACCAGCCGGTCCAGCCCGGTCGGGTCCAGGTCGGGGCGGACCAGCGCGTAGTTGGCGCGCAGTCGCTGCGCGTCGCGGCCACCCCGGGTGTGGGCGAGCAGGGCGAGGCCGTCGAAGAGCCGGTATGCCGCGGCTTCCGGAAGCAGCCGCGTCCCACGCCAGCCCATCCGGAAGGCAACGGTCCAGAGCCGGTCGGCGGTCCCGCTCACCCCGTGATCCGGGTCTGGGCGTGCACCATGGCCACCCGTTGCCCGACCGTGACCGCGCTGGCCAGCGCCAGCAGTACCAGCACGACAGTGAGCACCCACAGCGGCAGGAACAGCCCGCAGAGGCCGGTCGTGGCCAGGATGGCGGTGAGCCGGTCGGCGCGCTCGGCGATCCCGCCCTCACAGCGCAGCCCCAGTCCTTCGGCGCGGGCCTTGGCGTAGCTGGTCACGAATCCGAGCACCAGGCACAACAGCGCGAGGTAGGCGTCGAGCGGGCGGTCGGCCCGACCGGTGAAGTAGAGGATCAGCCCACCGAAGATGGCCCCGTCGCCGACCCGGTCCATGGTCGAGTCCAGGAAGGCGCCCCACGGGGAGGAGCGGCCGGACAACCGGGCCATGGTGCCGTCGATGAGGTCGGTGAGGGCGAAGACGCTGATGAACACGGTGCCCCAGAACAGCTGGCCCAGGGGGTAGAAGGCCAGGGCCCCGACGCACACCCCCAGGGTGCCGACCAGGGTGACCACGTCCGGGGACACTCCACTGCGCAGCAGCCACCGTGCGATGGGAGTGAAGACGCGGGTGAAGAAGACTCGGGCGTAGCGGTTCAGCATCAGTGCGGCCAGGCCCGAACCAGCTGCTCGCGGGTGTCGGCCAGCAGCATCGGCAGCGCCTTGGTCTGCCCCACGATGGGCAGGAAGTTCATGTCGCCGCTCCACCGGGGCACCACGTGCTGGTGCAGGTGCGCGGCCACGCCGGCCCCCGCCACGTCGCCCTGGTTCATCCCGATGTTGAACCCGGCCGGCCCGCTGGCGTCCTCCAGCGCACGCAGCGCCGCCTTGGTGAGCGTCCCGAACTCCAGGGTCTCCGCGTCCTCGAGGTCGGTGTAGAGGGCGACGTGGCGGAAGGGACAGACCAGGAGGTGACCAGGGTTGTAGGGGAACAGGTTGAGCACCACGTAACAGTGCACACCCCGGTGCACGATGAGCCCCTCGGCGTCGTTCTTGCCGGGCGCCGAGCAGAACGGGCAGCCCTGACCGGCGTCCCGGGAGGGTCGTTCACCGCTGACGTAGGCCATCCGGTGCGGGGTCCACAGCCGCTCGAATCCGTCACTGGTCCCCGGGAGCTCCTCGGCCGGTGTCGCCCTGTATGCCGCCGCCTCGCCCTCCTGTGCCATGCCCCGATCCTAGGGTGACCGCGCGGGAAGATTGCCCACGTGGCCGGAGTTGTCGCCTCCATGAGCGGTCAACGGGATTCCCTGCCGGACTTCGCGCACGCGCCCGAGGAGTACGCCCCGCCGCCCGTGGGCTGGGTCCGCGACCAGCTGGAGCAGATCGACGCGACCGGCGACACCGGCGCGGTCGACATCGGGGGACGCCCGGTGGTCGTGTTCACCATGCGCGGTCGCCGCAGCGGCAAGCTGCGCCGGGTGCCGCTGATGCGGGTCGAGCACGACGGCGCGTATGCCGCGGTGGCCAGCAAGGGCGGAGCGCCGGAGCACCCGGAGTGGTATCACAACCTGATCGCCGACCCGTGGGTACGGGTGCACGACGGCACGACCCAGCTGGACGACATGCGGGCCCGGGTCGCCGAGGGCTCCGAGCGCGAGCAGTGGTGGGAGCGCTCAGTGGCTGCGTTTCCCCAGTACGCCGACTACCAACGGGGGACGCAGCGCCAGATTCCCGTCTTCCTCGTCGAGCCAGCGCAGTAGCCCCGGCGGAGGAGCCCCGGCGGAGGAGCTACGGCAGCCGGCGCCGGGGTCAGGGAACACCCGACGCCGACTGGTCTCAGGGTGGGCGCTCGTCATGCCGTAGGTCATTCGGAGGCCTGGCCAGGTCCGGATCGGGGATCCGCGGTGCGATCCCTGCGGTGGGCGAGTGATCCTGACTAGGCTCGGGGGGTGAGCACCGCCTGCTACCTCGCCTCCGCCGAGTCCCAGTCCGGCAAATCGGCGGTGGCCGTGGGGCTGCTGGCCGAGATGTGCAGCGCCGGGGGCCGGGTCGGTGTCTTCCGCCCGGTCGTGCGCAGTGGCGCGGACGACCCGCTGCTTGATCTCTTGTTACCGCTGTCCACGAGCGAAGCGGAGCCGGGTGACGCGGTGGGAGTCAGCTACGACGACATCCACGACGACACCGAGCGTGCGGTCGGCACGGTGGTGGAGCGTTACCACGCCTACGCCGCGCAGCACGACGCCGTGCTGGTCATCGGTTCCGACTTCACCGACGTGCCCACGCCCACCGAGTTCAGCGTCAACGCGACCATCGCGGTCAACATCGGTGCCCCCATGCTGTTGGTGGTGCCCGCTGTGGACCGAGCGACCCGGGAGGTCGTCACGGTGGTCGACCTCGTGCTCGCCGAGGCCCGCCAGCGGCACGCCCGGGTCGCGGGAGTGATCGCCAACCGGGTCGACCCGCGGGACGGTGACGAGCTGCGCGCGGCGCTGGCCGAGCACCTGCCGGACGTCCCCGTGCACGCCCTGCCGGCCGATGAGGTGTTGCACGCTCCGACGGTCCGTGACGTCATGCAGGTGTGCGGGGGCGAGCTCGCGCTGGGCAACGAGCAGCTGCTGGACCGTGAGGCGATGGCCGTGATCGTGGCCGCGATGACGATGCCGCACGTCTTGGACCGGCTCGTCGAGGGATGCGTCGTCATCTGCCCCGGCGACCGCGAGGAGGTCTTCCTGGCCGCGCTGATGGCGCACGGGTCCAGCACCTTCCCGACCTTGGCCGCGATGGTGCTCAACGGTGGCTTCGAGCTGAGTCCGCAGACTGCCCGTCTGGTCGAAGGACTCGGGGTCGAGCTGCCCGTCATCACCGCTCCCGGCGGCACCATGGACACCGCCACCGCCGTCGACCAGGCCACCGGCGGCATCACCGCAGCCACCCCCCGCAAGATCGAGCGGGCCCGCTCGCTGGTGCACGAGCATCTCGACATCGACCGGCTGCTGCCCCGTGGCCAGAGCGGGACCGGCACCGTCGAGACGGTCACCCCGTTGATGTTCGAGCATCGGCTGACTGCTGCGGCGCGTCGCGCGCAGACGCGGATCGTGCTGCCCGAGGGTCAGGAGGACCGGGTCCTGCGAGCCGCCGAGACGTCGCTGCGCCGGGGCATCTGCGAGGTGACTCTGCTCGGGGATCCCGAGGCCGTCCGCTCCCGCGCGGCGTCGCTGGGCCTGCACATCGACGATGCACAGGTCCTGCACCCAACCTGTGACGAGCGGCGCGAGGACTTCGCGCAGGTGTATGCCGAGCTGCGCGCGCACAAAGGCGTCACCCCTGAGCAGGCACGCGACGCAATGGTCGACCCCGCCTACTTCGGCACGATGCTGGTCCACCAGGGGCAGGCCGACGGCATGGTGAGCGGGTCGATCACGACAACGGCCCAGACGATCCGCCCGGCGTTGGAGATCATCCGCACGGCCGAGCACGTCTCCGTCGTCTCCAGTGTCTTCTTCATGTGCCTGGCCGACCGGGTGCTCGTCTACGGTGACTGCGCGATCAACCCCGACCCCAGCGCCGAGCAGCTGGCCGACATCGCCATATCGTCGGCGGACACCGCGCAGCAGTTCGGGGTCGAACCCCTGGTGGCAATGCTGTCCTACTCCACCGGGGTGTCGGGCTCCGGGGCCGACGTGGAGAAGGTGCGCAAGGCCACGGAGCTGGTCCGGGAGCGCTCGCCGAAGCTCGCGGTCGAGGGACCTATCCAGTACGACGCGGCCGTCGACCCCTCGGTCGCCGCCACCAAGGCCAAGGACTCGGCCGTCGCCGGCAAGGCCACGGTGCTGATCTTCCCCGATCTCAACACGGGCAACAACACCTACAAGGCGGTCCAGCGCAGTGCCTCGGCGGTCGCGATCGGTCCCGTGCTGCAGGGCCTGCGCAAGCCGGTCAACGACCTGTCCCGGGGCGCGACGGTGCGCGACATCATCAACACGATCTCGATCACCGCCATCCAGGCCGCCAACTGAGTCGGAGCTGCCATGCCCACGCACGTCCTCGTCCTCAACGCCGGGTCGTCCTCGCTGAAGTACCAGCTGATCGACCCGCATACCGGCGCTGCTGCCGCCGCCGGAGCGGTGGAGCGGATCGGGCTGTCCCCCGCTGCGGCACGGCACACGGTCGGCGCCGCCGAGCACCACCGTGAGGTCGAGTGCCCCAACCACGACGCCGCTGTCGCGGTGCTGCAGCAGGCGTTCGCCGAGCACGGCCCCGACCTGGCGGAGGTCGGGCTGATCGCCGTCGGCCACCGGGTGGTGCACGGTGGCCACCGGTTCGACGGTCCGACCCTGGTCGACGACGAGGTGACGGCCGCGATCGAGGGACTGGTGCCGCTGGCGCCGCTGCACAACCCGGCTAACCTCACCGGCATCCGGGTGGCCCGTGCAGCCTTCCCCGAGCTGCCGCAGGTGGCCGTTTTCGACACCGCCTTCCACGCCACGATCCCGCCCGCTGCCAGCACGTATGCCGTGCCGCGCGAGTGGCGCGAGGAGCACGGCGTGCGCAAGTACGGCTTCCACGGCACCTCGCACACCTATGTCGCGCGCCGGGTGGCCGACCTGCTGGGGCGACCGCTGCCGGAGGTGAACACGATCGTGCTGCACCTGGGCAACGGCGCGTCCGCCTGTGCCGTGGCGGGGGGCCGCAGTGTGGACACCTCGATGGGGCTGACCCCGCTGGACGGTCTGGTGATGGGCACCCGGCCGGGTGACCTGGACCCCTCGGTGCCGGGGCACCTGGCGCGGGTCGCCGGCCTGGGCGTCGACGACTACGACACGGCCCTGAGCAGGCGCAGCGGACTGCTGGGGCTGACCGGCAGCAGCGACTTCCGCGAGGTGATGACCCGGCGCGACCAGGGTGACACCGATGCGCAGCTGGCCTTCGAGGTGGTGGTGCACCGCATCGTCCGGCACGTCGGTGCCCTGGCGGCGGTTCTGGGCAGGGTTGACGCGATCGCCTTCACGGCCGGCATCGGCGAGCACAACCCCGGGCTGCGAGCCGCCGTGGCATCTGGACTGGACCTGCTTGGTGTCGAGCTCGACGACGCTGCCAACGCCGAGGCCCATGACGAACGCCGGATCAGCGCGGCGGACAGCGCCACCTCGGTCTGGGTGGTCCCCACCAACGAGGAGGGCGAGATCGCCCGGGAGTGCGCCGAGCTGCTGGGATGAGACTGCGGCGGACTCCTCATGCCTGCGGACCGACCTCGGCGGCGCGCGCGACATACCGCATCGGCCCCCACAGCCACAGCAGTGCGAGCAGCGACCCGGCGAAAGCAAACCAGAACGCCGCCAGCAGCCCCCACTGCGCGGCCACCGCGCCCCCGATCAGGGTGCCGATGGAGATGCCGCCCAGGGAGCCGAGCAGGTAGACGCTGGTCACCCGGCCGAGCATCTGCTCCGGCACCGCCAGCTGCCGCACCGTGGTGGAGGTCGTCCCCCACACGGCGGCGTGGATGCCGAACAGGAACAGGATCAGGCCCGCCACCCACTCGCTGCGGTTCAGCGCCAGCGCGGCGTGGCTGAGGGTCTCCAGGACCAACCCCGCCCGCAGCAGCGTCGCATAGCGGAACCGGCGCTCCAGGACCGAGTAGAGCCCGGCCCCCAGCACCGCGCCGACCGCGATCATCGACATCAGCACGCCGAAGCCGACCTCGCCCAGACCGAGTCGCTCCTGGGCGTAGAGCACGTAGAGACCGATCACGGCGCCGAAGGTCACGTTGAACACGGTGATCATCAGGGCCAGCGTGCGCACCGGCGGGTGCCGCCACAGCCAGACCGCCCCCTCGCGCGTGCGCTCGCGGATCGTCCCGGTGGCCGGTGGCGCCATGCGGTCGGGCAGCCGCATCCGGCTGATCAGCGCCACCCCGAGCAGGGCGAGCACGGCATAGCCGCCGAAGGCCAACCAGCCGGCCACCGCGAACAGCGCCGCTCCGAGCGGCGGGCCGATCATCTGGTTGGTGACCATGGCGTTGCCGAAGATCCGCGCGTTGGCGGCGCCCAGGTGAGCCCTCGGCACGATGGTCACGGTGAACGTCGAGGTGGCGTTGTCGGCGAACGTCTCGGCCGTGCCGACGGCGAAGAACACCGCGTAGAGCAGGGCGAGCCCGACCTGGTCCGTGGCGACGGCGAGCGCCAGGGCCCCGATGACCAGGGCCCGCAGCCCGTCGGCGGCCATCACCAGGCGTCTCCGGTCGACCCGGTCCACGACGGTGCCGGCGAGCAGACCGAACAGCAGCCACGGCAGTCGCTGCGCGAAGACCGCCATGGCCACCGCGAACGGGTCGCGGGTCAGCGAGGCGACCATCAGCGGACCGGCTGCCAGGAGTATGCCGTCGGCCAGGTTGGTCGAGGCGGCCGAGAGGAACAGCCAGCGGAAGTTGCGACCCAGCGCCGCGGGCAGCAGCCGCTCGACCGCGCTCAGCACGGGATGCGGTGGCAGGGCGAAGGGGCCGGGGCCAGCAGCGCCTCGTCGGCGCCCAGCCGGCGCACCCGCACCTGCGCCTGCACCTCCCGGACCCGGGCCCTAGACCTGCACCCGGTCGCGCACGGCCGCCACGATATCGGCGACCGCCTCCGCGATCGGCACGCCGTTCTTCTGGGATCCGTCGCGGTAGCGGAACGACACAGCCGCCGCCTGCTGGTCCTCGTCACCGGCAATCAACATGAACGGGACCTTGGACTTCTGCGCGGTGCGGATCTTCTTGGGGAACCGGTCATCGGAGGTGTCCACCTCGACCCGGATGCCGTGCTCGCGCAGCTGCGCGGCGACGCCCTGCAGGTGGGCCTCGAACGGCTCCGCGACCGGGATGGCCACCACCTGCACCGGTGAGAGCCACGGCGGGAAAGCCCCGGCGTAGTGCTCGACGAGCACCCCGATGAACCGCTCGATCGAGCCGAACTTGGCCGAGTGGATCATCACCGGCTGTTGCCGGGTGCCGTCGGCCGCCTGGTACTCCAGACCGAACCGGACGGGCTGGGTGAAGTCGAGCTGCACGGTCGACATCTGCCAGGTGCGGCCGATGGCGTCGCGTGCCTGCACCGAGATCTTGGGGCCGTAGAACGCCGCGCCCCCCGGATCGGGCACCAGCTCCAGTCCCGACCCCAGCGCTACCGCCTCCAGCATCGCGGTGGAGGCCGCCCAGTCCTCGTCGCTGCCGATGAACTTCTCCGAGTCGCCCCGGGTCGACAGCTCCAGGTAATAGTCGTCGAGACCGAAGTCGCGCAGCAGTCCCAGCACGAACTCCAGCAGGTGCCGGATCTCGGCGGGCGCCTGCTCGCGGGCGACGTAGGAGTGCGAGTCGTCCATGGTCAGCCCGCGCACCCGGGTCAGCCCGTGCACCACTCCGGACTTCTCGTAGCGGTAGCACGCACCGAACTCGAACAGCCGCAGCGGCAGCTCGCGGTAGGACCGCCCTCGGGAGCGGTAGATCAGGTTGTGCATCGGGCAGTTCATCGCCTTGAGGTAGTAGTCGCTGCCCTCGAACTGCATCGGCGGGAACATCGTATTTTTGTAGTACGGCAGGTGCCCCGAGGTGTGGAACAGCCCCTCCTTGGAGATGTGCGGGGTGCCGACGTACTCGAACCCCTCCTCGATGTGCCGGCGCCGCACGTAGTCCTCCATCTCGCGCTTGAGCACCCCGCCCTTGGGGTGGAACACAACCAGGCCGGAGCCGAGCTCGTCGGGGAAGGAGAACAGGTCCAGCTCGGTGCCCAGCTTGCGGTGGTCGCGTCGCTCGGCCTCTGCCAACCTCTCCAGGTATGCGGTGAGCTCGGGCTTGGAGGGCCAGGCGGTGCCGTAGATGCGCTGCAGCTGGGGGTTGGCCTCGCTGCCGCGCCAGTAGGCGGCGGCGCTGCGCATCAGCTTGAACGCGTTGCCGATGAGCTTGGTGGTCGGCAGGTGCGGCCCGCGGCACAGGTCGCCCCATACGGCGCTCCCCTGCCGGTCGACGTTGTCGTAGACGGTCAGCTCGGCCCCGCCGACCTCGACCTCGGCGCAGTCGGCCGCGTCGTCGGCAGCACCGCCCTTGAGACCGATCAGCTCCAGCTTGTAGGGCTCAGCGGCCAGCTCGCGGCGGGCCTCGTCGTCGGAGACCGGTCGGCGAGCGAAGGTCTGCCCGGTGTTGATGATCCGCTGCATGGCCTTCTCGAGGCGCTTGAGATCGTCGGGGGTGAACGGCTCGGCGACGTCGAAGTCGTAGTAGAAGCCGTCCCGGATCGGCGGCCCGATGCCGAGCCTGGCCTCGGGGAAGGTCTGCTGCACCGCCTGGGCCAGCACGTGTGCCGTCGAGTGCCGCAGCACGGCCAGCCCGTCCGGCGAGTCGATGGCCACCGGCTCGAGCACCTCTCCCCCGGCGGGCTGGTGGGTGAGGTCGCGCAGCTCGCCGTCGACGCGGCATACCACCACCGCCTGGTCCGGCACGAGCAGCTCGCCGGCGGTCGTCCCGGCGTCCACCGATCGCTCGCTTCCGGCGACGGTCACGGTGATCTGGCTGGACACGGGGGCGCTCCTGATGGGTGAGACGGACGGGACCCCAGCCTAGCCAGCCCGGTCGCTCACGATCGAGGCGATACGGCTCGGGGTACGCGGACCCCGCCTGTGCCCTAGGCTCACCCGGTGCGCCGAGTCGACCCGTGGGGACCCGCCGTGGCGGCTGTCGGCGCCACGGTCTTCCTGCTGCAGGGTTTCGGCGGGGTGCTCTCGCGGGATCTCGCGCTCTACGCCTACGCGGGGCAGCAGTTCGCCGAGGGGGTGCCGCCCTATGTCGGCGTGCTCAACCGGGCGGGGCCGTTGGCCCACATGGTCCCCGGCTTCGGCGCGATGATCGCCCGGCTGCTCGGCACCGACGACCTGCTCACGATGCGCACGCTGATGTTCGTGCTGACCGTGCTCGCAGTGTGGCTCACCTACCTGCTCGGCCGGGACATGTTCGGCTCCCGGGCCGCCGGCGTCGCCGCAGCGGCGACGATGCTCGCCTCGCGCGGGGTCGTGCTCTACGCGGTTGGTGGTCCCCGGGAGAAGACCACGATGATGCTGCTGGTGGTCTGTGCGCTGCTCGCCGTCCTGCACCGCCGCTGGGGGTGGGCCGGTGTCGCCACGGCGCTGGCCACCCTGACCTGGCAGCCGGCGTTCTGGCTCTGCCTGACCGCCGCGCTGGTCGCCGCGACGAAGCCTCCGTGGCGGGTTCACTGGCGTGGCACCCTGCGGGCGTGGGCTCTCTTCGGGCTGGGCGGGATCCTCGCAACGTCCGTGGTCGTCGGCTACTTCGTGGTCGTCGGCGCCCTGGGCGCATTCTTCGAGGGCTTCCTCTTCGTCAACGCGACCAGCACCCGCCAGGCCGGGTTGGTCCTCTTTGTCACGGTGCTGCCGACCGAGATGCTCCGCGCCTGGGGTTGGTCGCTGTGGCTGCTGCTGATCGGCCTGGTGGGTTCGTTGGTGCTCGCCTGGCGGGCTCGCGGTGCCACCGATCCTGCTGGGCGGGCCGTCGTCGGTGTCGGCGCGGCCACGGTGGCCTCGCTGGGGTGGTCGCTGCTGGTCTTCAACGGGTGGGCCGACGCGGTCTTCGTGGTGCCGCTGGCGGCGGCCGGGGTGGGCGGCGTGCTGGCGACGGCCGGTCGAAAGCTGCCGGTCCGCGGCGCAACGGCTCTGGCGACGGCATACGTGATCCTCGTATCTGTTGCCGCTGGGTTCACGGCGTGGAGCAGATCGCCGGACGTCCTGGAACCCATGCGAGCGGAGACCGAAGCCGTGCTGGCGGAGGCGGGACCCGATGCCACGGTGCAGTCGATCGGGGGCCCGCAGCCCCTGGCGCTCGCCGGGCTGCGGAACCCCATCCGGCACCAGATGTTCCTGCAGGGCCTGGAGGACTACGTCGATGAGACCGAGCCGGGAGGCCTGGCCGGTCTGGCGAGCGACCTGGCGCAACGGCGCCCGACCTTCGTCACCATGGACTACACCGACAGGTACGACTGGATCGAGCCGGTGTTGCAGCGGGACTATCGGCCCATCGGCACGACGGCGGGCTTCACCTGGTATGCCGATCGCAACCTGGGTGAGGAGCAGCTGCGCCGGCTGACCCGGATCCTGGACAGCGATCCGTGAACGGCCGGCAAACACCTGTGACACGATCCGGTCCATGACCGTGGCGAGCGACCCCTCGAGCTTCCGCTACTCGATCGTCATTCCCGTCTACAACAGCGAGCAGATCGTGGGCACCACGATCGACCGGGTGGTCGAGGCCTTCACCCGGGCGGGCCTGGAGTTCGAGCTGATCTGCGTCAACGACGCCAGCCCCGACAGCAGCTGGAACGTGATCTCCGAGCGGGCCGACGCGATCCCCGGGGTGGTGGCGCTGGACCTGATGAAGAACTACGGGCAGCACTACGCCAACCTCGCCGGCCTCACCGAGGCGACCGGTGACTACGTGATCACCATGGACGACGACCTGCAGAACCCGCCCGACCAGGCGTTGGTCCTGATCGAGGCGGCCGTGAGCGGCGGGCACGAGGTGGTGTTCGGGCAGTTCGAGCAGAAGCAGGCGGCCGGGGTCCGGCGGGTCGGGAGCATGCTGATCGGCCGGATCAACAGGCAGGTCTTCGGCCAGCCCCCCGACCTGGTCGTCTCGAACTTCCGGATCCTGCGTCGCGACGTGGTGGACCGGATCGTCGCCTCCCGCACGGCCTACCCCTACATCACCGGTCAGGCGCTGATGCTCTCCAATGACCGCGCCAACGTCATGGTGCGCCACGACCCGCGCCCGGTCGGCAAGAGCAACTACAACCTGCTGCGCATCCTGCGCCTGGTGCTGACCATCCTGTTCAGCTACAGCTCCTGGCCGCTGCGGGCCGCAGCCCTGCTGGGCTTCGCCGTCTCCGGGCTGAGCTTCCTGTTCGGCGGGTTCCTCGTGGTGCGGGCGCTGGTCGCCGACGTCAACGTGCCCGGCTGGACCTCCATCATGGTGCTGCTGTCCCTGTTCGCCGGGGTGATCATCGCGCTGCTGTCGATGATCGGCGAGTATGTCGTGCGGACTTTGAACACCGTCAGCCACGACCAGTCCTTCCACGTCGTCCGTCGGGTCGGCCGGTGAGCGGCCACTGCCATTTCCTGGTCATCGGCGGGCAACGCTGCGGCACGACCTGGCTGCACGACCTGCTGGCCGCACACCCGGAGGTCGCGATGGCCCGACCCGCCCGCCCGGAGCCCAAGGTCTTCCTGCGACCCGGCACTGTCGGGCTCGATGCCTACCGCTCGGAGCTCTTCGCACACGCCACGACGGAGATCGCGTTCGGCGAGAAGAGCACGTCCTACCTGGAGTCCCCCGGCGCGCCGGCCCGGGTGGCGGACACGCTGGGCCCGGCACGGATCGTGGTCCAGCTGCGCGACCCGGTCGAGCGGGCCGTGTCCAACTGGCGCTTCAGCCGCGACCACGGGGTGGAGGACCGGCCCTTGGCGAAGGCGCTGCGGGCCGACCTTGCGGGACCCCAGGAGTGGGACCGGTGCAGGTCATCGGTGTCACCGTTCGCCTACGTCTCCCGGGGCCGGTATGTCGAGGACCTGGCCCGGTGGACCGACCGCTTCGAGGTGCACGTGCAGTTCCTGGAGGAGATGCGCGCCGAGCCGGACCGGGTCGGCGCGCTCTACGGCTGGCTCGGCGTCGACGACACGTTCCGACCCGACCTCGATGGGGCCCGGGTCAACGCAAGCTCGCCCTCGGCCGACCGTCCCGACCCCAGCCTCGTCGCGAAGCTGCGCGAGCACTACGCCGACAGCGACGCTGCCTTGGCCATGCTGCTGGACCGGGCTCTGCCGTGGCCCGTCGGGAGGGTCGCGTGAGCGCCATCCCGTTCAACTCCCCCGAGCTCGCCGGCGCCGAGCTGGACCACGTCCAGGAGGCGATGAGCAGCGGTCACACCTCCTCGGGGGGGACCTTCTCGACCCGGGCCGGGGAGATCCTGCGTCAGGTCACCGGAGCGCAGGAGGTGCTGCTGACTACGTCGTGTACCGCGGCGCTCGAGCTGAGCGCCATGCTGCTGGAGCTCGGCCCGGGCGACACGGTGGTCGTGCCGTCGTTCACCTTCACCAGCAGCGCGCTGGCATTCGCCCGACAGGGTGCCCGGATCCTGTTCTGCGACATCGAGCCGGTCACCCTCGGGATGGACCCCGACCACCTTGCCGAGCTGCTCGACGACTCCGTGCGGGCCGTCGTCGTGGTGCACTACGCCGGTATCGCCTGCGACATCGCCGGGATCCGGGCATCGCTGGCCGAGCGCCCAGACGTGGTCGTGATCGAGGACGCCGCACACGGACTCTTCGGGCACTACCGCGACGAGCCGTTGGGGGGGCTCGGCCGGTTTGCCAGCCTGTCCTTCCACGAGACCAAGAACATTGTGTGCGGCGAGGGCGGAGCCCTGTTGCTGAACGAGGCGGACGACGCGGCGCGGGCGCGGATCCTCTACGACAAGGGCACCGACCGGCAGGCGTTCTTCCGCGGCCAGGTCGACAAGTACTCCTGGCGCGACACCGGCTCCTCCTTCGGGATGTCCGACGTGCTCGCGGCCTACCTGCTGGGCCAGCTGGAGCAAGCCGAGTCGATCCAGGCCCGTCGACGACGAGTCTTCGAGGGGTATGCCGAGGCGCTGGCCGGACCGGCCGCCGAGCTGGGCCTGCGACTGCCGGTGGTCCCGGCGGGGTGCGACCCGGCATACCACTTGTTCTACGTGCTGCTGCCCGACCCCGCTACGCGCTCCCCGATCATGGCCCGACTGCGCGAGCAGGGCATTGCGACGACGTTCCACTACGTGCCGTTGCACGACTCCGACGGAGGTCGCCGGTTTGCCGCTCGCCCCACCGACTGCCCGGTCTCAACTGACGTCAGCGCGCGGCTGATCCGGCTGCCCTTCTTCAACACCCTCTCGCAGGACCAGACGGATCGGGTGGCCTCGGCGCTGGTCGCCGCCGTGCGGGAGGTCTGGTGACGTCACTGCGACCGGGGTCGTCCTCGATCGAGCAGCCGGAGTACTGGTGGTACCGGGCTCGGTCGGACCTGCTGCGCGCCACCCTCGGTGAGTATGTCGGCCGGCCGACACGGCTGCTCGACGTCGGCAGCGCCGACGGGCCCAGTGTGTCCTGGCTGCACGCTGCGCAGCACCTCAGCGTCGACCTCGACCCCCGCGGACTGCCGTCCGGCGAGGGTGTCTGCGCCTCCGCGTTGTCGTTGCCCTTCGTCGACGAATGCTTCGACCTGGTGAGCGCCTTCGACGTGATCGAGCACTGCGAGTCGGACTCGGCCGCCCTGGCCGAGTTCTCCCGAGTGCTGGTGCCGGGCGGCCGGCTGCTGCTGTCGGTCCCGGCATACCAGTGGGCCTGGACCGACCACGACGTGCGCGCCGGACATCACCGGCGCTACACGCGGCCGCGCCTGGTGCGCACGGTGCAGGAGGCGGGCTTCTGCGTTCGCCGCGCCAGCCACGCCTTCGCGGGCGTGTTCCCGATGTTCGCCGCAGAGCGCGTTTGGCGCCGGGTCCGGCGTCCCACCTCCGGCGACAACACCCTGCCGCAGGTCTCACCCGCGCTGGAACGGCTCCTGCTCGGCCTGTCCCGGACCGAGGCACGTCTGCTCCCCCACCGCGACCTACCCTTCGGCTCCTCGGTGCTGCTCGCGGCGGACAAGCCGGTCTGAGCGCCACTCCGCAGTCAGCAGCCCCAGCCAAGCCGCTGCCTCGATCACCAGGAACGTCGCGCAGGTGCTGGTCAGCGGGTCACCCCCGAGCAGCAGATGGGCCGCCGCCCCGAACGGTAGGGCCGCCAGCCAGCTGCCGACGATGGCACCGGCGCGGTCGCGGACCAGCAGCCCGAGGGTGAGCACCAGGTTGGCCAGCGCGAAGACGGTCCCGAGCGCGACGAGCCCGGCGTCGCCGGGTTCGAGCCGCACGCCGACGCCGAACACCAGCTCCATGACCGGTGGTCCCAGCCAGGCACCCCCCGCCCCGCCGACCGCGCCCGCCGCCACGGTGGCGACCACGACACCCCGGCGGATCCGCCTCAGCGTGGCCCAACGCCTAGTCTCGAGCAGCCGGGTGAGCCGACCGGTGAGCGCCGACACCAGACCGAGCGCGAGCGTGTAGGGCGCCCGAAACAACGCCAACCCGGCGAACAACGCTGTCACGCTGGTCGCCGCGCCGCCGATGGCTGCCACCAGCACCGGACCACCGGTCAGCGTGGCCTGGGCCAGCAGCTGGCCGGCCGAGGCACCGGAGAGGAAGCGCAGCGGAGCCGTGCTGGTACCGCTGCCGGCGCGGCGGGGCACCAGCGCTCCGGGCCAGAGCACAATGACGGCATAGCCGGCGAGCAGAGCCAGGCCGTAGTGGACGGGGGTGTCGTTGCCGGAGACCGCCAGCGCGGCGGCGACCGCGCAGCGCACCCCGTTCTCGGCGACCAGCCCGAGGCCGACCGCCGCGAACCGCTGCCGACCGGAGAGCAGACCACGGGGCAGCCCGAGCAGACCCGAGCCGAGACCGACCCCGACCACCAACAGCGCGAACAGCCCACCCTCCGGCCCGAACAGCTGGTCCCGGGCGAGCCAGGCCAGCGCCCCGGCGAGCAGCGACACCCCGACCACGGCGGCCACCACCGGTCCGGCGCCACGCCGCACCGCCGCCTCCCCCGCGCTCGTTGCCGTGGTGCGGGCGATCCAGTGCTGCACCGGGAAGGTCAAGGCGGCACCGGCGAAGCCCCACCAGGCCCAGAGCACCGCCACCGGTGCGGCCGGTCCGGGCCCCAGGGTGCGGGTGACCAGGGCGAAGAATACGTAGGCGAGAACCCCCGCCACGAGTGACCCGGCTGCCAGCACCCCAGCGTCCTGCCGGCCGCGGGTGGGGGCGGGCGCAGGTCCCGGGGCTGGCTGACTCATCGTGGGTCATTCTGCCCGCCGGGGGCCGGCGCCTCGACCGGTCCACGAACACTGCGCTCCACCCCGGTCAGCGCGTCGGACCATTGACCGGTCCGGCGGCTCACATCACATTAGTCAGGAACGCCCTCGTCCGCTCGTGCTGCGGATCACCCAGTACCTGTTGGGGCGGCCCCGACTCCACGATCACACCTCCGTCCATGAACACCACGCTGTCGGCCACTTCGCGGGCGAAGCCCATCTCGTGGGTCACTGAGATCATCGTCATCCCGGAGTCCGCGAGATCGCGCATCACCTTGAGCACCTCGCCCACCAGCTCTGGATCCAGCGCCGAGGTGGGCTCGTCGAACAGCATTAGCCGCGGCTGCATGCCGACGGGCCTGACGTCTCCGGCGTTGCCGACGACCAAGCGGTCGATCCGGACCAGAACCCTCGCTGCAGCGCGGCGATCCTTGAGTTTGCGTAGCCACTGGTCGAACGTCGCGGACCAACCTCGACTATGTGTAAACTGTAGTTCACAGGACAGCGCTTGCGCAACGACGACCGAAACGCACTCTTCTGCCGCGCGGAGGACGGTTACGCTCGTCCGACATTGCCGCCAGGGGGCACTACGGCGATGGCGATCGCGCGCTGCTGCGTCTTCCGAATCTTGCGGTTGTGGCCAGGAGCCAGTCCCGCCCCGACGGGGGGCTGTGACGGTATGGTCTAGGCGCTTGCGGCATGTGATCGACAATTTGTTGTCTATGCCGCGGTGGTGATGGCCAGGTCCTGGAAGAGGGTGCGCATGTCGTCGCGGAGGTGGTCGTAGTCGCGGTCGATCCGGGTGTAGGTCTTGGGTGGGCGACCGGGCCCGGGCCGACGGATGCCGGCCAGGATCGGGGCGATGATCTGGTCCCGTAGCGTGAGCAGCGCTGCGATGGTGCGGGCTGCCTGTTCCGGGACGCGGTAGCGGCGGGCTCGTCCGGGCTTGATGACCAGTTGTTTGCCGCGTAGTTTGCGCAGGTCGTAGGCGGCTTGACGGACGGTGTAGTCGTCCTTGCTTTGTCCGGTCTGGGATCTGACCTGGGCGGCGAGGTCAGCGACGGTAAATCCCTGGGGTGAAACGGCCAGGGCCAAGACCGCGGCCAGCGCGGCCCGGGTACGGGCATTGTTGACATCGACGCCCCCGACCCGGGTGGCGCCGATCTGGGACGGGGTCGGCAGCTGATCCAGGATGCCGTCGGGTAGGAAGCCGACATCGACGCAGTCGAGCATGGTGGTGAACTGGTCCACCATGGCGGCCAGTCGATCCACGATGGTGGGGAAGTTTTCCAACGCCCGGCGGGTGTGCAGCGTCCTGGTGTTGTGCACGATCGCCTCGAAACGCAGTACGTGCTCGCCCTTGGTGTAACCCTTGAGCGTCAACAGTCCGAAGTGGACCTTGAACAGGGTCAGGTTCCACCTGGGTCTCTCGATCACGACGGCCTGGCGAGGTGACAGGTCAGCTCCAGCGGCTCGGTGGGGACGGTGACCGACCCCGAACAGGGTGCGCAGCCTGGGTACGTCCAGTCGGGTTCGGGTGCGGTCCACGACCGCGTCGAAGGAACGCTCCATCACCGCGCCCGAAGCGAAGATCAGGTTGCGGGAGTACTCGACCTGGTAGACCGAGTAGGCGTAACCGAATCCACTGCGGGCCTGATCTTGCAGGTCGAGGCCGAAGCACAGACACGCGGTGTAGATCCACGAGTCGATGACCTGATTCAGCCGCCCTATCGTCCCGGGCTGGGACAAGGTGTCTGCGAGCTGAGCCAGGCGATCGGGATCCTCGATACGAGTAAAACAGTTGCCCTCCTTTGTGAAGTTCATTCCGGCCGCCTGAGCTGCGCAGGCGAGGTACTCGTGGCCGTTGAGGATGACCTGGGCTCCGAACGGGGGGTGACCACTCATCTTGATCGTGACATGGCCCCAGGTCGGGTCCATGATGTGGAAGGAGTAATGGTTGACGTACTGCCTGGTCTTCTCCAGGTTCAGGATCACTCCGGCTCCCGTGCGGCTGACCTTCCACACCGTCGTCGGCGCCTTTGCGACCAGGACCAGGAAGACTCCCACGCCGACCATGTGCTGGGCCAGGTAGTCCTCGGCGATCCGGTGCTTACGCTCACCTGCCTTGCAGAAGATCACCGGCACGTCATTGGCCGTCCCCCAGGCCTTGACCCGACGGGCGAACCTCCCCGCCAGCCGCATCAGGTGGGCGTTGTCCAGGCTGGTGTCGCCATCGTCGTGCCATCTGCGCCACCAGGTCCGGAATCCCCCGGGGTTGTGCCCCAGCGGGTAGTACGCGTTCAGCACGATCCGGTCCACACAGTCATACGACCCGGACAGCAACGACCCGTACCGTGCGGTGAAACCATCGATCCCGTCCATCTACGAAACGTACGACCGCCCGCACCCGGTGACCAGAGTTGCCCCGAAGGGGCCACCGGTTCCGGGCGGAGCCCCGGGACCGGCGTAGCGAAGCTAGGGGTTCCAAACTCGTGCGTTTGTCGAAGCTAGGGGTTCCAAACTCGTGCGTTTGTCTTGAGTTTCAGGCAGCCTTCGGCACGCGTGCCTGGTCAAGGCGGTTGTTGACGTGTTGGTCGATCGTGGCCAGCGCATGGCGCAGGTCGGGGGGTGCTGGGGGTTGGTCGGCGGCGATGAGCGGGCGGAGTACTCGGTCGTGGATCTTGGTGTAGAAGATCGCCACCCGTTGACCTTCGAGGGTCAGGTCGTAGGTGTTGGTGCCCGGGCGGCGGGTGATCAACCCGTTGAGGCGTAGCCGGGCAAGGTCGTAGCTGGCCTGGTTGACGGTGTAGGCCGTGCCCAGCAGATGGCTCACCTGGGCACGTAGGCTCCGGTTGGTGAATCCGAGGGCGTTCAGTCCGACACACAGGGCGCCGGGCCAAGACGGTCACAGATCGCCTGCAACCCGGCCGGGTCAGTGCAACTGGCGAACCCGTTGGACAGCTCAGTGAACCCGATCCCGGCCTGGTCGGCTTGGCGTTTGGCCCACTCGTGCCCGTTCAGCCACACCTTGACCGGGTACGGAAAATAGGCGCACACCTTGATGAACGCCGGCCCGAAGTCGACATCCCACAAGTAGAAGTAGAAGCAGGTCACCCGACGATCGGCCTTGGCGAAGTTGAACCACACCGCCTTGCCAGACTCGCCACGATCGGCACGCTGGGTGGCAGCGAACACGTTCTGATACTCCTGAGCCACCCCGATCGCGGCCACCCCGGACCGACCGGTAGCAGCCTGTCGCTGCAGGTGCGGACGCATCACCTCCTGCTTGCGATCACCCTTGGTGAACCTGACCACCGGGACCTCGTTGTCCCCCGCGAACGAGGACACCCGCCGCCGGAAGGAGGTGCCGATCCGCTCCATGATCGCCGGAGACGGGATCGGGAAACCCAGATGAGCGGTCATGAACGAGACCACCTGACCGCTCACCTGCAGATTCGGCACATACCCGTTCAGGTAGACCCGATCCAGACACTCCACATCCAGCGCTACGTGCCCCTCCAACAGCTCATTCACCGTCACCGTCGCAGCAGTCGTCGTTCCCATCACCCCAGACTGGCCCGCACCCACCACACAGCGCCAGCCCCACCCTCGGCGGTCAGAGGCGGAGCCTCACTGGGTGGCTGGTGTTTTTCGGGCTCTCCTGACATCGATGTGGTTGAGGTCAGGTGTGGTAGGGGAGGTCGAGTTTGATGGGTCCGCAGGCGAGCATGATCAGGGCCAGGGCGGCTTGTGGGGTGTGGAAGCCGTAGGAGCGTTTGGTGATCGTGCGTGCCTTGTTGTTCAGCCCCTCGTGGCGGCCGTTGGCCAGCCCGCGGGTGACGGCGGCGGCGATGCCGTCGGCGTGTCTGCGGATGGTGCGGGCAGCCTTGACGAAGGAAGCAGCCGGGAGCGTTGTGCCCGGGAGCACCAGCGGGCGAGCAGGTCCATGACCGTGGCAGGGTCCAGGTCGTCGGCGAAGATCGCCCGAAGGGCCACCTTGAGTTGATAGGCCCGCCATAGCGCCCCACCTTGTTTGCGCAGGCCAGCCAGGGTGGCTGCCTGCTTTTCGGTCAGGTCGGCGGGGTTCTTGCACAGCGCCCACCGGGAGCCCTTGTACTTGGCCGCGATGGTCTTGTCGGGGAACCG
>NZ_JBPCKQ010000252.1:0-5543 GCF_051004135.1 Ornithinimicrobium sp.
GCGATGTGCCAGCGGGTGTCCGCGCAGAAGGCTGAACCCTGACCGGTTGGTCGCCCTGGTCGACATCGGGGTGGACGAGATCTCGTGGCGCAAGCACCACAGGTACCTGACCCTGGTCTCAGACCACGACACGTCCACGATCGTGTGGGGCACGGCCGGCAAGAACGCCGCCACCCTGGACCGGTTCTTCGACGACCTGCCCACCGGCGCAGCCGGTGGGATCGAGGCGGTCTCGATGGACCTGGGACCGGCCTACGCCAAGACCGTCCGGGCCCGCGCCCCCCAAGCCGTGATCTGCTTCGACCCGTTTCACGTCGTGAAGGTAGCCGGAGACGCCCTGGACGTCGTTCGCCGTCAGGCCTGGCAGTCCGCCCGCCGGTTCCCCGACAAGGCCATCGCGGCCAAGTACAAGGGCTCCCGGTGGGCGCTGTGCAAGAACCCCGCCGACCTCACCGAAAAGCAAGCAGCCACCCTGGCTGGCCTGCGCAAACAAGGTGGCGCGCTATGGCGGGCCTACCAACTCAAGGAGGCCCTTCGGGCGATCTTCGCCGACGACCTGGACCCTGCCACCGTCATGGACCTGCTCGCCCGCTGGTGCTCCCGGGCACAACGCTCCCGGCTGCCTTCCTTCGTCAAGGCCGCCCGCACCATCCGCAGACACGCCGACGGCATCGCCGCCGCCGTCACCCGCGGGCTGGCCAACGGCCGCCACGAGGGGCTGAACAACAAGGCACGGACGATCACCAAACGCTCCTACGGATTCCACACCCCACAAGCCGCCCTGGCCCTGATCATGCTCGCCTGCGGACCCATCAAACTCGACCTCCCCTACCACACCTGACCTCAACCACATCGATGTCAGGAGAGCCAAATATTCAAGGTGCTCAAGGACCTGCAAATGAACATCACCCGCATGAGTGCCCAGTTGAACGGCAAGCAAGCGGAGCAACTGACAAAGTACTTCGAGAACCAGCGCAAGGGCAGAGAGCGGCGAGTTCGCGAGGCCCAGCGCCTCTCGGAAGCAAAGCGAATCACAGTCGTCAACGTCCCTCCCGTCAAGGTGCCGCAGAAGTGGGACAAGCACTGCAACTGTTGTGGTCGGGACTGGGTCCTGACTGCTGTCGAGAACCAAACTGAGTCAGCGTGTCCTTCGTGTGTCGACCATACGAGCCAGAAAGAAGAAGACTCAGCCCGAGCCATCCGGCGAGCCTGTGATCACGCGGAACAGTTCCGCGCAGACCGCGACCGATACCGGGATTTCGCAGAGAAAGCCAACTCCGAAAAACTGGCCGCGTTTCGCAGTCGGATGAAGTGGACTCGCGCTCTGGCCGAGGTGATGCTCGACCACGACGAAACCGACGAGGGAGTCTGTTGGTGCGGCGATCCCCACCCGTGCCGCACCTGGCGCAAGCTTGAAGAGGCCAACAAGGGCATCCATCGTGAGGTCGAGAAGTGGGCTTCCATGCCCGATGATGTGCTTGAAGAGCGGGCGTGTCCCGCGAAAATCTGAGGTCGACTCGCGGTAGACACGGGCGCATGCTCGACCATCAGAATCTGGCTCCGCGACCCCCCGTCTGCCACGATCCACGGGACACGGCCTAGTCTCCAGAGATGTCACGCACGCGGCGAGTCACGGCGTACGTTTCTTGCGCTAGAACACCAGGAATGCGTGCCGCTCGCGACTGGGACGGCAGGCCCCCAGATGCGGACGGTCTGAGGCGGCTATAGCGTCGCCCTTGTCAAAGATGGAGCAGGTCGCCACCTCAGGGTTTCGGCCGGCGGAGGAAAGGAACGGTCATGGGCACAGTCAGCGACTTCATTATCGATCGCTTGATCGAGTGGGATCTGCACCGCTTCTATGGCTATCCCGGGGATGGCATCGGCGGATTTGACGGGGCGTTGGGACGAGCCGAGCGCAACGGCAAGGACTTCCGTTACATCCGTCCCACCCACGAGGAGATCGCCAGCCTGATGGCGTGTGCCCATGCGAAGTTCACCGGCGAGGTGGGGGTGTGCATCGCGACATCCGGGCCGGGTGCGATTCACCTGCTCAACGGCCTGTATGACGCGAAGATGGATAACCAACCGGTGGTCACTATCGTCGGCCAGCAAGGCAGGGTCTCCCTCGGGACCGACTCTCAGCAGGAGATGAACCTGGAGCGCGCCTTTGCCGATGTCGCCGGGTATGTCCAGACGGTGACGACGCCAATGCATGCCCAGGTGGTCCTCGATCGCGCCATCCGCACGGCCAAGGCGCGGCGATGCCCGACGGTGGTCATCCTGCCTGCCGACGTGCAGGACCTCACGATGGAAACCCCTGCCGTGGAGCACTGGGTGTCCCGCTCCGGTGTCGGTCATCCATCCACTCGGCTGCTGCCACCGCAGGATGAGATCCTCCGGGCGGCAGCGGTGCTCAATGCAGGCAGCAAGGTCGCGATGCTGGTGGGCCAGGGTGCCCGGGGTGCCACCGATGAGGTGCTCGAGGTCGCGCAGCGGCTCGGTGCGGGCATCGTCACCTCGCTGCTGGGCAAGGACGTGGTGCCCGGAGACGTGCCGCATCACACGCAGCAACTCGGGCTGTTGGGCTCCAAGCCGAGTTACGACATGATGCAGGACTGCGACACGCTGCTGATGGTAGGTAGCAATTTCCCGTATGCCGAGTTTCTGCCGCCCACCGGTCAGGCACGGGCTGTGCAGATTGACCTGGCCGCGGAGAATCTCAGCCTGCGCTACCCCATGGAGGTCAATCTGCTCGGCGACGTCAAGGTGACGTTGGCGGCGCTGCTGGAGCACCTCACCCCGACGCAAGATTTCAAGTGGCAGGAGGGCATCGTCGCGGCGATGGAGTCGTGGAACGAGGTCACTGAGGCCGTGGCCAAGGCGAAGGCTGAGCCGATCAACCCGCGGTTGGTGTTCCATGAGCTCAACGAGCGGCTGCCGGAGGACTGCATCGTCACCGCCGATGCAGGCACTACCGCAGACTGGTACGGCCATCACATCAAACTCGGCGCCAACATGAGAGGTAATCTGTCCGGCCTGCTCGCCTCGATGCTGGCCGCGATGCCGTACGCCGTGGCTGCCAAGTTCGCCTACCCCGACCGGCCGGTGATCTGCACCATCGGGGACGGTGCGTTCCAGATGCTGGGCATGAACGAACTGCTCACCGTCAAGCGACACTGGCAAGAGTGGGCCGATCCCCGATTCATCGTGATGGTGTTGCACAACAACGATTTGACCCAGGTCTCGTTTGAGATGCGGGAGGCGGGAGACCCCAAATACGAAGCCAGCCAGACATTGCCGGACATGGACTACGCCGGGTATGCCGAGTTGCTCGGCTTCCGCGGTATCCGAGTCGATGACCCCACGCAGGTCGGGGCTGCGTGGGATGCCGCGCTGGCAGCCGACCGTCCGGTGCTGCTCGACATTTGGACTGACCCCAACGTTCCGCCGCTGCCCGCGCACATCACGATTGACCAGGCCACCGGCTTTGTCCAAGCGCTGCTCAAGCGCGATCCCTCTGAGAGGCCGCTGGTCAAGGAGGCGGTGCGTGCAGTGGGCGCCGAGTTGTTCGCCAAGGCTCGGCACGCGGTACGGCGCGACAGTTAACCCTTGACAGGTTCCGCTGCGTCGAGGGACCGCGGACCCAAATGGGTGGATCATCGCCAACGGTATGGCGAACCAGGCTACGGAGAAGACCAAGGACCTGCCCGGTGCGGGTGATCCGCCGAGCCAGTGGGGACGTAGGCTCAGAAGCCGTGACCACTTACGCCTCCTGGGACATGATGAGTCTGGTCGACGTGCCGGTGCGATACGACCTCGCCCAGAGCACGTGTCCGCCGTTAAGCGTGGGTGACCTCCTCGACCAGGATGAGGTGGTGGCCACTGGGCTCGGGTACGGCCGCTCGCAAGGCGGCGCCGAGTTGCGCGCGCTTATCGCCGCCGAGGCGGGCATCGAAGCCGAGCACGTGCTGGTGACCGTCGGCGCGGTGTCGGCGATGTTCATGCTGGCACAGGACCGCTGCGGCCCCGGTGATCATGTGGTGCTCGCAACTCCCTGCTTCCCTCCGGCTCGCATCGTGCCCGAGGGGCTCGGCGCGCGGGTCGAAGCGGTGCCATTGCGCTTCGAGGACGGCTACCGCCTGCCCATTGCTGCGCTCGCCGAGTCATTCACGGCCTCAACCCGGCTGGTGTCCCTCGCCTCGCCACAGAACCCCTCCGGAGTCTCGTTCACGGCTGAGGAACTGCAAGAGCTGCTCACCGTCGTCTCCGATCGTTCACCGGAAGCCGTCGTCCTGGTCGATGAGACCTACCGGGCCAGCGCCTACCACCAGGACGCGCCGGCTCGCTCGGCTGCCGCGCTGTCGGGACAGGTGGTGACCTGCTCCTCGGTGTCCAAGGCCCACGGGGCCCCAGGCCTGCGGATCGGCTGGCTGACGACCACCGATCCAGGGCTCCACCAGCGGCTCAGCAACACCAAGTCCGTCTTGACGAGCAGCTGCTCGACCGTGGACGAGGTCCTCGCCGCCGCCCTCCTGCGCAGGCGCGCCGAGATCCTCTCGCCCCGTGCGCAGCGACTCGGCGCCGCACTGGATGAGTTGGAATGCTGGGTCGAGGAGCATCCGGTGGCACACGTGCGCCCCGACGCCGGTGCCGTATGTTGCGTGCGACTCGACCCCGACATCGTCCCCGACGGCACCGTGGGAGCGTTCTACGAAGCTCTGGCCGATCGTGACGTCCGTGTGGCACCCGGACGGTGGTTCGGGGAGGACGAACGGGTCTTCCGGGTTGGCTTCGGCCATCTCGCGCCGGCCGACTTCACTGAGGCACTGTCCCGAGTCGGTGACGCCCTCCTCGCACACACCTAATGACTCGGCGGTCCGGGCCTCCGCTCGGACACCGGAGCGGCCGATGTCGCGCCAGCCAAGAATCAGTGATGTTCCACCCGCTGTCCAGCCAGTGCTTACTTCGCGCGGGAGCAGCGACTGTGAGCAGATACGAGTACATCGACTCCTGCCGGACCGATCCGACCGAGTAGAGGCCGGTGAGCAAGATGTGCGCCTGGCTGCTGGTTTCAACTTCCGGGTTCTACCACTGGCTCTCCCGGTCGCAGTCGGCCACCGCGGCGCGTCGCGAGACGCTCACGGCGCCCCACATCGGTGAACAAGTCCGCGAACATCTCATCGGGAAACAGTCGGTAGCACTCCCGGTGCAACAACCCGTAGATCGACTCCGGCGCCACCCGCGGCTCGCAGTACCCGACCGTGGAGCGGAACAAGTCCGCCTGCCTGGGCGTGATCCCCAACGTCATGACTCACGGTCCACGTGTCAGCCTCATAGGCACATCCTCCAGGGCGGCTCAACCCGCCACGGGACCGCCACGCGGCGAAAAACACCAGCCACCGAAAAACACCAGCCGCCCAGTGAGGCTCCGCCTCTGACCGCCGAGGTTGGGGCTGGCCTGGTGGGGTCCGTACGGCGCATCCTGGGGCATGGGCACGATCACGGTGAACGAGATGCTGGATGGTCACGCCGGGCTGGACCTG
>NZ_JBPCKQ010000253.1:0-34971 GCF_051004135.1 Ornithinimicrobium sp.
CCCCCCCCCCCCCCCCCCCCCCCCCCCCCCCCCCCCCCCCCCCCCCCCCCCCCCCCCCCCCCCCCCCCCCCCCCCCCCCCCCCCCCCCCCCCCCCCCCCCCCCCCCCCCCCCCCCCCCACCCCCCCCACCCCCCCTCCCCTCCCCCTCCCCCCCCCCCCCCCCCCCCCCGGGGTGAGCAGATTCACACCCACGTCCCGGGCCCCCAGGCTCTTGATGTCACTTCCGGCGTCATGTTCGTGCATCCAAGGCGCTGGAGGAAGAAGTATGTGGCTGGGGTGTGGGAAGGGGAAGGGGAAGGGGAAGGGGAAGGGGCCGATCAGGCCGATGCGGCATTCAGCGTGTTCATCAACCCGTTGTCCAGTGGGTCCCGCAGCGAACGCTTCAACTCGGCGAACCCGTCGAACGTCGTCATGGTCGTCACGGCGTCCCACAGCTTGACGGCGTCCTCGTCGGAGGGTGTCTTGGAGATGACCGGGCCGAAGAACGCGGGGCCGCCGGGCTCGCCGAAGGCCAGGATCGGGGTTCCCACGTTGCCGCCGGTCCGTTCCATCGCCTCGTCGGTCGAGGCCTGCAGCTCGTCGTCGTAGCGCGTGTCCTCAGCGGCCGCAACCAGGGGCGTCGGCAGTCCCACCGACTCCAGAATGGCCGGGAGATCGGCGAGGACCCGCATCTGGTGCTTGCCCATGGCCTCCCGGAGCTCGTCACCCTCCAGGGGCCCTGCCACGTCAGGGGCCTGCTCCCAGAGCCGGTTGCCCATCTCTTCGTAGAGGGGCCCCACGACCTCGGCCCCATGGTCACGCTGCGCGGCCGCGGCCACCCGGAGCATCTTGTGCCCGACGTTGTGGCCGCCGGCGCTATCCAGCTCCTTCATCTCGTCGTTGAGCATGGCCAGGGAGATGAAGCGCCAAACCTGCTGCATCTCGACCTGCCCACCTACCTGGCGGAACCACTTGGAGGTCTGCCAGCAGAACGGGCAGGCGGGGTCGAAGAAGAACTCGACGCGGCCGGAGGATGTCGTGGTCTCTGTCATGTCCTGGGCAACCCCGCGTCACGCGGTGATGTTCCATGGGGCACGAGTGTTCCAAGGCACGGAGGTCCTCCGGGTGCCGGACAGACCGGCCCGAGCCGTTGGCGGGGCCTCACCGGGCTCTGCGACCCAGTGTGGGATCTAGCAGGCGGCCTGCAGGTCGAGCTGGTCGACGGGGTAAGTGATCCAGGTATCGCCGAACGGGTCGGTCCAGGTGACCGTGCCGTCAGGGTGCAGGACGGTCGCCATCGACCCGAGGTCTTGAGCCGGTGATGGCGCGTGCACAGGCAGATCAGGTTGGCCGGCTCGGTGGGGCCCTCCGTGCACCGCAGCCCGCGCCCAGCAGGCCACCTCACCCAGACCCGCGACCGACACCCTCCCGCGCACGGCCTCGCCCACGGTGTCCTCACCTGGGTCGCCACCTCGCGTCTGCTCCATGGGAACCAACCTAGACGCGACCACCGACATACCTGCTGACCTGCGACAACGCCGCCAGCGACCGGGTTGAGGCCGCGCCGAGGACCTGGGACCGTGCGCTCAGGCGGAGGCGGGCTCGGCCTGCAGGTCACGCAACCGCTGCGAGACCAGCGTGGTCACCCCGTCACCCTGCATCGACACGCCATACAAGGCGTCGGCGACCTCCATCGTGCGCTTCTGGTGGGTGATCACGATCAGCTGGTGGGAGTCGCGTAGCTCCGCGAAGAGCACGAGCAGCCGTCCGAGGTTCGTGTCGTCGAGGGCCGCCTCGACCTCGTCCATGATGTAGAACGGGCTGGGCCGCGCCTTGAAGATGGCGACCAGCAGCGCCACGGCGGTCAGTGAGCGCTCCCCGCCGGAGAGCAGCGACAGTCGCTTGATCTTCTTGCCGGGGGGACGGGCCTCGACCTCGATCCCCGTCGTCAGCATGTCGTCGGGGTCGGTGAGCAGCAGCTTGCCCTCACCCCCGGGGAAGAGCCGGGCGAAGACCCCCTCGAACTGGGCGGCGGTGTCCTCGAACGCCTCGGCAAACACGCGCTGCACCCGCTCGTCGACCTCCTTGACGATCTCCAGCAGGTCGGCCTTGGACCGGCGCAGGTCATCGACCTGCTCGGTGAGGAAGGTATGCCGCTCCTCCAGGGCGGCGAACTCCTCCAGCGCCAGCGGGTTGACCTTGCCGAGCGCGCCGAGCCGACGCTCGGCGGCTCGCAGCCGCTTCTCCTGGGCCTCGCGCACGAACGGCGCAGGCTCGGGCAGGTCGTCCAGGTCCTCGGCGCCGGGGGCACCCGGCACCGGCGGGATGAGCAGGTGCGGACCGTACTCGTCGACCAGCACCGCCGGGTCCATGCCGAGCTCCTCGGTGGCCCGCGTCTGCAGCTGCTCGATCCGCAGCCGCTGCTCGGCCCTGGCCACCTCGTCGCGGTGCACCGAGTCGGTCAGCTCGCGCAGCTCCTCACCCAGATCGCGCGCCCGCCCCCGGGCTGCGGCCAGCCCCCGCCCGTGCTCAGCCTGCTCAGCGGCCGCCTGGTCGCGCTCGGCCGCGGCGACCGTCGCCATCTTGTGTGTGCACTCGATCAGGTATGCCGCACCGACCGCGACCGCGACCGCGACCCGGGACTCCTCGACGCGCCGCCGACGACGCTGCGCCGCACGCTCCCGGGCGGCGAGCTCGTCGCGGGCGGTCGCCTCCAACGACTCGGCACGGCCACCGATGGCGCGGACCCGTTCCTCGTGGGTGCGCAGCGCCAGCCGCGCCTCGGTCTCCCCGGACCGCGCCGCGGCCGCGACCGCGACCAGCCGGTCCCGCTCGGCCGTGTCCGGCTCGCCATCGGCATCCCGTGCCGGCTCGGCCTCCGCAACGCTCAGCCGCTGCTCCAGCTCGGCCATCTCGGCCTGGCCGGCCTGGATCGACCGCTGCGCCTCGACGATCGCCAGGTCCGTACGCTCGCGCTCGGCCCTGGCCGCCCGCATCGTGGAACCCAGCTGTCCGAGCTGCTCGGCGACCGCGGCCATCCGGGCGTCGGAGTCGTGCAGCTCATCGAGCCTGGCCTCGGCGACCTCGGTGGCCTCCGCCAAGCGGGCGTCGGCCCGTTGCACCTCGAAGGTCGCCTGCTCGACCTCCGAGGTCACGTGTCGCAGCCGCTCACTCGCCTCGTCCCAGGCCGACTGCACCTCGATCGGACTCGGCGTCGAGCTGCTGCCGCCGCGCACCCAGCCGGGACCGTAGACATCGCCGTGGGCGGTCACCGCCACCACCGAGGGCAGGCCCGGATCGCGCACCAGCGCCAGCGCCTGCTGCGCGGTGGAGACCAAGGCCGTCCGGTCGAGCAGCCGAGCCGCGGCCCGGCCCTCCTCCTGCGTGACGCTGACCACGTCGGCGGCCCACACGGCATACTCGGGCAGCTCCCCCCACGACGACGTGTCCGCGTCCCAGGCGGGGGGCCCTCCGGGCACGAACAGGGCCACCTGACCCTCGTCGTGCTGCCGCAGCCAGTCCAGGGCGGCGCCGGCCTCGGACAACCCGCGGGCCACCAGCGCCTCTCCCGCCCAGCCGAGCGCAGCAGCGACGCCGGCCTCGTGCCCCGGCTCGACGCTGAGCACGCTGGTCACGGTGCCGACGATGCGGGCCGGCCCATCGTCCATCAGCGCCTGGGCCCCGTCCTTGCGCCGCAGACTCATCTGCAACGCCTCACAGCGGGCCTGCAGACCCGCCTGCTCGGTCTGCGCCGCCCGGATCCGCTCCTGCCCCTGCGACAGGGTGCGGGCGGCGCGCTCCCGGGCCTGCTCAGCCTGCTCGTAGTCCCGGTCCAGGCCCTCCTCCCCCTGCTCGACGTCGAGGATCGTGGCCTCGAGCGCGGCGAACTGACGCTCCGCCTCGTGCGCGCGCTCCAGCACCGCCTCGGCCACCGCCTGCAGCCGCCCGAGCTCGGCCTCACCTGCCTCGATCCGGCTGCGCCGTGCCGAGACCTGACCGGCCAGCCGGGCCAGCCCCTCCCGGCGGTCGGCGGCCGCCCGGGCGAGCCGGGTCAACCGGGTCTGCTCCTCGCCGTGCGCCTGCTCGGCCTCGCCGCGCGCCTGCTCGGCCTGCGCCAGCGCCTCGGCAAGCGTCTCGATCTGGTCCAGCAGCGCCCGCTCCTGCTCACGCATCTGCTCGGCCTGGCTGCGCAGGTGCTCGGGGTCCTGGCCGGTGCGCTGGGATCCGGAATCCTCGTCCGCCTCGGCGGCCTCCTGAGCGAGCAGCCGGACCCGTTCAGTCGCCAGGTCGGCCGTGGACCGGAACCGCTCCACCAGCGAGGTCAGGGCATACCACCGGTCCTGCGCTCTGGCGAGCCGTGGGGCCGTGGCGGCGGCCTCGGCCTCCAGCTGGGTCACGCTCGCCTGAGCGGCACGCAGCCCGTCCTCCACTGCGGTGCGCCGCCGGATCAGTGCCGTCTCGTCGGCCAGCTCCTGCTCCAGCGTGGTGCTCAGCTGCACCAGGTCGTCGGCCAGGATGCGGGCGCGGGCATCGCGCACCTCGGCCTGGATGGTCGAGGCGCGCCGGGCGGTCTCGGCCTGGCGTCCCAGTGGCCCGAGCTGGCGCCGGATCTCGGTGGTCAGATCGGCCAGGCGGGTCAGGTTGGCCTCCATCGACTCCAGCTTGCGCAGCGCCCGCTCCTTGCGCTTGCGGTGCTTGAGCACCCCTGCGGCCTCCTCGATGAAGCCGCGCCGCTCCTCCGGCGTGGCCCGCAGCACCTGATCCAGCTGCCCCTGGCCGACGATCACGTGCATCTCGCGGCCGATGCCGGAGTCGGACAGCAGCTCCTGCACGTCGAGGAGCCGGCAGGAGGTGCCGTTGATGGCGTAGTCGGAGCCCCCCGAGCGGAACATGGTGCGGGTGATGGTCACCTCGCTGTAGTCGATCGGCAGCGCCCCGTCGGTGTTGTCGATCGTCATCGACACCTCCGCCCGGCCCAGCGGTGGCCGCCCGGACGTGCCGGCGAAGATGACGTCCTCCATCTTGCCGCCGCGCAGGCTCTTGGCCCCCTGCTCCCCCATCACCCAGGCCAGGGCGTCGACGACGTTGGACTTGCCCGAGCCGTTGGACCCGACGATGCAGGTGATGCCCGGCTCGAGCCGCAGCGTCGTCGCCGAGGCGAACGACTTGAACCCCTTGAGGGTCAGGCTCTTGACGTACATCGGGTCGGGTCGCTCCTGCTCGTGTCGCCGGCCGGGCACAGCGGGTCCACTGACCCGCCGTCACTGTACCCGCGAGACACGGCATCCTCGCGGATCTGCGGGGTATGCCGTGACGACTGCGCGCAGCGTGCCGGGCCGGTCCGGCCGGTGCGGCTCAGCGCTCCACGAAGTCGTCGATCCCGTCCTTGGGGTGGTGCCACTGCACGCTGACCCCCGCGACGTGACCCGGGCGGCTGCGGCTCGAGGGCTGCTCCTGCAACCTCTCGATCAGCCGCTCGACGTCGGCCTGAGCACCCTGGGCGTTGACCTCGACCCGCCCGTCGGGCATGTTGCGGGCGTGCCCGGCCAGTCCCAGCTCCATCGCCCGGGCGCGAGTCCACCACCGAAACCCCACCCCCTGCACCCGGCCGCGCACGAAGATCAGCGCCCGCGTGGTCGAGTCCTGCGATGCCGCCGTCGTCATGGCGTCCAGGCTATGCCGCACGCCGCGGTTCGGCGCCACGTCATACGGGGGCAGCGTCATACGGAAGTGGCGCTCTAGCGCACATTGCGTATGACGCTCCGGCCCGGAGTCGCACGCGAGACCCGCGGCCGGGGCTGGCAGCGCGGGCACGAGTGGGACGAGCGGTTCATGAACTCCTCGCGCCGGATCGGCGCGCCGCACCGCGCGCACGGTCGACCGGTCTGCCCGTAGGCGTCCAGCGACCGGTCGAAGTAGCCACTGGCACCGTTGACGTTGACGTAGAGCGCGTCGAAGCTGGTGCCGCCCTGCGCCAGCGCCTGCGTCATCACCTGCGCCGCGTGGTCCAGCACCCGCCCCAGCGCGGGCTTGGTCAGGGCGGAGCAGTCCCGCAGCCCGTGCACTCCCGCGCGCCACAACGCCTCGTCGGCATAGATGTTGCCGATGCCGCTGACCAGCGACTGGTCCAGCAGGGCACGCTTGATCGCGGTATGCCGTGCCTTCAGCGACCGCACCACCCCCGCCTGGTCGAAGCCCGGCTCGAGCGGGTCCGACGCGATGTGCGCCACCGGGAGGGGCACCCCGTGGACGTGCGACCCGCAGGGATGCGGGTCGGCCACCAGGTCACTCAGCGCCAGGCCGCCGAAGGTGCGCTGGTCCACGAACCGCAGCTGCGGGCCGGCGTCGGCGAAGTCGAGCAGGGCGTGCATGTGCCGTGGCTCGGGATGCTCGGCGGGCTGGACCAGCAGCTGCCCGCTCATGCCCAGGTGCACCACGAGGGCCTGCGCGGTCCGGTCGGGGGCGAGCACGACCAGCCACAGGTACTTGCCCCGCCGGTCGGCGGCCAGCACTCGGCCACCCGCCAGCCGGTCGGCCAGGTCGGCGGCGCCGGCGTCGTGCCGTCGGGCGACGCGGGTGCCGGTCAGCACGGCGCGCTCGACGGTGCGGCCGACAACGTGCTCGACCAGACCGCGGCGGACGACCTCCACCTCGGGCAGCTCGGGCATCGGCTACTCGTCGGTCTCCGGGACGACGCGGGCCGACAGCGCGTGCCACGCGGCCTCTGCGGCCTCCTGCTCGGCGGCCTTCTTGGACCGTCCGGTGCCGGTGCCCAGGACCTCATCCGCCAGGACCGCCCGGGCGGTGGACACCTTGTCGTGGTCCGGACCCTCGTGGCTGACGCGGTATTCCGGACTGCCCAGCTCGCTGCTCGCGGCCAGCTCCTGCAGGCTGGTCTTCCAGTCCAGCCCCGCCCCGAGCCGGGCACTCTGCTTCATCAGGGCGCCCAGCAGGTGATGCACCAGGGCCGAGGCGGCCGGCATCCCGCAGTCGAGATAGACACAGCCGATCGTGGCCTCGGTGGTGTCCGCAAGGATGCTGTCCTTGTCGCGGCCCCCGGTGGTCTCCTCACCACGGCCGAGCAGCACGTAGTCCCCCAGCCCGATCTCCCGGGCCACCTCGGCCAGTGCCCGGGTGTTGACCACGGCTGCGCGCAGCTTGGCCAGCTGACCCTCGGCCAGCTCCGGGTGCTCGTGATAGAGGGTGTCGGTGACCACCACCCCGAGCACCGCGTCACCGAGGAACTCCAGCCGCTCGTTGTGCGGCACGTTGCCGTTCTCGTAGGAGAAGGAGCGGTGGGTCAGGGCACGCTGGAGCGACGCCTCCGCACACCGACCCTCGATCACGGGGGTGAGGTAGGTCGCCAGATCAGCCAGCGGCCGGGCCTGCGAGGTCGAGGGCTGCGTCGGGGCGTCCGCTGTGGACTCCATGGCCGAGGAGTTCGGTCAGTCCTGGTGGGCCGTGCGCTCGGCAGCGTCGTAGTGGCGGCCGCCGTAGGTGCCGCAGGACGGACACGCACGGTGCGGCTGGGTCTGCGCCTGGCACTGCGGGCAGGCCGTCGTCGCCACGGCCTCGGCCTTCCAGTTGGAGCGGCGGTGCCGGGTGTTGGAGCGCGACATCTTGCGCTTGGGGACAGCCACGTCAGTTCCTCTTCTCGTCGTCGGTGCCGTCGCCGGCATACACATGTTCGGCCAGTGCCGACCACCGGGGGTCGATCACATCATGCTGGTGGTTCGGGTCGTCCGCCAACCGGGTTCCGCACTCGGAGCACAGTCCCGGACAGTCGTCCCGGCATACGGGCTGGAACGGCAGGGTCGTGACCACTGCGTCCCGCACCACTTCCTCGGTGTCCATCAGGTCCTGGTCGAGCTGGTGCTGCGTGTCCTGCTCGTCATCGGCACCCACCTGGTGGTGGTGAGTCGCGCGGTCGGGATAGGCGAACAGCTCCTGGAGTGTCACGTCGACGTCCACGCGGACCTCGTCCAGGCACCGCACACACACCCCGGTCGCGACCGCCTGCACCGTGCCGGTGGCCAGAACCCCCTCGACGACCGACTCCATCCGCACTTCCAGCTCGACGGGGTGGCCGGCCTGGATGGCGACGACGTCGGTCCCGATGGGCTCCGGGGCCTCGACGATCCGGGTCACGGTGCGCATGGTGCCCGGCCGGCGGACCAGCTCCCGGGTGTCGAGGACCCAGGGGCCCTCGATCTCCTGGTGTGCCATGCGTAGCGCTGCCTTCTCGTCGGGCTGGTCATCGGGGGTCGGTCTGACCCTCGGGAAGCAGACCGACAGGCAAGGCTACCGGAGCGGTGCGTGCACTCCAACTCGGCCGGTATGCCGACGCGCTCAGCCCCGGAGGGCGTGCAGCACGGAGTCGGGCACCAGGCCGGAGACGTCGCCTCCCCCGGCGGCGACCTCCTTGACCAGCGAGCTGGACACGTGACCCCACTCGGGCGCCCCGGTGAGGAAGACGGTCTCGACCCCGGTGAGGTGCCGGTTCATCAGGGCCATCGGCACCTCGTAGGCGAAGTCGGTGCCGCCCCGCAGCCCCTTGACGATCGCCTGCGCTCCCACCTCGCGGCACACGTCGACCAGCAGCCGGCCGGCGAAGGCCTGCACCCGCACTCCCAGGTCGGCCGGGAGCGACTCCTGGACGAAGGCGATCCGCTGCTCCGGGGTGAAGCTGCCCTGCTTGGCCGGGTTGTGCAGCACCGCCACGACCACCTCGTCGAACAGGCTCGCGGCGCGCTCGATGACGTCGAGGTGACCGTTGGTGACCGGGTCGAAGGACCCCGGGCAGACGCATCTGCGGACCGGCTGGCTCATGCCCCCAATCTATCCGCGGAGCCGCCTAGCCCTCCAGCTTGCCCTGCCGCTGGTCGCGCTGCACGATCTCGCGGACCGTGTCGATGCTGCCGCAGTCGGCGTCGAGGTGCCGGCTACGGGCGGCCAGGAACCGCATACCCAGGTCGGCGCGGACCTGCCCGGACACGCCGGTGCGCGCGGGGTTGAGGATGGTCTGCTCCTCCTCGCCCAGGTGGTGCATCAGCGCCTCGCTCATCGACTCCACCGCGTCGTCGAACTTCTGCGTGTCCGTGCCGACGCACTCCAGCAGGTCCAGCAGTGCCCCGTTGCCCTCGGCGTGCTCGTGCTCACCGTGCTCGGCCTCGTCCTGCGTGATGGCGTCCTTGCGCTCCAGCTGCGGATAGACCTCGCTCTCCTCGGCCTCGCCGTGCGCGATCAGCACGGCGGCAAACGCGGCCCGCGCACCGGCCCGGTCGGCGGTGGCGTCGCGCATCTCGCGCAACAGCGACTCGAACAGCCGATGGTCGGTCAGGATGAGGTCGACGACGTCGCCGGAGGTGGGTCGGGGGATCGTGTAGCCAGTCATGCCCACGATCCTGTCACCGGTGGCCGACAGACGCTCGGCGGTGTGCAGCGTCGTCTCCCCGTAGCGCCGGGCGCGCAGCGGGCGCAGCCCCCACGGCCAGGAGGGCTCGGGGCTGCGGGCCGACCGCTCGATGACCACCAGCCCGTCACCTGCCACCCACCCGTGCCGCTCCAGCAGGGTCAGCACCTGCGCCAGCTCGGGCTCGGTCAGCGGATAGGGCGGGTCGGCGAGCACCACGTCGTATGCCGTGTCGCCCGGCCCGCGCTCCAGCACCCGTTCCACGGGCTCGGCCAGCACCCGCACCTGGGTCAGCCCGAGGTCGCGAGCGCTGCCCTCGATCAGCCGGGCAGTGGCACGGTGCGACTCGACGCACAGCACCTGCACCGCTCCACGCGAGGCAGTCTCCAGCCCCAGCGCCCCTGACCCGGCATACAGGTCCAGCACGGCCGCTCCCTGCAGCTCGGTTGCGGACTCGAGCCGGGAGAACAGGGCCTCCCGGACCCGGTCGGAGGTCGGCCGGGTCGCGGAACCCTTGGGCGTCCGCAGCCGCCGCCCTCCGGCGGTCCCCGCGATGATCCGGGTCACCTAGCCGCGCTCCAGGAAGGCCGCGCGCTCTGCGTCGAGCCGGGCGATCTCCTCACGCAGCACCATGTGCTGCTGCAGGTCCGGGTCTGCCTCCACCACCGCCCAGGCGTCCTCGTGCGCCGCCACGATCAGCTCCTCGTCCCGGGCCAGCCGCAGGAAGCGCAGACCACTGCGGCCACCGCTCTGAGAGGCACCGAGCACGTCACCCTCCCGGCGCTGCTCCAGGTCCAGCCGGGCCAGCTCGAAGCCGTCGGTCGTCGCGGCGATCGCGTCGAGCCGCTCCTGCGCCGGGCCGTCCACGCCCTGGGTCATCAGCAGACACAGCCCCGGCTGGTCGCCCCGGCCTACCCGCCCCCGCAGCTGGTGCAGCTGGGAGATCCCGAACCGCTCGGCGTCCAGCACCACCATCACGGTGGCTTCGGGCACATCGACGCCGACCTCGATCACCGTTGTGGCCACGAGCACGTCGAGCTCACCGTCGGCGAAGTCGCGCATCGCCGCGTCCTTGGACTCCGCGGACAACCGCCCGTGCAGCAGCGCGATCCGCAGACCGGACGTCGCCGGCAGGGCCTGCAGCGCCCGGTGCACCTGCAGCACGCCGTGCAGCTCTCGGTCCTCCCCCCGCGGGACGGGGATGGGCGAGCCGGGGCCGGCCTCGGCGTCCAGCACGGTGTCGGTCTCCTCCCCGATCCGGGGGCACACGACATACACCCGGTGCCCGCGTCCCGCCTCCTCGGCCACCCGCTGCCAGGTCCGCTGCACCCAGTCGGGCTTCTCCCCCGGCACGACGTGGGTGCGGATCGGCTGTCGCCCGCGGGGCAGCTCGCGCAGGGTGGAGGTCTGCATGTCGCCGTAGACCGTCATCGCCACAGTTCGCGGGATCGGGGTCGCGGTCATCACCAGCACGTGCGGCGCCGCCTCGGACCCGGCCTTGGCCCGCAGGGCCTCACGCTGCTCGACCCCGAATCGGTGCTGCTCGTCGACCACGACCAGCCCCAGTTCGGCGAACTGCACGTGCTCCTGGATCAACGCGTGCGTGCCGACCACGATGCCGGCCTCCCCGCTGGCGGCCAGCACCAGGTTCTCGCGGCGTTGCGCGGCCGGCTGGCTGCCGGTGAGCAGCGCGATCCGGGTGCCGCCCTGCATACCCCCCAGCAGCCCGGCCTCGGCGATCGGGCCGAGCATCGCGGCCAGGGAGCGGGCGTGCTGCAGGGCGAGCACCTCGGTCGGGGCGAGCAGCGCCGCCTGGCCGCCCCCGTCGATGACCGCCAGCATGGCCAGCAGCGCCACGATCGTCTTGCCGGAGCCGACCTCGCCCTGCAGCAGCCGGTGCATCGGGGTGCTGCGCGCCAGGTCGGCGGTGAGCTCGGCGAGCACCTGCCGCTGTCCGTCGGTCAGCTCGAACGGCAGCGCGTGGCTGAACGCCGCGACCAACCCGTCGTCGGTGGCCACCCGGGGCACCGCCGGCGCGGCGTCGGAGGCCGCACGGCGCTGCGCCAGGGAGGCCTGGATGACGAACGCCTCCTGGTATTTCAGCCGCCACCGGCCGCGTCGGTGCTCGGCCTCGGTGCGGGGCTGGTGGACCAGCTGGTATGCGGTGCGCAGGTCGGGCAGGCCGTGCCGCTCCCGGACCTCGACCGGGACCGGGTCGGGCAGTCCCTCGACCGCGTGCAGCGTCAGCGCCATCGCCTTCCAGACGTCGATGGAGGACAGGCCCTTGGTGAGGGTGTAGATCGGGATCAGCCCGGTGCCGAGCCCCGGCATCCGCTCCAGGTCGGGGACCTCGTAGTCCAGGACGTGGTAGTCCGGATGGGTCAGCTGGCGCCGCAGCTGGAAGGTGCTGACCGTCCCGGAGCACACCACCCGCCGGCCGGGCAGGAGCTTCTTGTCGTGCCCGTGGGGGCGGAAGAAGGTCAGGTCCAGCTCGCCCTCGTGCTCGTCGACGACGGTGACGACCAGGATGGAGCCGCGCCGATGCTGCATCCGGCGGGTCACCGACTGCTTGACGGTGGCCACGACCACGACGAGCTCGCCCTCGGTGAGCGTCTCGAAGCGGGTAGGCCGGGCCGGGTCGAGGTATCTGCGGGGCAGGAAGTCGAGGAGCTCCCCGACGGTGCTGATCCCGCGCCCTTTCTGCAGCTTGGCTGCCGTGCCGGCCAGCACGGCGCCCAGCCGGTTGTCCCGTGAGATGAGGCTCACTCCAGCCCCAGCAGCCAGCGGTAGGTGGGTTGTCCTCCGTCGAGGCGATGCACCTCCACGTCGTCGTGCCGTCGAGCCCAACGGGCGAGGGGCTTGTCCAGGTCCGCCGGGCCGGTCCCGCGACCGGCCACGACGGTCAGCAGCTCGGGGGGACCCGAGACCCCCTTCGTCAACGCTTTGAGCACCTGCTTGGCGGCATCCTTGCGCCGGTCGTGCACCCCGATGATCTCGCCGCCGACCAGACCCAGCCACTGCCCGGCGCGGCAGGGTCCCGCGGGGGTCGTCCCGTCGTCGTCGGCCACCGTGAGCGCTCCGTAGGCCACAGCGGCCGCCGCGTCGGCCATCGTCACCAGGGTCGACTCGACCTCCCCCGCCAGGTCGCAGACCGCCATCGCCGCCAGGCCCTGGACCGCGGCCCGGGTCGGCAACACCCGGACCGAGCGGCCTTCGTCGGCCGCGGCGCGGGCAGCGGCCTCGGCGGCCAGGATGGTGTCGGGGTCGTTGGGCAGGACGAGCACCTGGCCCGCCGGGACCGCCCGCACGGCCCCGAGCAGCTGACCGGTGGAGGCGCGCCGCCCCGCGCTGGAGTGCACCACCTCGGCGCCGGCGCGTGCCAGCACGGCGGCCAGGCCCGCCCCGGGAGCGCAGGCCACGACGCCGAGCGCAGCGACAGGCCGGTCGCGCCGGGACCTCGAACCTGAGGCCCGTCCGGCCACGGCTCCAGCGGCATCCGGCGGGTCTGCGACGCCGCCACCACCAGCTGAGCCGTCGCCACGCTCCGAGCCGTCACCGCCCTCCGCGGGGATCAGCCTCGTGATGGCCACCTGCTCCACGCGCCCCGCCAGGGAGCCGGCCTCCACCGCCGGGGCCGGGTCGTCCAGGTGCACGTGGATGCGCCACTGCGTCGGCCCGCCGACGACCAGCACCGAGGAGCCGATCCGGACCAGGTGGGCGCGCAGGTGGTGGGCACGCTCCGGGTCGGAGCCCTCCAGCAGATACATCACCTCGTGGGTCCCGTCGCTGCTCTCACACGTCCGGTCCAGAGCGGCTCGGTCACCGTCGACCGCCAGGTCGCTCGGGGCATGCTGCTCCCACCACTGCGCCAAGCCCGGCATCCCTTCGTGCGGGCGGCCGGACAGCACGTTCTCCAAGGCCTCGATGACCAGGACCAGACCCGCTCCCCCGGCGTCGACCACCCCGGCGGCGGCGAGGCGGGGCAGCTGTTCGGTGGTCTGCGCCAGCGCCGCCCGAGCCGCGTCGAGGGCCGCCAGCGCGACGTCATACGTGGTGGCCGTCGGCACCACCGCGTCGCGGGCACCAGTGGCCGCGGCCGTGGCGACCGAGAGGATGGTGCCTTCGACCGGGCGGGACACCCCGGCCCAGGCCAGGTCAGCCGCTCGCTCGAAGGCATCGGCCAGCGCTGCAGGCCCGACCTCGTCCACGCCGCCGCCGTCCTGAGCCACGGCCTCGGACAGTCCCCGTGCCAACTGGCTCAGGATGACCCCGGAGTTGCCGCGGGCAGACAACAGCATCCCCCGGGCCAGCAGCGCGAGCCCCTGGTCCAGGCGCAGCGGCGCTCCGGTCACCTCGTGCTGACCGCGCAAGAAGTCCAGCGAGCCGTCGACGGTGAGGAACAGGTTGGTGCCGGTGTCACCGTCGGGCACGGGGAAGACGTTGAGCGCGTCGATCCGCTCCCGGGCCCGGGCCAGCAGGGCCCGTGCGGTCACCGCCCACCGGCGGGCCGTGGCCAGATCGAGCACCGGCCTCTCGGAGCCCTCGGCGGCAAGGTCAGGGCTGGGCACGGTCGGCAGGCTATCCGCCCCCGCCCAGCAGCGACAGGCGCACGGTGCGGACGGGGTTGTCCACGTTGAGGTCGACCAGGCAGATGCTCTGCCAGGTCCCCAGCGCCAGCCGGCCGGCCAGGACCGGCACCGTGGCATAGGGCGGGATCAGCGCGGGCAGCACGTGCGAGCGGCCATGTCCTCGGCTGCCGTGCCGGTGGACCCAGCGGTCGTCGGTCGGCAGCAGGTCGCCGAGAGCGGCGAGCAGGTCGTCGTCGCTGCCGGCACCGGTCTCCAGGATGGCCACACCGGCCGTGGCGTGCGGGACGAAGACCTGCAGGATCCCGTCACCCCCGTGCTCGCGGGCCAGCGCCGCGCACTCGTTGGTCAGCTCATGCACGACCTCGCGCTCGCCCGTGGTCACCTCGATGGTCTTGGTCAGCATGTGACCATCGTGTCAGCAGGCACCGACCGAGGCGCGACGACACCTGTGCCGCGACCGATCCCGCCGTGGATTCGCCTCCATCCGACGATTTGGGCGGCGTTCAGGCCGTCGGCTACGCTTGGCCGGTTCCCTGGTGCTTCACCGAGCACAGGGCTGCCCTCTTCGACCTCACAATCTCAGGAGACACCCGTGGCTGCCACATGCGACGTCTGCGGCAAGCGACCGAGCTTCGGTCACAGCATCTCGCACTCGCACCGGCGCACCAAGCGTCGCTGGAACCCCAACATCCAGCGCGTCCGCGCCATGGTCGGGCCCAAGGGTGCAACGCCCAAGCGGCTCAACGTGTGCACCTCCTGCCTGAAGGCCGGCAAGGTCAACCGCTAGTCCCTCGCGCTCCCCCGGCCAGGCCGGTGGGGGTATGCCGTCAGCCGCCGAAGTGGTCCCAGCCACCGCCCGTGGCTTGCTCACCGCGCCACCACACGCCGGGCCCCGGTCCGCCCTGGGCAGCCGTCACCGTCCCGATCGTCGTCCAGCCCGGCGGCACCGCGCCGGCCTCCATGGTGGCCAGCAGCACGTGCTCCTCACCCCCGCTGAGCACACAGTCCAGCGCGCTCTGTGCCCCCAGCACCTGCGCCAACGGCTCGGCGAGTGCGGTCAGCGCGTCGGCGTCGAGCTCGATCCGCACTCCACTGGCCTTGGCGATCCGGCCGCCGTCGCGGACCAGCCCGTCGGAGACGTCGATCATCGCGGTGGCACCGGCCGCCGCCGCGATCGGCCCCTGCGTCAGGTCCGGGTCCGGGCAGCAGTGATATCCCACCAGCTGCGCCGCCCGCTGCGCCACCTCCGGTGACGGCCAACGGTCGTCATCACCTCGGCGCAGCAGCTGCAATCCCGCCGCCGAGCGCCCCAGGGGCCCCGACACCGCCAGGACCTGCCCTGCGACCGCTCCCGAGCGCAGCACCGCTCCCTGGCCCGGGACCTCACCCAGCGCGGTGACCGACACGATCACGGCGCCCTCGGATGAGGACAGGTCACCCCCCAGCACCGGCACGCCCGCCCGGGCGGCCGCCGCGACGAGGCCGTCGGCGAAGTCCGTCGCCCACCGCACGGGCAGGTCCCCCGGCGCGACGAGGGTGACCAGCAGCCCGGTGCCGACACCCCCCATGGCGGCCAGGTCGGCGAGGTTCTGCGCCACGACCTTGCCCCCCACGTCACTCGGGGAGGACCAACGGTCCAGCCAGTCCCGGCCGCGCACCATCGTGTCCGTGGTCGCCAGCACCGCACCGCTCGTGCGCAGGTATGCCGTGTCGTCCCCAGGGCCGACCAGCACGTCCGTCCCCGTGCCGGGCCGCGCAGCAGCGTCCAGCCGCGCGAAGATCTCACCGAGCAGCCCCGCCTCGCCGATCTGCGCCAGGGTGGGGCCCGGGTGCTGCGACATACCGCATCCTCCTGTCGATGCTTGCCCGGGCACGGTAGCGTCTGTGCCGTCAGCGCCCGTCAGCGCCCGTCATCGCCAGCGATCCAGCGGAGGCCCAGCATGGTGCACGCCTACATCCTCATCCAGACGCAGGTCGGGCGCTCCTCGGCGGTCGCGCAGGCGATCAGCGACCTCGAGGGGGTCACCGCCGCCGAGGACGTGACCGGACCCTACGACGTCATCGCGCGCATCGAGGCCCCCAGTGTCGACGACCTGGGCCGGATGGTCATCGCCAAGATCCAGGCGGTGCCCGACATCACTCGCACCACCACATGCACGGTCGTCCACTTCTCGGCCTGACGCTGGGCGCGGCGCTGCTGAGCGCAGGGTGCACCTCGGCGGTCAAGGTCACCCCGTTCGAGGGGGCGGACACGGGGGTATGCCGTGAGGTCGCCGCCGCGTGGCCGGCGACCGTGGCCGGGGAGCAGTCTCGCGAGGTGGCCGTCGAGTCCGAGACCGTCGCGGCCTGGGGCGACCCGGCGATCATCGCGCGGTGTGGTGCCCCGTTGCTGGGGCCGACCACCGATCAGTGCCTCGACATCGACGGCGTCGACTGGGTGGCCGAGCCGCTCGATGACGGCGTCAGGTTCACGACCTACGGGCGCCACCCCGCCATCCAGGTGCTCGTGCCGGACGCCTATGCGCCGGAGCCGCTGCTGATGCCGGCCTTCGCCCCCACGGCCCAGGTCGTCGACCAGACCGGTGGTCGGTGCTCCTGAGCACTCCGCGCCGGGTACCGGCTCAGCGCAGCCCGAGGGGGCGCTGCAGCGCCAGCTGCAACAGCTCGTCGACCAGCCCGGGATAGTCGATCCCCTCAGCCGCCCAGACCTGCGGATACATCGAGTAGGGCGTGAAGCCGGGCATCGTGTTGATCTCGTTGATGAGCACCGCTCCCGCCTCGGTGTAGAAGCAGTCGACCCGGGCCAGCCCCTCACAACCGGCCACCTCGAAGGCGTCGGCCGCGATCCGCTGGACCTCATCGCGTATGTCGTCGGGCAGGTCCGCGGGGCAGCGCAGCTCGACGTTGGTCTCGTCGAGATACTTGGCCTCGAAGTCGTAGAAGTCGTGACCTCCGGTGACGGTGATCTCCCCGACCGGGCTGACCCGGGGCGGGCCGTGGTCACGGCCCTGCAAGACGCCGCACTCGACCTCCCGGCCGACGACCCCGGCCTCGACGATCACCTTGGGGTCGTGCTTGCGGGCCTGCTCCACCGCGTCACGCAACCCGTCGGGGTCGGTGACCCGGGTGATCCCGAGCGAGGAGCCGGCCCGGGCGGGTTTGACGAAGACGGGGAAGCGCAGCGACGCGGCCGCATCCAGGGCCGCGGCCGGGTCGCGGTGCCACTGCGCGTCGGTGATCACGGCATACGCCCCGACCGGCAGGCCCGCGGAGGCGAAGAGCACCTTCATGACGTGCTTGTCCATCATGACCGCGGAGGCCAGCACCCCACAGCCGACGTAGCGGATGTCGGCCAGCTCCAGCATGCCCTGGATGGTGCCGTCCTCACCGAACGGCCCGTGCAGCACCGGGAAGACGACGTCGACCTCCCCGAGCTCCCGCGGCACCTCCCCTGCCCGTTGCACCCGGAGCTCGTGGTCCACTCCGCCCAGCGGCACGACGACCTGGTCGCCGGTGTCGGGCACGGCGGGCAGCCGGCCCTCGACGATGTCGAGGGCCGCCGGGTCGTCGGGCACCTGCACCCAGTGCCCCTGCGTCGTGATGCCGATGGGCACGACGTCGTAGCGTTCCCGGTCGATCGCCCGCAGCACACTGGCTGCGGTGGCGCAGGAGATCGCGTGCTCGGCGGATCGGCCGCCGAAGACCACGGCCACCCGCGGCCTCGACCTGCCGGACCCGCTCGCGGAGAGTGCGTCGTTGGCGTCCATCGCACCGCAGCCTAGCCAAGCCGATCCACCGGCGCCGGGGACGCGCCCGGTGCGGCCGCACGCCGTCACACTTCCGTCACGGTTCGGACCCTGCTGCGTAAGGTCTGCGTGCTCCCGGCAGTCCTAGCGTCAAGAACGGCGCCACCGCATACCCCGCAGCCGCCCACGACCAGGCTTCCCCTCCGGACTCCACCACGCGGGAGTACAAGGTGAGCATCATCAACCTCACCGACGGCCAGCCGTTCACCCCGACCGTCGCCGCGGCCACCGACAAGCGGGTCGACGCCTTCGACGTGGGCAGCCCGGTCACCGAGAGCGTCCGGCAGATCGCGGAGAACGGCGACACCTCGCTGCTCATCGAGGAGCTCGCGCAGAATCCCCGCGTGGCCGACCTGCACGTCGGGACGGCGCCGCCATGCTGATCTGCAGCAACGACGGCTTCACCGGCGTGAACCCGCAGCGGCTGCCCTCCGCGGTCGGCCATACCAGGGTCTATGAGACCAACGCCTACGACGCCCGCTCGGAGATCAACACCGAGAAGTTCGCCGACATCGTGTCCCCGTGCCAGGCTCTGATCGGTGAGTCGGGCAGCCCGGGCACCGGGATGAGCAACCCCGCGTTGGCCGAGAGCGGCGTCATCGCACACCACCCGGGCGTGACCGGCACCGACGACGGCCTGAGCGCCGCGATCCACGGCTGGAGCGACCCGGTCGCCCAGGTCATCGTCACCCGCACGTCCTGACCCCGCGGCCGGGTGCCTTCAGTGCCGCTCGTGCTTGCGGGCCCGGCTCATCAGCGCGTCGGCGAGCTGCTCCGGTGACAGGTGCTGCTCGACGACGGCGGTGACCCCCTCGCAGATGGGCATGTCGACCCCGAGCGAGTGGGCGAGATCGACCACGGAGCGGCACGACTTGACCCCCTCGGCGGTCTGGTGCGGGATCGCGGCCACCTCGGCGATGGTGACACCACGACCGAGCTTGACCCCGACCGAGTGGTTGCGCGACAGCGGCGACATGCACGTCGCGATCAGGTCGCCGACCCCGGCCAGGCCCATCAGCGTGGCCGGGTCGGCGCCCAGGGCCGCCCCCAGCCGGGCGGTCTCGGCCAGCCCCCGGGTGATGATGCTGGACTTGGTGTTGTCGCCGTAGCCGAGCCCCTCGGCCATCCCCACCGCGAGGGCGACGACGTTCTTGACCGCTCCGCCGATCTCGGTGCCGACCACGTCGGTCTGCGTGTAGGGCCGGAAGTAGGGCGCCGCGCTGGCCTGCGCCACCCGCTCGGCCGCCTCGTGGTCGACCCCCGCGACGACGCTGGCCGCTGGCTGCTTGGCCGCGATCTCCTTGGACAGGTTCGGCCCGGAGACCACGACCACCCGCTCCGGGCCGATCCCCCCGGCCTGCCCGATGACCTCGCTCATCCGCATCCCGGTGCGCAGCTCGATCCCCTTCATCAACGAGACGACCACCGCCTCCTGCGGCACCACGTGCGCCCAGGCGCCCAGGTTGTCGCGCAGGCTCTGGCTGGGCACGGCCAGGATGACCAGGTCCGCCCCGGCTGCCGCCTGGGCCGGGTCCGTGGTGGCGCTGACCTGCTCGGGCAGCCGCAGGTCGGGCAGGTAGTCGGTGTTGACGTGGGTTCGGGTGATCGCGTCGGCGACCTTCGCGCGACGCGCGTGGATCGTCACCTGCACCGACGGGTCGGCGTCGGTGAGGATCGCGGCATACGCCGTGCCCCACGACCCCGCGCCGAAGACGGCCGCCCGGGTCATCCGAGCTCCCCCTCGGCGGGCTTCTCGTCCGCCCGTTCGCCACCCTCGACCCGGTCACCGCGCCGCATGTCCCAGAAGCCCTCGGGCGCTCTCTCTCCCCGCAGCAGCTCCACCTGCTCGGTGATCGCCCGCATGACCCGGTCGGTGGCCTCGGTCACCGCCTTCTGTGAGCTCGCCCGCCCGACCAGATCGTCCAACGGCACGGCCGGCCCGGCCTTGACGTGCATCGTCACCCGGGACAGCAGTCCGGTCGGCCGCCGCGCGTAGGGCGCCAGCAGGTGCTGCGGACCCCACTGCCCCACCGGTATGACGGGTGCGCCGCTGGCCAACGCCAGTCGCCCGACCCCGGTGCGCGCCTTCATGGGCCACAGGTCGGGGTCCCGGGTCAGCGTGCCCTCGGGCATGATCGCCACGCACTTGTCGTCGGCGAGCACCTGCTGGGCCTCGCGCAGCGACTCGGCTGCCTGCCGGCTGCCCCGGTGCACCGGCACCTGTCCCAGGGGTCGCAGCACCCGGCCCAGCACGGGGATGTCGAACAGCGAGGCCTTGGCCAGGAACATCGGCGGGCACCCGTGGTCGACCAGGAAGTGCGCGAGCATGAACGGGTCGATCTCCGAGAGGTGGTTGGAGGCCACGATGAAGCCGCCCTCACGAGGCAGGTGCTCGCCTCCGCTCCAGTCCTGGCTGGTGACCCCTTGCAGCATCGGCCGGAGCACGGAGATCAACCCGCGGTAGGGGCGGGGCACGGGCGTGCGGGCGGGCTGACGCTTCACGGCTGCCATCTTGTCACTGTCGCGACGGGCCGGGCTGCGCGATGGGTCGGGCAGCGCAGTGGGCGAGGATGGGCGTCGTGTCCGCTCCTCTCCCATGGCAGGTCGTGCTGCCGGTGAAGCATGCCGGTACGGCCAAGACCCGGCTGGTGCCGCCTGCGGGAGTCTCTCGCCGCGAGCTGGCCCGAGCCATGGCGCGCGACACCCTGGTCACGGTTTGTCGTGCGCAGCCCGCCGACCAGGTGGTGGTCGTCACCTCCGACACCGTCGCCGTCGACCTCGCGACCGGCCTCGGGGCCCGGGTGCTGCCCGATCCAGGTCAGGGGCTGGACGCCGCGGTGCGGGTCGGGCTCGCGGCGTGCCGTCCCCACCTTCCGGTCGCGGTGCTGCTGGGCGACCTGCCGGCGCTGCTCCCCGCGGACCTGGTGACCGCCCTGGCAGCCTGCGCACGGCATACCCGCGCCGTGGTGCCCGACCACTCCGGCGCCGGCACGGTGTTGCTCACCGGCACCGATGGGGACGTGGAGCCGGCCTTCGGCGTTGGGTCGGCCGCGCGGCACGCCCGCGCCGCGACCCGGCTGGACCTGGACCTGCCGCGGCTGCGCCAGGACGTCGACGACGCCGCCGACCTGCAGCGAGCGGTGGCTCTCGGGGTGGGTCGCGCGACGGCGGCGGTCCTGCGGGCCGGCCGGCTGGGCTGCACCGAGGCCGGGGCGTCCCCGTAGGCTGCGGTCATGCGGGCCGGCCGGCTGGGCCGCACCGAGGCCGGGGCGTCCCCGTAGGCTGCGGTCATGCAGGCCACCGTGCACCGCTTCGACCCCGACGACGGCAGCGGGGTGGTGCTGCTCGACACCGGCCGTGCCCTGCCCTTCTCCCCGGAGGTGTTCGCCGGCAGCGAGCTGCGGCACCTGCGGCTGGGACAGCGGGTGAGCGTGCAGGTCACCCCCGCCGACCCGGAGGACCCGGCCGCACGCGTGGAGCGGTTGTGGATCGTGGGGATCGGGGCCGGTGAGGCCATCCGCTGAGCCGAGGTGGCTCGCGAGGGGCACGCCATCCGCTGAGCCGCCGCGCGCGAGGGGCGCGCAGGCCGGGTGCTGGGGCCGGGAACGGCACAGCCCCCGACCACGAGCGGGCGGGGGCCGTGCTTCCTCGGGTAGCCCCGACGGGATTCGAACCCGCGCTACCGCCTTGAGAGGGCGGCGTGCTAGGCCGCTACACAACGGGGCCGAGGTGCTCGACTGCAGATCAGTGGCAGCCGAGGCGACACCATACCGTAATGGTCGGTGCTCACCGAAACGCCGAACTCGTCGTCGAAGACGCGTCTGCGGCGCTGGGGTACCAGGACTCGAACCTAGACTAACTGAACCAGAATCAGTCGTGCTGCCAATTACACCATACCCCAAGGGGGTATCACCCGGGGCCTGGACCTGGTGGGTGAACCGAGGAGGAACCTTACCGGCCCCGGCACTCCGCCCCCAAATCGCCGGGTGTGCTCACAGCTCCGCCCGAAGCCGGCGCAGCCGGGCCAGGGTCGCGTGCTTGCCCAGAATCTCCATCGACTCGAACAGCGGCGGCGAGATCCGCTGTCCGGACACGGCGGTGCGCAACGGGCCGAAGGCCAGCCGCGGCTTGATGCCCAGCCCGTCGACGATCGCCTCCCTCAGCGACTGCTCGATCCGCTCCGTGGTCCACTCGACGCCCCCGCCGAGCGGGTCGCCGACCGTGCCCGACACCGGCTCCAGCGCCGCGAGCGCCGCGTCGAGGACCTGCGGCGCCGAGTCCTTCAGCTGTTTGCGGGCGTCGTCGGCGATGGGCAGCTCGTCGTCGCCGGTGTAGAAGGGCGCGACCAGCGGTGCCGCCTCCGCGAGCACCTGGATGCGGGTCTGCACCAGCGGCGCGATCTCGCTCAGCCGCGCCAGCTGGCCCATCGTGGTCGGCACGGGGACGGCTTCCTCGTCCTGCAGCACCGGCAGCAGCCGGGAGGTGAAGTCGCCAGGCTCCAGGGCACGCAGGTGCTCGGCGTTGATCGCCTCGGCCTTGGTCTGGTCCCACCGGGCCGGGTTGGGGTTGACCTGGTGCACGTCGAAGGCGGCGACGAGCTCCTCGGGGGTGAACACGTCGCGGTCCGGGCCGATCGACCAGCCCAGCAGGGCCAGGTAGTTGACCATCCCCTCGCGCACGAAGCCCCGGTCGCGGTGCAGAAACAGGTCGGACTGTGGGTCGCGCTTGGACAGCTTGCGGGCCCCCTCGCCCAGCACGAGCGGCAGGTGGCCGAAGACCGGCACCCGCTGCGCCTCGCCGATGGCGATCAGCGCGCGGTAGAGGGCGATCTGCCGTGGGGTGGAGGACAGCAGGTCCTCGCCCCGGATGACGTGGGTGATGCGCATCGCGGCGTCGTCGACCGGGTTGACCAGGGTGTAAAGCGGCTGGCCGTTGCCGCGCACGATGACGAAGTCGGGCACCGAGCCGGCCCGGAAGGTCACCTCGCCGCGCACCATGTCGGTGAAGCTCAGGTCCTCCTCGGGCATCCGCAGTCGCAGCACCGGCTCCCGGCCCTGCTCGCGGTATGTCGTGCGCTGGTCCTGCGTGAGCTCGCGGTCGTGGTTGTCGTAGCCGAGCTTGGGGTCGCGCCCGGCCGCGCGGTGCCGGGCTTCGACCTCCTCGGGGGTGGAGAACGACTCGTAGGCGTAGCCGGCGTCCAGCAGCGCCTGGGCGACCCGGCGGTGCTCCTTGGCCCGCTCGCTCTGCCGGTAGGGGGCGTAGGGGCCGCCGATCTCCGGACCCTCGTCATAGTCCAGGCCGAGCCACTCCAGGGCCTGCACGATCTGCTCGGCGGACTCCGCGGAGTCCCGGGAGGCATCGGTGTCCTCGAGGCGGAAGACCAGGGTGCCGCCGTGGTGCCGGGCGAAGGCCCAGTTGAACAGGGCCGTACGGGCCAGCCCGACGTGCGGGGTGCCGGTCGGGCTGGGGCAGAACCGGACCCGGACGTCATGTCCGGTGACCTCGGCGCCCTCGGTGGCGGACGTGGGGGCAGGCTGGATCGTCATGATGGGCGCCACCCTACTGCCGGGGCTCAGCCCTCCAGCAGCGCCATGGTGAGGCTCTCCTGCAGCCAGGACAGGAAGTCGTAGTAGGCCATCTGCTGGGCGGTCGCCGGGTCCAGGTCACGCTCACCGTCGAGCGCCTCCTGCAGCTCGGTATGCAGCCGGGTGGAGTCCTCGTCGGTGCGCAGGCCGAGCCGCTCGCCAAGGATCAGCCGGATGTCGGTCAGGGCGACCGCCACCGCCTGCGCCTGTCCCTGGTTCAGGTCGATCTTCGGCGGCTCGGCGTCCGTGAGCACGGTGATCGCGGTGGTGAGAGTGGCCGCCTTGCGGGTGCGCAGCGAGTGCTCGGTCAGCGACCGGAACTGGGCGGCCTGCTCGGCGTCGGTGCGGTGCGCGGGCGGCAGCAACCGGCGCAGCGCCGGGTCGCTGGGCTCCTGGGGGTCGGGGTCGCTCTCCCCCATGCCGGCCACCAGGTCCAGGAACGGGTCGCCGGTCTCGTCCCGCTCGGGCGCCACGAAGTCGCGGGTGAGTCGCAGCAGATGCACCACGACGGCGATCTCCTCGGCATCCATCCGGCCGACGATGCGACCGCGCCGGTGCTCGAATGCGGTCGCCACCGCCTACTCCTGCCGCTGGTCGTTCGCCACTACTGATCCTTGCCGTTCGCCACTACTCGTCCTTCTGGTAGGTCGCCCACAGACCGTAGCCGTGCATCGCCTCGGTGTCGGCCTCCACCTTCTCGCGGGTCCCGGTCGAGACCACGGCCCGCCCCACCTGATGCACGTCCATCATCAGCTTCTCCGCCTTGGCCCGGGAGTAGCCGAAGTGGGTCTGGAGCACCCAGGTCACGTAGGACATCAGGTTGACCGGGTCGTTCCACACCAGCGTCACCCACGGGGTGTCGGCCTCGGGCCGGTCCAGCAGCGCCGTCGACCCCTGCCGCTGCGGGTCACTCGGTGCAGGGGGAGCCTCGGCCACTCCCCCACTCTAAGGTGCAGTGCATGACCAGCACCGCTTTGTTGACCGACCACTACGAGCTGACCATGCTGCAGGCAGCGCTCGCCAGCGGGCACGCCCACCGCCGCTGCGTGTTCGAGGCCTTCGCCCGGCGCCTGCCGGGCGGGCGCCGCTACGGCGTGGTGGCCGGCACCGGACGGATCCTGGAGACCCTCGCAGACTTCCGCTTCGGCCCCGAGCAGATCGACTTCCTGCGCTCCTCCGGCGTCGTCGACGAGCCGACGCTGGCCTACCTGGCGGACTACCGGTTCACCGGGGACATCCACGGGTATGCCGAGGGCGAGTGCTACTTCCCCGGCTCCCCCGTGCTGGTCGTCGAGTCGAGCTTCGCCGAGGGGGTGATCCTGGAGACCCTGGTGCTCTCGATCCTCAACCACGACTCGGCGGTCGCCTCCGCCGCGTCGCGGATGACCGCCGCCGCCGGCGACCGGCCCTGCTTCGAGATGGGCTCCCGGCGCACGCAGGAGGACTCAGCGGTGGCCGCCGCGCGCGCTGCATACATCGCGGGGTTCGCCTCCACCTCCAACCTGCAGGCCGGTCTGACCCACGGGGTGCCCACCGTCGGCACGGCGGCGCACTCCTTCACGCTGTTGCACGACTCGGAACGGGAGGCATTCGCCAGCCAGCTCGCGTCGCTGGGGACGGACACGACGCTGCTCGTGGACACCTACGACGTGACGGAGGCCGTCGCGCTTGCGGTCGAGCTGGCCGGTCCGGGTCTGGGTGGAGTCCGCCTGGACTCCGGCGACCTGATCTCCCAGGCCCACGAGGTCCGCGTCCAGCTGGACGCCCTAGGCGCCACCGACACCCGGGTCGTGGTCACCTCCGACCTCGACGAGCATGCAATCGCCGCACTGCAGGTGGCCCCCGTCGACGCCTACGGCGTGGGGACGCAGGTGGTCACCGGGTCGGGGGCTCCGGCGGCCGGGATGGTCTACAAGCTGGTGAGCCGGGAGAGTGCCGCCGGTGAGATGGAGGGGGTGGCCAAGGCCAGCAAGGACAAGCTGTCGGTGGGTGGGCGCAAGTATGCGCTGCGCCGGCGCAACGAGACCGGCGGGGCCCAGGAGGAGCTCATCGGCATCCAGCGTCAGCCCGAGGACGACGGCGACGACCGCTCCCTGCTGGTGCCGCTGGTGCGAGCCGGGGAGGTCATCGTGCCGACCGACGCCCGGTCGGCACGGGAGCACCACGCCTGGGCCCGTGCCGAGCTGCCGACCCGCGCACTGCGACTCTCCGACGGCGACCCCGCGATCCCGACCAGCTACCTCGACGACTGGTCCTGACCTGCCTACCCTGGGGTCCATGGGACGCGCACTGGTGATCGTGGACGTGCAGCACGACTTCTGTGAAGGCGGCTCGATGGGGGTCGAGGGCGGGGTCGCCGTCGCCGAGCGGATCAGCGCCTATGTGCAGGCGACGCACGCGGAGTATGCGGCGATCGTGGCCACCGCTGACTGGCACGTGGACCCGGGAGCGCACTGGTCTGCGGAGCCGGACTTCCGCGAGTCCTGGCCGGTGCACTGTGAGGTCGGTACGCAGGGCGCGGAGTTCCGCTCCGAGCTCGACGGGGCGCTGCAGCACGTGGACGCCGTCTTCCGCAAGGGAGAGCACGAGGCCGCCTACAGCGGCTTCGAGGGCATCGTCGAGTCCGCCGAGGGCGATGTGGGTCTGACGGAGTGGCTGCAGGCACGGGAGGTCACAGAGGTCGACGTATGCGGCATCGCGACCGACTACTGCGTGCGGGCCACAGCGCTGGACGCCGTCCGGGAGGGGTTCGGCACCACCGTGCTGGACGACCTCGTCGCCGGCGTCGCACCCGAGTCGACCTCAGCTGCGATCGATGAGATGAGCCAGGCGGGCATCGACTTCGCCGGCACTCCTGCCTGAGCAGTCAGCCGCTCCCAGCATCTGCCGTGACTTGGCCTGCCCGCTGGACGTGCACACGACGACCAAGGTCCATCGCGTTGCTGCCAGCTCCACGTCTTCGCTCTCGACGGTCTCCGGGGTTCGCGTCCGTTCTGTATTGCGCGGCGCAGCCCGGTGCCGCCCAACGCCAAGAAGCTCAGGGCGGTCACGCCCAGGGTGAGGTTGGTGGGCAGCCCATTGGCCCACTCCTTGGGCACCCGGCGGCCGTTCAGCAGACCGTGCAGCGCGATCGGCTTGCCGAGCAGCAGCAACAGCATCAGGGACACCCCGTTCCACACCCCGATGATCGAGGAGAACGACGCCGCCCAGAAGCCCACCAGGAAGGCAGTGCCGATCACCGGACCATAGCGCTCGTTGAGCACGTCGGACAGGTCGGCACCAAACCTCGAAGATCGTGTAGCCCGTCGCCAGGGTGTATCGCCCGGCCCCCTCGACGAGCACGATCTTGAGGATGACCCCCACGACGACGGTCCGATAACCTCCACCGCGGGCGTGCCCCCGCGTCGTCGTCGTGGTCTCATCTCACCCTCCCACAGAGGGGTCGTCTCGGTATTACTCCTCCGGGCCGGCGAGCGGCAGGCTGATCGCCACCCGAGTGCCCGCGCCCTCCACCGAGCTGACGTCCATCGTGCCCTGGTGCCCCCCTCCACGATCGCCAGCACGATGGACAGACCGAGTCCGCTGCCCTGAACCTGCTGCTCCACGGCGTTCGAAGCCCGGAAGAACCGGGTGAACAGACTCTCCATGTCGGTCTCCGGGATGCCGATGCCGGAGTCCTCACAGACGAACTCGACTCGTGCGGCATCACCGCCGAGACTGATCGTGACCCGTCGGCCGGCAGGGGTGAACTTCACCGCGTTGCCTACGACGTTGGTCAACGCCCGCTCGAGCTGGTCACGGTCGCCGATCACACAGAGTGCTTCTCCTCGTTGGTCGGCCTCAGCCTGGCCCAGCTGCGGCGGGCAAGGGCCCGGACCGATCAGCTCGACCCCCTTCTTGGCTGCGATCGGGTCCAGGCTCGGGATGACCTCGACCGCACTCCGGGGCAGGTTGACCTCCTCGTGGACCGCACGGCCTTTGCCGCTGTCGAGCCGGTTGAGGATCAACAGGTCCTCGATGAGTCCGCGCAGCCGGCCGACGTTGCGGCTGAGCACGGCAACAGCACTGTGCTGACGGCTGGACAGCTCCCCGAGATCGCCGTCCTCGAGCATCTCCAAGTATCCGCTGATCGAGGTCAGCGGGGTCCGCAGCTCATGGCTGGCGGTCGCCACGAAGTCCGACTTCTGCCGGTCAAGATCCCGCAGGCCGGCCACCAGCTCGCGTTCGCCCAGCAGATGGCCCATGGTGTGGGCGAGCCGCGGCCGTCCGCACGTCCGGGCTCGGGTGCGACACGGCGGTGCAGACCTCCGGGGTGGTCGCCGTGTCCAGCGAGGCCACGGACTCCACCGCGATCCAGACCGGCAGCCCGGGCCTGGAGCCGGCCGGTGCGACCGCCGCAAGGATGGGGGTGGCCGCGACCGGGTCGCCCATCATGCCCAGCGCGCGGGCCGCGGTGAGCGCCACGTCCGGCGAGGGATCCTGCAGCAACGGCAGCACCCTGCGGACAGCGTCGTGCTCCTGCATCCCCCGAGCGTCCACGCCGCACGCGCCCGACGGACCGGCGACCTGCTCCGAAGCTGCGCACATGCTCGTCGATCCCGGCCGTGTCGGCGCAGCACGTCGACCAGGGGAGTCAACGAGTCCCCACGGATCTTGCCCAGCAGCGCCAGGATGGAGTCGTCGACCACCTCCCGGATCGGGCCGGACACACCGCTCAAGGCAGCAGCCACGTCCTCGCCGGCCGACTCGTCACCTGAGGCGAGCTCCAGCAACAGGGGGCGCAGCGGAGCGACCAGGCGACGATGGCGGCGCTCCCGACCCGCCCGCACCAGTCGCACGCCCACCATCAGCGCGAGCATGGACGGCCAGCACACGGACCGAGATCCACGGCAGGCCCCACAGCAGCGCCGGGCCGGCGGCATATGATGCCACCCCTCAGCGCCGACGCGACAGCAGGGACTCCACGCGGTGCACGAGTTAGCGTGGGCTGAACGGCTTGATGACGTAGCCGTCGGCCCCCGTGGAGAAGCCCGCATCGACATCCAGGTCACGGGAGCGGGCAGTGAGCAGGATGACGCGCAAGTCGCTCAGCGCCTCGTCCGCGCGAATCTCGTGCAGCACGTCGAGGCCGGACAGCCCAGGCATCATGATGTCCAGGATCGCCGGCTGCGGGCGCTGCTCACGCAGCGACGCCAGCGCCACCTCCCCGTCCGGCACTGCCACGACGTCGTCGCCGCTCTGCTCGAGCTTGAAGACCACGAGCTCACGGATGTCCGTGTCGTCGTCGGCGACCAGGACGGATGCCTTGTCCCCCATTGCTCACGATCTCCTCGCGCCGAAATATGTACGACACTCAAAGCACCCGCACTGCACTGCTTGCCCGGGGTCGAACCCGAACTCCTGGACGAACCCTGACCGGGGCTTTACTCCGGCGGCACGCGGCATACCCAGGCGTTGTCCTGCACCGTCCAGAGGCGGGACCAATGCTCACCGTCCAGGTCACCGTCGGTGTTGACCCCGAAGGGGTGCTCCCCGACGGCCTCCACCCGCACGCTGCGCCCGCGCAGGACGGTCACGTCCTCCCGCGCGGTATGCCGTCCGCGTTGCAGATCCCATGCGAACGAGGCCCGCGCGCTCGGATCGGTAGCGGTGCAGACCATCACCTGGGCCTGCCCGTTCGTCGGCGAGGCACCGGGAGCGATCAGGGTGCCGCCACCCACGGAGCGACCCACTGCGATGCTGACCATCAGCACCGGTCGGTCCCCCTCGGTCACGACCTCGTCGTCCACCCTCACCCTCAGGTGCCACCCGTGGGCGACCACCCCGGCGCGCAACGCGCCCATCGCATAGCCGGCGGTGCCCAGCACGCCCTTGAGCTGCTCGGCGTTCGAGGTGGCCTCCGCGGCGATGCCCGCATGCACGACGTTGACCGCGATGCCGTCCTGGTCGTCGTGGAGCAGGTCGATCCGCTCCAGGGAACCGTGCAGAGCCACCCGCGCGGCGGGTGCCGGGTCGAAGGGCAGACCCATCGTGCGCGCGAAGTCGTTGCCGGTGCCCAGCGGCACCAGGCCTATCGCCCGCACGTCGGGCAGGGTGCCGGCCCGGTGCAGGGCAGCGATGCAGCCGTTCATCGATCCATCACCTCCGAGCACCACGACGTCTTTGCCGGCAGCCCGGGCGGCGACCTCGTCCAGGCTCTGCCCCTGGCCCGGGACCACGACCTCGACCTCGCGCGACTCGCGCAGCACGTCCAGGGCCCGCTCGACATCGGTGTCGTCGGCCGAGCCGGCGGCGGCGTTGGCGTTGGCGTTGGCGAACACCAGGACAGCGTCGGTCATGCAGTCCAGTCTGCCCTCAGCCGAGGAAGCCGCGCAGCAGGGCCGCGGTGCCGTCCAGATGGTCCAGCATGGCGCGGCGGCCCTCCTGCGCGTCGCGGTCCAGGATCGCTCGCACGATCGCCTCGTGCTGCTGCCCGGAGTGCTGCAGGTTGGGCGGCAACAGGGGTATGCGGTCGAGCAGCTCGTTGACCCGGGCACGGGTGTCGGCGACGACTCGCAGCAGGCTGGCGCTGCCGCTCAGCTCAGCGATCAGCAGGTGCAGCCGGGAGTCCAGCGGGCGGTAGTGACCGACCGAGGCGGCCGCGCACTCCAGATGCCCCTGCCACAGCAGGTCTCGCTGAGCGCTGCTCAACGGACGCTGCGCCGCCAGCTCGGCCGCCGCGGGCTCGACGATGCGCCGCAGCGTGAGCAGGTCCCACACCTCCTCGGCATTCAGCGGTCCGCTCGCCTGCGCATCCTGCCCGGGCAAGGTGTCCACCACATACGTCCCGCCGTAGCGTCCCCTGGTCACCGTGACGTAGCCGCTGGACTGCAGCTCCGCGAGCGCCTCGCGCAGCGTGGTGCGGGAGACCCGCAGCACCTCGGCCAGCTCTCGCTCCGGCGGCATCTTGGTGCCGGGCGGGAACTGGCCCAACCGGATCGCCCGGACCACCCGCTCCATCGTCTCCTCGAAGACGTTGCCCACCCGCACCGGTGGCACAGGGAGACCGAGCTGCGCTGACACACCGGCCACGGTACGCCCCGACGCGACGCAGCACAGGACGCGCTCTTGACGTCGGGGCAGGGCAGGGCCAGACTCGGCCCACCAAAGGTCCACAACTGGTCCAATGACCTGAGTCACCACGAGGGACGAGGCACACCATGAGCAAGTCGCAGGTGGACGGCACGTCGGGCAACGACGACTACATGCAGCACCGACAGCTCAAGGCCGGCGCCGCGGGTTGGATCCTGTTGGCCGGGCTGGGCGTCAGCTATGTCATCTCGGGCGACTTCGCGGGCTGGAACATCGGCATCAGCGAAGGCGGCTGGGGCGGGCTGCTCATCGCCACGGTGCTGATGGGGGTGATGTACACCTGCATGGTGTTCGGCCTGGCCGAGATGTCCTCGACGCTGCCCACCTCGGGTGCGGGCTACGGCTTCGCGCGGCGAGCCCTCGGTCCGCTGGGCGGCTACGCCACCGGGGTGGCCGTGCTCATCGAGTATGCCGTGGCGCCTGCGGCCATCGCAGTCTTCATCGGCGGATACGTCGAGGCACTGGGGTTGTTCGGCCTCACGAACGGGTGGCCGATCTACCTGGCCGCCTACGCGATCTTCGTCGGCGTGCACCTCTACGGCGTGGGCGAGGCGCTCAAGCTGATGTTCGCCATCACCGTCGTGGCGGTGGCCGCCCTCGTCGCCACCGTGATCGGGCTGATCCCCAAGTTCGACGCGGCCAACCTGACCAACATCGAGCCGGACGGTTCGGCGATGTCCAGCGCGCTGCTGCCGATGGGCATCACCGGGGTGCTGGCCGCGCTGGTCTACGGCATATGGTTCTTCCTGGCCGTCGAGGGCGTGCCGCTGGCCGCCGAGGAGACCAGCGATCCCAAGAAGGACATGCCCAAGGGCATCATCGTCGCGATGCTGCTGCTGCTGGTCTTCGCCGCCTTCATGCTGACGCTGGTGCCCGGCGCGGGCGGTGCCGACGCGATCGGGCAGTCCGACAACCCGCTGCCCGAGGCGCTGCGCACCGCATACGGAGACAGCTCGGCCCTGGCCGAATTCGTCAACTACGCGGGCCTGGCCGGCCTGATCGCCAGCTTCTTCTCGATCATCTACGCCTACTCCCGGCAGCTGTTCGCGCTGTCCCGCGCCGGCTACCTGCCCCGCTTCCTGTCCTTGACCGGCAGCCGCAAGACCCCGTGGGTCGCGCTCATCGTGCCGGGCACCATCGGCTTCCTGCTCGCCGCGATCCTGCAGGACGGCGGCATCCTGATCAACATCGCGGTCTTCGGAGCCACCGTGTCCTACGTGCTGCTCAACCTGTCGCACATCATGTTGCGCCGTCGCGAGCCCGACCTGGAGCGCGGCTACCGCACCCCCGGCGGCGTCGTGACCACCGGCGTGGCTCTGGTGCTCAGCGTCATCGCCGTCATCGCGACGTTCTTCGTCGATGAGCTGGCGGCCGGCATCACCGCAGCGGTCTTCTTGGCCTTCCTGGCCTACTTCCAGTTCTACAGCCGCCACCACGTGGTCGGCAACGCGCCGGAGGAGGAGTTCTCCAGCATCGACGACGCCGAGTCCACCCTGCGCTGACCCGAGCATCCGGCATACAGGAGCGAGCACACCGATGACCAACGACACCCATCCGCGCAATCCCCGCATGCTCTCCGTCGACGCGCTACGAGCCGCGATCACGGCCGGCGAGATCGACACGGTCATCGTGGCGTTCACCGACATGCAGGGCCGGCTGCAGGGCAAGTACCTGCACGCCGACTACTTCCTTGAGCACGCGCTGCCGCACGGCGTCGAGGGGTGCAACTACCTGCTGGCCGTCGACACCGAGATGAACACCGTCGACGGCTACGCGATCTCCTCCTGGGAGTCCGGTTACGGCGACATGGTCTTCGACCTGGACCTGGACACCATCCGCTGGGTCCCGTGGCTGGAGCGCACCGTGATGCTGCAGTGCGACCTCACGCTGACCGACGGGTCCCCGGTGCCGATGTCCCCCCGCTCGATGCTCAAGGCCCAGGTCGACAAGGCGGCCGCGCAGGGCTGGAAGGCGGTCGCCGGGACCGAGCTGGAGTTCGTCGTCTACCGCGACAGCTACGAGCAGGCCTGGAGCAAGGACTACCGCGACCTGACCCCCGGCAACCAGTACAACGTGGACTACTCGGTGATGGGCTCGGGACGGGTGGAGCCGCTGCTGCGCCGCATTCGAGGGGATATGTATGCCGCGGGCATGGTCGTGGAGTCTGCGAAGGGTGAGTGCAACTTCGGCCAGCACGAGATCGGCTTCCTGTTCGACGACGTGATGACCACGGCCGACAACCACAGCGTCTACAAGACCGGCACCAAGATGATCGCCTCCGAGATGGGCAACTCGATCACGTTCATGGCCAAGCCCAACGACCGCGAGGGCAGCTCCTGCCACATCCACCTGTCCCTGCGCGGGCTCGATGACAGCACCGTCTTCTGGGACGGCCAGGGCAAGGGCAAACGATCGAAGCTCTACGACCAGTTCATTGCCGGGGTGCTGAGGACGATGCGTGAGCTCACCCTCTTCTACGCACCCAACATCAACTCCTACAAGCGGTTCGCGCTGGGCTCGTTCGCCCCCACGGCGGTCGCGTGGGGGCTGGACAACCGCAGCTGCTCGGTGCGACTCGTCGGCAGTGGTGCGAGCGCCCGGCTGGAGAACCGGCTGCCCGGCGGCGACGCCAACCCCTACCTGGCCCTCGCAGCGATGATGGCCGGTGGGCTCTACGGCATCGAGCACGAGCTGAAGCTGCCACCGATGACCGAGGGCAACGCCTACACCTCCGATGCCGTGCACGTCCCCCGCACGCTGCGCGAGGCCCGGGAGCTGTTCGCCGAGTCGGACATCGCCCGCGAGGTCTTCGGCGCAGAGGTGGTCGATCACTACGTCAACTACGCGGACGTGGAGATCGAGGCGTTCGACGCCGCCGTCACCGACTGGGAGCTGCGCCGCGGCTTCGAACGGCTGTGACGCGACCGCGAGTCGGGCTGAGCACCTACTACAAGGAGGCGGCCTGGGGTGACTGGCGCCGGCCGGCCGCGCTGGTCCCGGCCACCTATGTGGAGGCGGTCGTGCGGGCCGGCGGCACGCCACTGCTGCTGCCGCCGGTCGGCAGCGACAGCTCGGTGCTGCAGGCCCTGGATGCGCTGGTCCTGATCGGCGGCAGCGACCTGGACCCTGCTCGCTACGGCCAGGACCCGCATTCGGCGACCCGGCCGGAGCCCTACCGGGACGACTACGAGCTCGCGCTGGTGCACGCCGCGCTGGCCAGGGGTATGCCGTTGCTGGCCATCTGCCGCGGCGCCCAGGTGCTCAACGTGGCGCTCGGTGGGACCCTGCACCAGCATGTGCCCGACGTCCTGCCCGGGCTGACCTGCGCGGCCGGCGGCACCGCATACCAGCCGGGACCGGGCCGCTTCGGCGAGGTGAGCGTGCGCACCGAGCCCGGCTCCCGGATCGCGGCCGCCCTCGGCGAGCAGGCCACCGTGCCGTGCTACCACCATCAGGCGGTCGACGAGGTCGCGCCGGGGCTGGTCGTCACCGCGCGGTCGCCCGACGGCCTGGTGCAGGCGCTGGAGCCGCAGGACCGTGGCCCGGTGGCGCCGTGGGTGCTCGGGGTGCAGTCCCATCCCGAGGAGGATCCGGGCGACGGCCGCCTCTTCGACGCCTTGATCCGCGCTGTGCTTCACTCGACGACCCGCACGGCACCCGACCGACCGCAGGAGGCACACGTCCGATGACCACCGTGATCGACCCGTCCACCGAGACGGCCCTGACCGAGGTGCCCAGTCTGGACCGGGACGCGACCGACCAGGCCATCGCGACCTCGAGCGAAGCCCTGCGCACGTGGCGACGGGTCAGTGCGGCCGACCGGGCGCTGCTGCTGCGCCGGTTCGCCGGCGTGGTCGACGAGCACGTGGAGGAGCTGGCCCGCCTGGAGGTCCGGGGCGCCGGGCACACCATCGGCAACGCACGCTGGGAGGCCGGCAACGTGCGTGACGTGCTGTCCTACTACGCCGGTGCCCCGGAGCGGCACCTCGGTCAGCAGATCCCCGTCGCGGGCGGGGTCGCCACCACCTTCCACGAGCCGATCGGCGTGGTGGGGGTGATCGTGCCGTGGAACTTCCCGATGCCGATCGCCGGGTGGGCCATTGCTCCGGCCCTGGCCGCGGGTAACACCGTCGTGCTCAAGCCTGCCGAGCTCACCCCGCTGACGGCGATCCGACTCGGTGAGCTGGTGCTCGAGGCGGGCCTGCCCGAGGGGGTGCTGCAGATCCTGCCCGGCCGCGGCTCCGTCGTGGGCGAGCGCTTCGTCACCCACCCCGACGTGCGCAAGGTCGTCTTCACGGGGTCCACCGACGTGGGCAAGGGCATCATGCGCGGCTGCGCCGACCAGGTGAAGCGGGTCACCCTGGAGCTGGGCGGCAAGAACGCCAACATCGTCTTCGCCGACGCCGACCTGGCAGCCGCGGCGGCCGCGACACCGGGTGGGGCGTTCGACAACGCCGGGCAGGACTGCT